>JAPOHH010000012.1 GCA_029979505.1 bacterium | reverse complement strand
CCTCATAATGCTAATGAAGTGTACACACATAAAATTGGTGACCAAGTTAACATGCTATCTCAAAGTTGGGATGGAAAACGTGTTTACTTCACATCATCATTATTAGCTAACTGGGACAAAGCAGACGGACCAGAAAAAATGCCACAATTCTTTAAGGCTTACCATTATAAAGATGGCAAACTAGAGCAACAATTTGCAATAGATTTCCTTTCAGAAAAACTTGGCTTACCTCATCAAATGAGATTTGGTGCATATTCACTATATGCTAAATCTCCTAAAGATGGAGCTAAAGTAGCAGAACTTTCTAAGTAAAGTTTTGTCTAAGTTATTAGACACCCTCATTGGTGGTTAATAACGTGAAATGGCTGAAACGTTGAGGCCGCTTAAGTAATATTAAGCGGCCTTTTACTTATAAAAATAAAGGTTGTTTGAATATCAAAATAAACTAAAATAATACAGGAATGTTAAGGAAGATATTAATTACATGTTTATTACCTGTTGCAGTTATTGCTCAGGAAGTCACGTATGATAATTCAGTTCTAGCGCCAGGATGGACTAGCCTTACCTTTAGTCCACCAAGTCCATCATCATATACACTAGCTAGTTTTTCACCAGCAAAGGACGGCCCTGTAATAAATCAACGTGAAGAGAAGACAAGACTTCATGATATCTATGAAGATAAAGTAACACTTCTTAATTTCATGTATACAACATGTACAGATATAAATGGTTGCCCACTTGCAACTGCAGTATTTCACAAAATACAACAAAAACTCTCTAAAGATCCAATTATAGGTAAACAGGTTAATCTAGTAAGTCTCAGTTTTGATCCCAAAAATGATACACCAGAAATTATGAAATTGTATGGTGCCGGAACAGAAAAACATCTAGTTGACTGGCAATTCATTACAACTAAGAATGCTGACGTATTAGATCCTATATTAGACGGTTATCAACAAAGAATCATCAAAGAGTATGATAGCGAAGGTAATTATGTTGGTTCCATTTCGCACATTCTTCGTGTTTTCTTGATAGATAAAGATAAACAAATTAGAAACATTTATAGTGTATCTTTCCTACATGCAGACTTAATAATAAATGATATCAAAACTTTACTAGACCCAAAAACAAACAATGGGACATTGGTTGCAGCTGCAGATACAAACTCTAAACTTGATGCTGTTAAATCAACTACATCAAAACTCTCTAAACCTGGTGACAACAAAGACGGCTACTATGACAAGGACTATGAGAGTGCAAGTAAAAGTCTTCACAGAACAGGAAAACCAGCTGATTTGTATACAATAGCAATGACACAGCAGTTGGGACTTCCAAAGCTCAAATTACCAGAAGGAACAAATCTCACACCTGAAAAAATAGAACTAGGCAGAAAATTATTTTTTGATAGAAGGTTATCTCACACAGATACGATATCATGTGCTATCTGTCATGTACCTGAAATGGGCTTTGCGCAAAACGAATTAGCAACTGCAGTTGGTACGGAAGGAAGATCAGTTCCTAGGAATGCACCTACAGTAGTAAATGCAGCATTCTTATCAAGATTCTTCCACGACGCGAGAGAAAACTCACTAGAGGATCAAGTGTGGGGCCCATTGTTAGCTCACAATGAAATGGCGAATCCATCACCAGGTTATATACTAAACAAAATTAGGGCAATTCCAGATTACCAAGGATTGTTTGAAAATGCATATGGTGGCCCTGTTAACATGGATTCTCTATCTAGGGCTCTTGCAGCTTATCAATACAGCCTTCTCAGCGGTAACTCACCATTTGACAAATGGTACTATGGCGGTGAATCTAGAGCCATATCTAAATCTGCTAAACGTGGCTTCGAAATCTTTCGAGGAAAGGGAAACTGTATGGCGTGTCACCTTGTAAATGACGAATACGCCCTATTCACAGACGAAAAACTCCATAATACAGGCATTGGCTTCAAATCATCCATGTATGTAGAACCACCACGTAAAAAGGTAGTATTAGCTCCAGGTATAGAAGTGGATGTAGATACATCTGTATATGCTAACGATTCAAGATTCAAAGATGAAATTAAGCCTAACGATTTAGGGCTCTATTTAGTAACACAAGATCCAAATGATCGTTGGAAAATTAGA
Source organism: bacterium (assembly GCA_029979505.1). GTDB lineage: Bacteria > Pseudomonadota > Gammaproteobacteria > CACLCV01. The sequence continues at coordinate 11,288 of JAPOHH010000012.1, read as the reverse complement.
ACACCTTCATTAAGAAATGTTGAATTATCCAGTCCTTATATGCACAATGGTCAATTAGCTACATTGAAGGATGTGGTCGATTTTTACAATGAGGGCGGTGTAAGGGAAGTAGGCAGAATGAAAAATGAAACTATAAGCCCACTGATGATGCCACTCAATTTGAGCAAACAAGAAGTCAATGATGTCGTAGAGTTTTTAAAAACATTGACTGGTTCAAATATGGATACTCTTGTTATGGATGCTTTCGCAGCACCAATTGGTGACGTTTCACTAGAAGATCCTAATTGGTTCCATGACAATAAGTTGAAATATTAATAATGATTAAAAAAATTTTCGCGACAACTTTTCTGACTCTATTCTTAGGCATAAATACACTATATGCAAATGATATGCTCATGGACCCAATGCCGGCTGCTAAACCCGCACCTGAATTTTCACTAATGGGTATGGATGGCAAAATACACACATTAGATGACCTGAAAGGAAAGTTTGTTCTAGTGAACTTCTGGGCTACTTGGTGTAATCCCTGTAAAGTTGAAATGCCGCTTTTAGAAAAACTTCATCAGACACTCGCAAGTGATAAATTTACGGTCTTAGGTTTGCATGTTGGTCCAGGTCCTGAAAATATTGAAAAATTCCAAAAACTCATGCCTATGTCTTTTCCAGTTTATGTAGATATGGAACTAGAGGTTAACTGGGGTGTCCCAGGACTGCCAACAACTTTTCTTATGAACCCTGAGGGCAGACTTATTTATAGAGCTGTTGGTAAAAGGGAATTTGCATCAGAAGCTATGGTGAATTTTCTCAAAAGCGAGATTAATAAGTTCAATTTTTCACAGCTAGATTAAGATAAATTAGTTTTACATTAAAAATAATTCAACAAGCTTCTTATCTTTTCTTGTACCAAAATATCTAACAGGCTGTCTCGACTTAATTAGCACTTTATTAATCATTTTGTTAATTTTAATTCTATAAAAGTTATAAAACGTAAGATCAGTGAAGTTAGCTTTAATATAATCTTTCGCTATTGAAGTATCTCTAGTAAATATGGTACCCCTTTTTGCTTTTTTACAGAAAGACTTTCCAATTTTTCCAAGAACAGTGACTGAGCCTGATATTAATTCATAGCATGAATTGTCACCAATATCTCCACCAATAACAATATTACCTCTTCTCATTCGAGTAATAGAATTTTTACCAACATTTTTTTGTACGTATATAAAGCCATCTGAGATGCCTTCATTCTTACCAGTAGGTAAAGAACATAAACCATTGCCTGCATTACCATAGATAAAAACAGAGCCACCTTTCATCCCACTGCAAGCAACATTTGCAGCATTACCTTTCAATATAATCTTTCCACTATTCATATTCTTTGCTAATCCTAAACCAGCATCTCCCTCAATATGTATAGTTTTATTTTTTAAATCATTTCCAATATTTACAAGATAAGAATTAGATTTAAGAACCTTTATATTGTTACAGTCACATCCGGTAACCTGAAATAATTCAGATACTTTAAAAGTTTTATTGCCCATCAGGATTTTCTTATTTTTTATTTCTGTGATATCTGATGTATTAATGTTTGATAACCAACTCATATCTAATATGAGTCTATTATTAACTTTATATTTAAATACCAGAGGCTTCATTTCAGGATTTCTCTTAAGTGAAAATGATATTGACCAAGTTTTCCACCATAGTTCCCAGCTGAAACTGACAAAATATCTTTTTTATATTTTGATTTTGATATTGCAATCAAAGATTCTCTGATAGCTTTATCTATATCTTCTTTTGATAGACCATTAATTACTATCTCCATTACAGAACTTACATTAGCATTAAGATTACTTTCAGTTATACCTTTCAGCGAGGGGCAGAAAGCATCATTAGTAGATGCAATTAAAGCTTTATACTTAGAACCAACTTTAGAGCCAGATCTTACAACTCCACCTGGGAACGGTGTTATTACATTATCTAATTTACTCATTACGTTTACAGCAATTTCACATGCAGCTAAACATGATTTTCTATTCTTTGATAGCAAAAGAAAATTACCTCCACCTATCGCAGGTACCCGAGCAGTTTTTTCTTCACATAGAAACTCACCATCCATAACAGGTATTCTCCAGAATCTTCTAGTACCAATCTTTTTTGATATTTGATATCCATCACCAAAATATTTTAAGTTCTTACCAAGAGGAATCATATCATCACCCTCTAATCCAGAAAATAATGCAGTGGTTGGACAGGTAAGAATACATTGACCAGCTCTCGTTTCTAATTGTTTTTCAAGCTGACTTCGAGACATAGAAAATAATAATATTGAGTATCCAGGTCTGCCATCAGGTGTTTGCGTTTTCTTTAATTCTTTTTCTATTCCAGCTTCTACTCCGCATGCAATGACAGATGTTGCGAAGCCAGTAAATGAAAGACTAGCGTTTTTCGCCCATTTAATATTATCAGCTGTAACAATTATTCTACTAGCTTTCATGTTGAAAGCTTCAGCGAAAGTATTTTCTATATTCAGTCCGTTTATTTTCATGAGATACGCTTCCTTAGACAATCATTAACATTTACATCTGATCCAATTACCTCTGACATTTCATCATTACTAATTACAAAATTTGATAAACCAATAGTATTAAATTTTTTAAAATGCTTATTCAATTTTTTTTCTATTGAAACATCATACTCTGGCCTGACAACTTGTGTTTTACCCCAAATATAATCTTGTACCACACTATTTTTTACGACTAAAATACCATCTTTTATAACATGAGATGGATGAGCAAACATTTCTTCAATATCATTAAGCTTCTTATCATATACAGTTATATATGCGTCAGAACCTACAGATAATTCTCCTTTATTCTTTAAACCTAAGATTTTTGCTGGAGCGGAACGTGTCATAGTTGCTATTTCAGAAAGAGTATATTCTCGTTTTATATCTTTTAATATTGTGTGTTCTTTAATATCTACTGCTAATCGATCTAGCAAATCATCTCTAAAAGTTTTATCCATTAGTAGCTTAATTAGATGCGGATATGACGTGAATGGTCCACCATTTGGATGATCAGTTGTTAAAAATATTTTCTCCGCATCTTCTGCTAGCAGGAAAGTTTCTAGTCCAATTGCCCATTGTAAAGCATTGACAAAGCTCTGATCTCTATATTTGAATGGTACTACCCCACATCCTGCATCACATTCAATATCCATACACAACCATTTTTTTGGATGAGCATGTTTGTGATTTTTATGCTGTTTCATACTATCGCCAGACATAGTCACTGTCTGTCCAAACATTATTTGACCTACATCACATGTAAGATTTGGTACTTTATTTAAATATTCTGTTATTTCTGCAGACGCAGATGAGAACTTCCTATCACCATTATCTCCATAACTATGAAATTGAATATGAGTAATATGAATAGGGAGACCTTCTGCTGCTTTAATAGTTTCAATTGTAGATTTGAAGTTACCTGGTACTCCTAAATTACTACAGTGAACGTGAAGAGGATGGGGTACTCCTAATTCATAAACAGCTCTTGCGAGAACATTTACAATTTTTCTTGGAGTAATTTTATATCTAATTGATTGTTCATCTACGTCTAATGCTCTTTGATTAAATTTAAATGCATTTATGCCTCCAGCATTAACTACTTTTATACCAATACATTGAGAAGCTTTAAGAATAAATGCTACATAGTCATTGATTTCTGATTGGTGGGCTCCTCTAGAAATCATACTTAGTAGATAATCATCATTCCCCAATAAAGCATATCCACCCTTATCAACAAAAGGTATATCCGCCATCTCTGCGTGTGATTGTCTAGCATTCATTGGAAGTAATGCTGGTTCAAAGCAACTTGTATAGCCCATACCAATGTATTGAAGACCCGTTTTTAATGTACTGGGTACAAAATCAGCAGTTAAATCATAATCTCTGTCACTGTTATTATGAAACTCTTGCAGCATTAACCTAGCTATGTTTACTTTACCTCCACCTATATGCGTATGTAAATCAATCGCGCCAGGCATAATAATTTTATCTGTACAGTTTATTATCTGATCCGCCTTTTTTTTGAGCGATTTCACTATCTTGCCATCTTGAACAAAAATATCTTTCTTTTTATTATAAATTCTATTCGTTGGGTCAAAGACATGTCCATTTTTAAGATGTATAGTGGTCATTAGTTTACAAGCCTCCTTAATATTTCTTGAGCACTTCTATGAGTAGGTATTTTAATAGCTTCAAGAGGAAGAGTAACTACATTGTCCGTTCTGAATATTAGCCCTTTGTAATCTATACCTGGTATTCCACATGGAATAAATACATCTGGCTGTATGTTATATTTTGTAGTCGGATGACCAACAATAATATTCTTGTTTTTGTTATTTAGAACTAACTTTTTATTAGAAATACTATTTACATAAATAACAAGGTCAATTTTATTTGATTCTATCAAACTATTGGCATGATATAAGTCTCTATCATACTCAAAATAATTTCCAGTAAATTTGATTCTTGAGGGAAATCCAGTTAGCCAACCAGTAGTTTGAATATTACTTACATCACCATCATTGCCAGCAAGCGGCAAGCAAGCGGCTCTTGATGTTTCATTTATTGACACCACATATTCTGAAATTGCACTTATGATATTGTAACAATTATCATTTTTTATAAATTCTGATGTAGCCCAGCACATTGTAAGATATTTTGAGGTATTAATACTTTGCAGTAGTTCATTAAATATATTTTCTTTCAATGAAGTCTCATTTGACTTAGTTATGAAACTTTCAATTAATATTGATGTATCACGTAAATTAAAATCTATATATTTAATTCTATTATCTTTTTTTAAGTTTTGTTTAATATTATTTTTCTTATCACCGATTACATAAATTTTTTTCTTATTTGCTTTTATGCTAAAGCTATTATCAGGAGCTAATACTCTCTCAACTAGTCTTGGATAATTTTCCAAAATATTATTTGAAAATAAAACAATTACATCAGATTTATTTTTTACTTCAGATAATGATGTAGACATAAAACCTTTTCTTTGATAGATATCAATATTTTTAAGAAAAGTTTCACTATTTATATGGTCAAAAATACCATTAACTTTTGATGTTGATGTAAGTAATTCTCTTGTAATATTTACATCAGCACTTGTATTTAAAATTACAGTTTCATTTGAATTCTTTATTAGTTTTTTTGATTGTTTAACAGCATTGTCAAAACTTTCAGATTTACCATTTAATTGCGAAGAAATTGTAGTAATAGAATTTAAATTATTCTGTTCAAACTTCTTTTTACATGATTCATTAATATCACTTTTAACAAAAATTTTGTTATCTTCGACATCGAGTTCTATATCATCACAGTGAAGCGAACAAAAAGGACACACAATATCTTTATATTTAGGAGAATCAGAAATTTTAGGCATGTATTATTTTACATCATTAATAAAAAACTTTACATGCAAAAACATTAATATATTCTACTTTAATGGCAGAAAATAAAGTATTTAATCAAATAAAAGTTGAGTCGAACTCAAGACTTCACCTTGGTTTTATAAACCTTAACTCAGCATCCTCATATTCATATGGCGGGCTTGGTCTATCTATCTCTAATCACCCAACGATAGTTAGTATCGGTAGAGCAAAAAAATTTGAATCTAATCTCCCAAGGACCCTATCAAAAATAGTACATAATTATTTAACTAAAAATAATTTAAGCACTCGCATAAAAATTGATTGTATTTCTAAGCCTAAAAGTCATATTGGCCTTGGTTCAGGCACACAGCTTATACTTTCACTACAAGAATTAATTTTGGAATATTTTAACCTTGATAAGGGTAATAACATATTCAAGAGAAACTTTAGATCTGGAGTAGGTTACAATTCATTTAGGCACGGTGGTTTTATCCTAGACGCACCTAAAAAAGATTTATCCCCAAGTCAGGTAGTATTTAAATGTAAATTTCCTTCATCATGGAAAATAGTACTTCTATTTGATCATTCAAAGAAAGGTATATATGGTCAACCAGAAAATAAATTTTTTGCATCGAAAAATTCAGATACTTTACGTAAAACACTCAGTGATATTGCCCTAAATGAACTGATACCATCTATTATTCATCATGATTTCATTATATTTGCTAATAGCTTAACAAAATTTCAAAAATTAAATGCTAGATTTTATTCATCCATACAGAAATCTATGTATTTGAGTAAGGATATTCATAAAGTAATTACTCAAGTATCTAAATTTTTTAATGTCGGCTCAGGGCAAAGCTCATGGGGACCAACAAGCTACATGTTTATAGACCCTAAAGATGATATAAATGAAATTTTACCTATTTTAGATAAGGCAATAAGTATGTATAATAACGTCTCATATAGTATCGTATCAGCAAAAAATAATAAGCGAAGGCTAACTTACACATAGGAGACATTCATGGAAAAACCACATATTTTACATCTTATTACATCAGAGAAAAATGCAAGTCCGTTCGATGTAAATATGGCTCATGATGCAGGATGGACCAATATTATTCCTTATACAGGAGTTGAACAATCTGAAATTCAGACTTTAGTTCAAGATGCTATATTTTCTAGATCACCGTCCGGTTTAAAAAGAACTGGAATATTTTTTGGTGGAAGAGATACACATGAAGCGATGGATATGATTCAAGAGGCCAAGAAACATATGGTGCCTCCATTTGAAGTATCTGTATTTGCTGACCCAAGTGGAGCATTTACAACAGCAGCAGGAATGGTTGCGTTAACTGAAAAACATCTTAATGATGGATTTGAACAAGGCCTCGATAAATCGAATGTAGTAATTTTAGGAGGAACTGGCCCTGTTGGTGTTGCATCAGCAGTAATTTGTGCAAAAGCAGGAGCAAACGTAATTTTAGTGGGACGAAGCCTAGAAAAGGCCCAGAAAATATCTGCTATTTGTAATGACAGATATGAATCAAAAAACGTCTCTCCTGGTGTAGATGCAGATAAGCAGAAATATCTTAGTGATGCCGACATAGTGCTTAACACTGGAGCAGCAGGAATCCAATTAATGACAAATGACCATGTTAAATTAAGTGAAAATCTAAAAATTTGCGCTGATACAAACGCTGTACCACCTTCTGGTATAGCTGGTGTGGACGTTATGGATAGCGGTAAAATAATGGAGGCATCTCCAAGCAAATGTAGAGGTATAGGTGCACTAGCTATAGGTAACGTCAAGTATAAGTCTCAACACGAGTGCCTTAAACTGATGTATACATCTGATAAGCCAGTCTATCTTGATTTTGAAGATGCATTTAAGTTTGCACAAAAAAGCGTATAAATCAGTTTTATTAATTGCGAATGGGCATCAAGAATATCGTGATGACTTAATAAATATTTCTGAGCAAGTATTGTATATTGATCCTTACGCACAAGAAGATAATTATTTAGAATCGCTAAGTGGCTTTAAAGAATTTTTAAATTTTAATAAAGTTAGTAGTAGAACAAATATAATCTATGGTTCTGGACTAGAGGATAAATTAGAAATAAGGGAATATTTAGATAATAACTTTCCTGTAGTTGGAAATCCTTTTCTCAAATTTCATTTTCTCAGTAATATCTATAATCTTGACAAAAAATTATTTTTAGACGAAATTACTTTGCCTGAACTATCTGAAGAATATCATTATAAATTTATAAGTAAAAAGTATAATAGTTCTGGTGGTATAGGTGTTGGTAATAATCATGAGTCTGTAGATGGATATTTCCAAAAGTATATTCCAGGAATTACATACTCAATATCTTTTATAGCTGAATCTAATGAATGTAAGATTTTAGGTTATAACCAACTATTCACGGTAAAAGATAATAGTAAGTATCCTTTCTTGCACTCCGGAGCTATGACTATAGATGAAAATGATTTAAAAATAAAATTTCCTCAGAAATGGCTTAATACATTTGTTAATTCCTATAAAATTTCTGGATTTTGCAGTATTGATTTCAAAATATTCGATAATAAAATATTTTTACTTGATTTTAATCCTAGACTATCGTCATCTTATAAGCTCTATAAAAAAAAATATAATAACCTTATGTATAATCATTTAGGCATCTCTAGTGAATACACTATTATAAATAATGATAATTTTGCATATATAATTTTCTATGCAAAAGAGGATATAATTATTGATGAATCTATAAAATACATTAAGGGAATGTCTGATATGCCAAGAATAGGAGAGATGATAAAAAAAGATTCACCTATATTTACCATAAATATTCAGGCTAATAAAAAGTACAATCTTATTGATGAATTAAAAATTAGAATTAACAGTGTCATGAAAATAATTGACTGTTATAATACACAGCTAGACTATGAATAATTCAATAAGTATAAATAAACAGGTAAAACCTCTTGTGGAACAGCTTATAGAGTCACATGAAAAACTTAACTTAAGTATTTCAGAATCTGAGGGCGGAGCTAAAATCATAGATGCTGGAATCAAAGTAAAAGGTTGTCTGGAGGCTGGAAGGATTATTACTGAAATTTGTATGGGCGGTCTTGGATCAGTAAGTTTATCTATGACAAATAATAACCCTAATTGGCCACTCTCTATTCATGTTCATAGCACAGATCCAGTTTTGGCATGTCTGGGAAGTCAATATGCAGGTTGGTCACTGTCTTTTGTTCAGAATGATGATAATTTTTCTGCCTTAGGGTCGGGTCCATGTAGAGCTCTTGCACTTAAAGAAGAAATTTTTAAAGATATTAACTATGAGGATAAATTCTTTTCTACAGTCGTAGTTCTTGAAGTTGACCAGAATCCACCGCAAGAGATAATTGATAAGATTGTCAATGATTGTAATATTTCAGAAAAAAACCTTACAATTATCCTTACTCCCACACGTTCTCTATGCGGAACCACTCAGGTGGTAGGAAGAGTTCTTGAGGTAGGATTACATAAAGTTCATGAGTTAGGCTTTCCGATTGATAAGGTTGTTGACGGTTTTGGTTCAGCTCCGTTACCACCGCCTGCACCTGATTTTTTAATAGGCATGGGTAGAACAAATGATGCAATACTATATGGTGGCCTTGTACATTTGTATGTAGATACTCCAAATGATGATGCTGAAGAGTTAGCAAAAAGATTACCAAGTAGCACATCCAGTGATTATGGAAAACCTTTTTCAGATGTGTTTAAAGAATATAAATATGATTTCTATAAAATAGATAAGATGCTATTTAGTCCAGCTAAAGTTATTGTCTCTAGCTTACAGACTGGTAAATCTTACTCATCTGGTAAAATTGATTTAGCACTTATGGATGATTCATTTAATAAATGAGCAAAACACTTATTCTTACTGAAAAGGAAGGATGGCATTTTCAACAACTCAAAAAATCATTAAGTAATATTGAGCACACAGTTTTTTCAGCGTGCTTATCTGAAATAAGTTTTACTCTTGAAAATAATAAAACATCACTTTTTAAAAATGGAAAATTACTTCCATCTTTTGAATATGTGATAGTCAGATTTGTTCCTGGCGGTACACTAGAAGAAATAACCTATTATTTAAATATTTTAAAAATATTAGAAGCTATGGGTTCAAAAATATTAAATACGGCAGTGCAAATTGAGAAAACTGTTGATAAGTTATATACATCATATTTTTTATCAAATAATGGGATTAATACTCCTAATACTTTTGTACATAGAGGGTACGATGAAGCTCATAGTTTTTTGAAACGATATTCCAATCATTGCAAGTTAATATACAAACCATTATTTGGTTCCCAAGGAGATAATATTAAGCTCTTAACAGATTCATCAGAATTAAAACAAACGAATAATCTTACTAATATATATTATTTTCAAGAGTATTTAGATAATTCAATAAACCATGATTATAGGGTACTGATAATTAGAGGAAATAATCAACATAAAATGTTTTATATGACACGATATGGGAGTACGTTCATTAATAATTTCTCTAAGGGAGGATCATGTAAAAAAGAATCATTAGACCCTGAAATACTCAATCTAGCATTTAAAACCAGCGAACTATTAAATATGAGCTTTTGTGGTGTAGATATTATGCATTATAAAGATAAATATTATGTTATCGAGGTAAATAGTATACCTGCTTGGCGGGGACTACAGAATGTAGAATCAGAAAATATTTCTGATCATTTTATTGATATCCTACTCAATAAGCATGACTAATAAAATTAAAAATATTTCAGAACTAAAAGTAGATTTTCAAATCAATAAACTTGAAAAATCCTATATTAATGCTTGCAGGCTTGATATAGAAACTATCAAACCAGGTAATGTAAATACATTCTTAGGTCATCATGATACTCAGTCTGACGACTTTATCTCTAGCTATAGCGTAACATCCAAAATTATTATATCACCCAACCTAAGCTTAGGAGATAAAATTTTCAATTGCATTAAATCAACAAACAAAAGCGTTAATAAAAATACTAATCTAGGTATTATTCTCCTATGCTCATTATTTTCACATAGTCTAAGTATCAAAAAAAATATTATTGTTAAAGATGCTATTAAGGAATGTGTCTTAACCTCTTCACGCGATGATGTTTTAAAAATATGTAAGGCTATCTCTCTTGCGCAGCCTGGTGGTCTAAACATGCATGATGAATACGATGTTGATTCTAGACCTGATATATCATTATATAATATTATGAAACTGTCATCATCTTACGATATGATCTCAAAACAATACTCGTGTTTTTTTGAAGATATTTTTGACTTTATTTTGCCTACCCTTATTATGTCTATAAGCGAAATAAAGGATGTAAAGTTAGCTATTTCATATACTTTTCTTAAAACTCTAGAAAAGTACCCAGATTCACATATATGTCGTAAATATGATGATAAATTTGCAAAAAAGACTAGCAATGAGGCCTCTGATTTGATAAAAATACTAGACGGGGATGCTCGACTTGAGTCTTGGGGTAAAAAACTAATGTCTCTTGATAATCATTTCAAAATGGCTCGAGTTAATCCGGGGACAACAGCAGATTTATTGGTTGTTTCAATGATGATATATGATTATTTCATTGGGATACCAAAGAAATAAATTTGCGTCCGTTTATTAATAAACATAAAAATAGGAGATAATAATGGCAGTAGTCGACAAAGTATTAGTTGGTGAAGCGCTAGTTGTAACCGAAGGTGGGGATAACGAGATTTCACATATCGACTTATTAATGGGACCACGTGGTTCTGCAGTAGAAGATGCATTTT
>JAPOHH010000002.1 GCA_029979505.1 bacterium | reverse complement strand
TCAATTCTCATTCTAAAACTGGTGATATTAACTTTATCTATCATGAACATGACTTAACCTGCTGGCAATTTTCAAAAAAAGGCTTTTTTAACTTTAAGAAAAATATTCCAGATATAGTCAAAAAAATTAATAATAGTAAGGATTTATTTGCGTAGCTCAATAACCTTTTTGTTTCCTATAAGCCTCATAGTTCTTTTTACCAATAGCAATTTTTAAACTCATTTTATAGGTAGCTTTTGGATCAAGATTACATTTAAGTTTTGATCTTGTGATTGATTCATCTAATATTGTCCCATCTAGGGTTTTTCTATTTATTTCTATAAATACTCTTTTATTATTAGATTTATTGAAGATTTTAATATTTTCATTAATTTCATATTTACGAAATATATCATTTTCACCTTCATGATAATCAATAATCAAATCTTTATAGCCTCGATCTATCCACCATGATTTAATTTCCACATCTTTATTATTAAATTTGATGGAAAAATCAATATTATTTGATGTTGATGTTTGGAAAACACATAATAGTTCATCATATTTAATATCTTTCTTGCTGCTACAACTTATCAATAAAAAAGCTAAGATAATAATATGAAGAACTCTCATATTATAGGTAACTACTTAAGTAGCAAGGTGAGTAATATTCCTGACAATAAAACAAAAGATAATGAAGCTAATACAGGTAACTTTTTCATTATACCTTTTCTCCAAAAATCAGGTTCTTCGCGCCATGTATTGGTATCTTTCCAAAAATTTATTGTTTTTTTGTTAGGTATCATTTTATAAATTAAGCAACGCTAGAATTTGTTTGTTAATTGTAAATAACGTTCAAGTATACATGTGCTTTTACTTTATTAAGCAAAATATTTTATAAATGCTAGAAAAGCAACTAATATAATCACTGTAACAGCTATATCTTTCATAGATTTCATAATTATCTCCAGTAGGTTAATTTGCTAGAGATATTACGCAATAATGTGATACAACTAACGTTATTTAAAAAGTATCAGACTATAGTCTTCTTGTAAAATAATTATTTACTCCATGCATTTGTTTCAAATACTTCATCAACCTTTGTATTTGTTATATGGTTACTATAATTCGACATGACTTTAATTGAAGTTCCCACAATAATATCTAATATTACTTCTTTGCTATAACCAGCAGCAAGAAAATCATTTACTTCATTTTCGCTTGGCCAGCCTCGCGTCTCATTTATGATAGAAGTAAATTTACGCAAAGCTTCTAATTTTTTATCTTTAATCGGCTTATTGTCCCTTAAAGACTCAATTACATCATCAGGAACTTTTGCCATTTGTGAGACAGTTGTATGTGCAGCCATGCAATAGTGACATTCGTGTTTATTCGCATTGGTCATGAGGATAATCTGTCTTTCAGTTTCTGTTAATGATGTTTTGTTAAAGATATCATTCAATGCCATATAACTTTCTAGCATAGCTGGTGATTCTGCTACAACAGCCATGAAATTTGGTATAAAACCCCATTTATCACTAATTTTTTGTAAAATATCTTTTGATTCAGCAGGCGCTGTCTCTATTGTATGTATTTTAAAGCTATTCATATTTTCCTCTTAATTATTTACACCTTAATCATAACAAGAAAGTGTGTGGCTAGAGTAGTCTTTTCAAGCCCCCAGACAAGCCCCCAAGTGCTGTCTGTTTGGTTAAAAGTAGCTTGAACTATATCGGACAATAAATCTTTAGAATTAAATACCTTATGAATAATTCATGAACAATATAGAACACTATACTCTATATGTATTCTTACGGGCGGGGAGGCAAGAAGTTTTTTAACATCTATGAAATAAACATACCTTGGATGTTATATAATCAAATAATGTTCAAATTTATATTTATTTTCTTATCTCTAATGTGTTTTCACACGGAAATACACTCTAGTGATCAATTTAAAGTTCAGGAATTAATTAAAACCCTTAGTGAACCTTGGGGAATGTCCTTCGTAAATGATCAAACTCTTCTAATTACAGAGAAAACAGGAGGCATAATTCGTATTGATATGAATACTGGTAATAAATTTGAAATAGAACACAATCTTGATTTTTATTATTATGGACAAGGGGGATTATTAGATATTTTATATAGAGATGGTTATGTTTATGTTAGTTATTCTGAAGATAGAGAAAACGGAAATTCTTCCACATCAATTGCAAGAGGTTTATACGACAAAAATAAAATAGACTTTAAAAATATATTCCGAGCAGAACCTCCTATAAATAGTGGATATCACTTCGGGTCACGAATCGTAATAAAAGATCAACATCTTTATGCTTCTGTTGGTGAACGAGGAAAAGGTATGATCGCGCAAGATATGACTAATCATCCAGGGAGTATAATAAGAATAAATTTAGATGGATCAATTCCAAGAGATAACCCCAAATTTATAAATAAACCTAAATGGCTTCCCGAGATTTATCAAATAGGAATCAGAAATCCACAGGGTATGTATGTGTCTCCATTCAATGGGAAAGTTTATATTTCAAATCATGGCGCAAAAGGTGGTGATTTTTTTGGTGAGGTTAAGTTTGGAGAAAATTATGGTTGGAAAATTATCGGTTGGGGTGGAAGAAATTATATTGGTACAAAGATAGGTGATGGTGATGCTTGGAAACCTGGCTTCACTAAACCCATGTGGACTTGGACACCATCTATTGCTGTGAGTAATATCAATATTTACAAAGGAGAAGCTTTTCCGGAATGGAATGGAGATGTAATAGTTACATCATTAAAATATAAAACTCTATATAGGCTTAACTTTGAAGATAACGAAATTAAAGAACAACATATTATATTCACAGAAAAAATCGGTAGGATTAGAGATATAGAAACTAATAGTAAAGGAGAAATATTCTTAATCAATTCAGGTAGCAATGCTAGCTTATGGAAATTAAATAAATTATAAAAAGGAGAAATAAATGCGCAACATATTTCATGCTTTTATCTTGTTGATTGTTTCAGTTCCGAATCTGAGTGCAGAAACTTATATAGCATCAAGACAAGAGCTTTGGTTCAATGATTCAAGTTATACGAAGACTTCACATCATATTAAAGTTGGGAAAAGTATAGTTATAAATGATTATAAAGTTTTCGGTGAGTTTGGTGTTGGTGAAGATATAAATGAAGGGACACCAGTCGGTTCAGGATTATCATATGATTACCTGCGCTTTGGCATTACTAAAACTTTTTTTGATGCATTACGTATAAACGTGAATTATAGAAGTAAAATGAAATCTGTAGGAAGAGACCTTAATTGGATTGTTGTAAATACTAAATATACGTTCTAATTCTAATTTTTTATGAATATTATTTTTATTTTAGTTTTATTATTTTTTACAGCAATAGTAGTATTAAATAATAAAATACTTAATAGAAATACAAGCTATCTTTTATCTGGAATAATGTCATTCTTTTTTGTCATTACACTAATTTATATAGTTATGGTAGAGATAATCGTGTATTTTCTAAATATATAGATATTATGATTACAGAAAAAAATATTATTCAATTCATTTCATCTTGGACTAATGAACTATTAAATATTCATGAGGCGTATCTATCCGGTAGTGATTATGAATTATTAGGACGTACTTTTATTAAAAAACATTACCTTTTTGATGATGAATTGGTTCTATTCAAGCCAACAATGACAAGTAAAACTATCTTTAGAAATAACACAGAAAGTGCTCTTTCATATTTTATTGGAGGCAAATTTTCTGAGGATAAAGGTTTTGCTTTACAAGCTTTTAGCAAGATTAATATCGAAGAAATTAATACAATAATAGAAGATACACTTATAGCTGTTATGGGTATCTTTAATTTTGAGTCAGAAAAATCTAATGAAAGTTATAGAGTTGCATTTACTTTTGTGCTGAAAGAAACAAAATCAGGTCTAAAAATAAAAATTCATCATTCATCATTGATTACTTAAAATAGCTTCATCTATGTATTAATATAATCTATAGTTAAAAAAATAAAACTATATAAAGACAGAGAACAAAAATGACTCAACTAAATTATGAAGAATTAATTTCACAATGGCACAAGGATCGAAATCTTATTGATGGTAGTACCGATAAAGATCAATATCTAAAACTAATACAAGAAGCTGGAGAATTGTCTGATAGCCTTTGCAAAGGTAAGGATATAAGAGATGACATTGGAGATATGATGGTGGTGTTAATAAATATCATGGTTAGAAATGGATTGAAAATGAATGATTGTCTTGAAGTTGCTTACAATGATATTAAAAACAGAAAGGGAAAAATGGTGGATGGAGTCTTCATAAAAGAAGGTGATAGTTAATAACTTGAGAGTATATTTGTCATAGGGTTATGTATGTTGTCCAGCAACATAACCAGATGACCATGCCCATTGAAAATTATATCCACCAAGATGGCCAGTAACATCAACCACCTCACCGATAAAGAAAAGGCCTGTATGTTTCTTAGACATCATGGTCTTTGATGATAGCTCATCAGTGTTCACTCCACCTCTTGTGACCTCAGCTGTGCGGTAACCTTCCGTGCCTTTTGGTTCTATCATCCATTTTTTAATATTATTATGAATACTATCTATTGAATGCTTTGATAATTCAGAAATATTTTTTGAGTATTTGTATTTACTACAAAATATACTTACAAATCTTTTTGGCAAAAAATCTGACAAAATATTAATAATATTTTGTTTTGATTTTTTTTGTCTCTTTTGACTAATAATCTCGTCAAAATTATGATGTGGTAGAAAATTAATACTAATATTGTCACCCTTACGCCAATATGAAGAAATTTGTAATATAGATGGGCCGCTAAGACCTCGATGTGTGAATAACATTCCTTCTTCAAATGAAACATTCCTATGTGATATTCGTGCATTAAATGATAATCCCGATAATTGATTGCACATATCTAATATTTCATCTGTAAATGTCAATGGTACTAGTGCAGGTGACGTATCAATTACATTAATATTAAATTGTTTTGCAAGGCTATACCCAAAATCAGTTGCACCTATTTTAGGTATAGACAGACCTCCAGTTGCGATTACGAGCGATTTTGTAGTATATGTGTCATTATCACTGAAAACGTAGTAATTAGTATTTCTTTTTTCTACTTTATCGACAGTAAAATTTTTTTTTATGACAACTTTTGCTTTATCACATTCTGATAAAAGCATATCTATTATTAATTGAGATTTTTCATTACAAAATAATTGGCCAAGAGTTTTCTCATGATAGTTAATGTTATATTTTTTAATTAGGTCAATGAAATCAAACTGTGTATATTGATTAAGTGCAGATATAGAGAAGTTAATATTTTGTGATAAAAAGTTTTTATGGCTAGTATTAAGATTTGTAAAATTACATCTCCCCCCACCAGATATACGTATTTTTTCACCTATCTTATTTGAATGATCAACAACGAGTACAGATTTTCCTCTTTTTCCAGACTCTATAGCGCACATCAAACCTGCTGCTCCTGCACCAATAATTAAAACATCTACATTAAAATTCATAAGATATATTAACAATAAATTTGATGAGAAAATAAGTTTTAATAAAATTATGTTAGTATGTTTCCTGATACTTTAAGGTAAATATGCAAATAGAGAAGAAAGATTCAAATTTTTGGAAGGATACAGATACCTGGAGAAAGGAACCTGATTTCTGGAGAAAAGGTATAATGAAGAAACTACCTGTATTAGCATCATTATCATTTGTAATGTTTATTGGGATTATTTTAACAATTATCTTAAAATAGATGAGATGAGATTTATTGCTATTCTGATTACTGTCGTCTTCCTTGATGGTTGTGCGGACTTAAATAACTCTAGTCTAGATGAAAAAGAATTATTATGTACTTTTTATAATTCATCTAACCAAACAGTAGACTTCTCATTAAAGTTTTCCGAAAAGAAAGTTCAGATAATTTCATGGTGGATAGATCGTGAATATAAAAATCTAGTAATAGATTATCATAAAGATGAGAATGATATTTTTCGAGAATATAAACTTGATACAAATATTAATATTTTGACTAAAATCCCAAATTCAATGAATAGGGTTTTTATAAAAATAGATAAAGATACATTAAAGGGAAAATATACTGACCAAAGTTTTGACAGAAATGATTTGAAGTGTAGTGAAGATTCCAAAGCTAGCTATAAAATGAGTCTTAAAATAGCTATTGGTAAGAAAAACTATGATGCATATGCAAAACAAAAAGGGTTTTGATTAGTAATATTTATGTAAGTAATAAAAAATTTTTTTTTATAATTATTAACTATTCTTGAGAAAATAAATCCTGCGTTCTAATAATTTTATTTATAATAGTAGGTATATTTTTTTTAAAATTAAAGAACCCTTTCTTTGAATATTTCCAGCAAAATAAATCCTCATCCCTATAAATATAGTTTATTTCTATTTGATTGCTGTATCTTTGCATGAAAGAGTTATTTTCACCTATACATGGATAGATTGCATCAATCTTATGAGAATTACATAGAATTTGATTCAAGTCCGTATCGTTTATTATCTCTGCTTGTTTAAAGTGTTTTTTAAAATCAGAGAGACATGAGTGTTTGAATTGCAATACTTTATCACTAACTTTAATTTTACGACTGTGATTAGTCATATGAATTAGATAAATATTATTATAGCTATCATAAAGATTTTCTCTATCTTTGAATGATAAATCATTATCAAATATAATTAACGCAGAATTAGTACGTTCAGATTTAATAATATTTAAATCAACAGCATCATATGTAATATCCTCTTTAATAGGATCCGCATATTCATTCAATCTATAAGGAGAATACTTGCCATTAGTAAATTTTCTAATATTTGATGATGTTGCTAGATAATGTTTTCCAACTGTCTGTAATCCTGCTACCCACCTCCAACTGAGAGTATTAGAGGCACTGTCCCCATCTAATAGATGTTCCATAAAGAAATTTGCACCTAATTGCCAAGGTAACTTAAGAGTGAATATCCAAATGCTAGCAAACCACATACGTGTATGATTGTGAAGATAGTTATTATTAATCAATTCAGAAACCCAGCTATCAAAACAATCAATGCCTGTGTTTCCCTGAATTGCTTTATTTAATTGATCAGCATTTATTTCTTTTGGTTGATAATTGGAGTAGTCATCCCAAACTTGAGGCCGATGTTCAAGCCAGCCTTTCCAGTACACTCTCCAAAATACTTCTTGCACATATTTCTCTATTTTAGAAAGAGGATACTTAGATAAGGATGTGTTTATAATGTCGTATTCAAGAAGTATTCGGTGAGAAACATACTTTGAAAGTACTGAAACATTATTTCTCTTATCAGGACCATAATCATAATTCCTATCTTTGGAATAAGAAGAGAGGTTTTTGTTGATAAAGTTATTTAACTCATCTTGAGCATAATTATATACATCCATGATATTCTGATAATATTATATTTATGATTGATAAAAAAGATATAAGAGAAAAAAATGGTTTCATAACTGATACTAGAAAGTTTTAAGCTGAAAAATACTGAATGCAAAATAGATAGAAAATATATATATAATCTTTTTCCATATGGATATGGACAACAAGCCTGTAAAATAGCTGGAATGCGTGAACCTAAGAAATTATGGCTAGACTTATAAATTAAAATATATAATGAATGGAACAGAAACGCCTAAACTAATGCCTCCAAAGAAAAAGAAGGCAAAATGAGATACCCAAATTCCAGTAATTATTTTTCTTGAAATACTGCTCATATGATTAAGTTTTTCATCTACAGATTCTTTTGAAAAAATGTATTCATAATTTGCATTAACCCATTTGCAATAATAAACATAAGCAATAGAAACAAATACAAATGCGAACATATTCATTAGAAGAATATCATAATAAAAGGACAGCCAATACAAAGATGATATTAATACTGGTAAAATCATATCTCTCATTAATGTAGGCATTAAAATATAATACATCATTATATGATAATTGCATGAAATAAATTTGATATAGTTTAGGTATGATTAAAATAAGTGGTACGCAAAGTAACTGGAACAGCTAATTATTGTCAATACTCCCCAGCTTTTTACCCAAAACTTTTTGGTTTTTATACCAAAATAAAGAAATATAAAACCTATAATAAGTGTATATATGACAGTTCCATCAATAATATTTTCTGTCGTGAAAGGACCATGTTGTGGATTGATGCTATATCTCACAGTTTCTAAATAATAGTCTGTAAGAGTTCAGCAAATTTAAATATAACAATAAACATTCCAACAAGAGCACAAAAGAATATAAATGATATAACAGGAAGAACTAAATGTTGTGCGCTAGAACCTAAAAAGTTAATAACTCCTTTTTCAATAATCTTTTGAAGAAAAAACATGATATTACCAAAAACAATTGATGCAAAAACAGGGCCTACTATGAAATATACAAATGGTTTTAGAGAATATACATCTGAAAAGCCTTCATCAATTGAATATAAATACAAGCTAGATAGAAACCAAAAAACTGCAGCAATGATATATTTATTCTTTTTAGCTTTATGCTCTTGTATAGCCTGCTCTACTGCTCTTCTTCGTTCTTGCGCTTTACTCATTCTTTGCTCTTGATGAATATTCACCAGTAGATGGATTAATTTTAATATCTTCATCTTGTTTTATAAAAGCAGGAACTTTGATCATAATACCATTATCAAGTTCCGCATCTTTTAGTGTAGAAGATACTGTATCACCTTTTGCAACACTCTCTGTTGATATAACTTTACATACAACAAAGTTGGGAAGTTCTACATCAATGATTGCATCATTCCAAATAGTTACGTCACATTCATCTCCATCATTAAGCCATCTTGGATCAAAATCAATAGATGAGACATTTAGTTCTAACTGTTCATATGTCTCAAGATTCATGAAAAATAGGTTGTCTGACTCTTGATAAAGAAATTGCATTGAAGTATTTAGTACATCTGCCTCGTCTAATTCCTCACCAATTTTTACAGTCTTTTCTATCGTTTTTTTATTTAAAAGATTTTTAATTTTGATTTTAGTAAAAGCTTGGCCCTTACCAGGGTTAACAAAATCGGTATCCATTATCAAATACGGTTGATTATCAACAATTACTTTGTTGCCATTTCTTAAAAGGGAATGATCAACCATTAGTTGAGTTGTTCTTGTGATGCTGATTGAATATCAGAATTCTCAAGAGCTTCTATTCTTTTTCTCAAAGGTGGATGTGTTGAGAATAATTTCTGTAATGTACTTGATTGACCTTTATTAGAAATACCAAAAGCTAGCATTTGATCTGGTAGAGGCGCTGCTACTTGTCTTTCAAGAGCTTTCAATGCATTAATCATTTTAGTCTTAGATGTTAGTTGTGCACCACCAATATCAGCTCTGAATTCTCTCATTCTTGAGAACCAACAGACTATTGTAGATGCTAAAATACCTAAGACAACCTGAGCAAAGATAACAGTGAAAAAATAACCTATTCCATAACCTCTCTCATTTTTTAGAATTACTCTATCAACAAAGTGGCCAATAACACGGGAAAAGAAGATTACGAAAGCATTGACTATACCTTGCACTAAGGTAAGCGTGACCATATCACCATTAGCAACATGACTCATTTCATGTCCTATGACAGCTTCAATTTCATCTCTACTCATAGCGCTGACAAGACCTGTGCTGAGTGCAACTAGAGAATTATTTTTTGAAGAACCAGTAGCAAAAGCATTTGGTTGCGGAGAATTGAATATACCTACTTCGGGCATTTTTAATCCAAGCTGTGATGATTGTTGTTTTACGATATCCAGATACCATCTTTCAAATTCATTTGATGGAGAGTTTATTAGTTTAACACCAGCCATAGACTTGGCCATCCATTTAGACATATATAAGGAAATAAATGATCCGCCCATACCAAAGACGAGCGAGAAGAGCATCAGTGAATCATAATCTAAATCAATACCATTAGATTGCAGTATGCCGGTGAATCCAGTGAGCGATAAGAATATGCTCAATACGAATAATATTGCTATGTTTACGATGATAAAATAAAAAATTCTTTTCATATTTAACCTATATTATAATTTAATTTTGCATTCTTGTGGATAAATTTCTGCTCAATCTTTTTACCACGCCGTGTTCTAACCATAATATATGGTTCGAGATCCTTAAATTCAATATATTTACTTCTTTTATTTTCAGCAGATATTTCTAAACGCTGATCTTTCTTTATTACCCCAGAAAATATAATCTTTTCTTGTTTTTCAGATTTCGGAATATTAATTAATTTAACACCCTTACCCTTAGATAATATTGGAGCATCGTCTAGCTTGGCGACTATCATGTATTGATTATTCGTAATAAGTATATAGTAATCATAGGATTTTGTGTTTACTGATATTGGTTTAATAATATTGGATGATTTGTTCTTTACAATAGATTTACCATTACGATTTGACGAGGATAAATCTTTATTTAAACATAAGAAACCATAGCCAGACTCAGTTACTAACATGGTATGAATATCCTCGGATGAATTAATCATACCAGCAACTTGTATACCATCAGCAATATTAAAATATTTTTTTAAAGATTCTCCATAACCTCTTCCAGATGGAACGTCATTAACTAACATTGAATACAAAAAGCCTTTTTGATCAAAAAATGATACCTCCTGATCATTGTTGATATTTATGTAAGAATGGAAATGATCACCAGATTTAAAAGTTAGTTTTTCTAAAGATTCCATCTCACCTTTATTGGATTTAATCCAACCATTTACTGATAATATTAATGACATTGGATCAGTGGATACTTTTATTTCTTTTACTATCTGTTTAGATGAACTCGTATCTTCAAGTATGTTAGTCTTTCTGTCGTAAGCGTACTCTTCACTTAAAATATCTAATTCAGTAATAATTAATTTATTCAACTTTGATTTTGATTTTAGAATTGAATTTATTTCTTTATTTCTAAGTTTTAACTGCTCATATTCAACTTTAATTTTATCCTCTTCGAGCTTTGCTATATTTCTAAGTTTCATATTAACAATAGACTCGTACTGTTTTTCTGTAAACTTAGCAATCTTGATAATTTTAGGTTTTGGATTATCTTCATTCCTTAATATTTCAATAATCTTATCAAGATATTTATAGACAATAAGGAAACCTTCAAGTATGTGTAATCTATCTAGTATCTGTTCATTTTCAAAATTCAGCTTACGCTTAGACGTTTGTATCCTAAATGCTACCCATTCTGATAACACATCTTTTAAATTCATCACTTTTGGTTTGCCGTCAGCTGATATCATATTAAGGTTTACACGATAGTTTCTCTCTAAATCAGTCGTGAAATATAAATGGTTCATAACATCTACTTGGTTATGACTATTGCCTTTAATCTTAATATTAATTTTTACAGGATTTTTTTCATCAGACTGATCTTCTATGGAGTTTATAAAAGTAATTTTTTTATCAATTATTTGAGATTGTATTTGTTCAATGATTTTTGTAGTTGAGGCCTGATATGGCAAAGAATTAATCTCAATATATTTTCCGTTAAAAGAGTACTCAGCCCTTAACTTGATATTTCCTGTTCCTTCTTGATATATTGCATCGATATCAGATTCATTCTTGATTAGATGTCCGCCTGTTGGATAATCAGGGGCTGGAATAAATTCCATAAGTTCACTGACAGTGCATTTCGGATTATTAATGACATGCTGGACGGCAAGTATAACTTCTCCCAAGTTGTGTGGCGGAATATCAGTAGACATACCAACAGCTATTCCAGAACTCCCGTTAATTAATATATTGGGGATTAGTGATGGTAAAAATTTTGGCTCATTTAATGTTCCATCAAAATTAGCAATCCAATCAGAGGTTCCATTTTTTAAATCTTTTAGAAGCAATTCAGAATATTTTGTAAGCTTAGATTCTGTATATCTCATGGCAGCAAAAGATTTTGGATCATCTTGTGTCCCCCAATTACCCTGTCCATCAATTAATGGCATATTGTATGCAAATGATTGTGCCATTATAACCATTGCTTCATAACATGCTGTATCGCCATGAGGATGAAATTTACCAAGGACATCCCCGACAGTTCTAGCAGATTTTTTATACTTAGTTGTGTGTTTCAAACCAAGCTCACTCATTGCATATATAATTCTTCTCTGAACAGGCTTTAAGCCATCTAGCAAGCTTGGGAGTGCACGATCTAATATGACATACATGGAATAATTTAAATAAGCGTCCTCACTGAAGCTTCCTATAGAAACTCTATCAATATTTGTTGAAAATAAATCTCTATTCTTAGTCATTAACTTGTCTGTGCCAAATTACCTTTCTTTTCTAACCATAATTTCCTATCTGAGGCTGTTTTCTTTGATAGCATCATATTAAGTTTTTTTATGTCTTTATGTTTTTCATCAAGAGATAGCAAAAGAAGCTTTCGTGATGATGGAGTTAATGTTGTCTCTCTTAACTGTGAAGGATTCATCTCACCAAGACCTTTAAATCTAGTAATAGCTAAATTTTTATCATTTGATTTAATTTTTTGCTTAGCTAGAATTTCACTCATGTGATCATCAGAAATAGCGTATAAAGTATTATTTTTATAATCCAACCGGTACAGTGGTGGTAGAGCGACATAAATATGATCGTTTAATACAAGATCAGGAAAGTGTTTTACAAATAATGCTATAAGTAAAGTTGCAATATGAAGTCCATCAGAATCGGCATCTGCAAGTATACATATTTTTCCATATCTTAAAGATGATAAATCGCTATCCCCAGGTCTAACGCCAATAGCAGTGGTAATATCTTGGACTTCTTTAGATTCTAATATTTTAGAGGAGCTTACTTCCCATGTATTGAGTATTTTACCTCTTAAGGGAAGAATGGCTTGAAATTTTCTATCTCTAGCTTGTTTTGCGGATCCTCCAGCAGAATCACCTTCAACGAGAAATAATTCATTTATATTAATATCTTTACTCGAACAGTCAGATAATCGGCTAGGCATTATAGAATTCTTTGTTGAAGGTTTAGTCGTTTTGTTACTGTTAGTAAGTCTTGCTTGAGCATTTTTAATAGCTATATTACATATTTCTTCAGCAGAATCTGAATGATTATTCAGCCATAATTCCAGTCTATCTTTTAGTTGAGTTGATAACTTAGACCCAATAGATGTAGATTGAAGTTTATTTTTTGTTTGACCTACAAACTGGGGGTCCGATAACTTTATTGACATCAAATATGATGTATTCTTCCATATATCATCAGGAATAATTTTTAAATTTTTTGGAGTAATTTTATGTGAAATCATAAAATCACGAATAGAATCAGTTACAGCTGATTTAAGAGAGTTTACATGTGTACCGCCGTCTGAAGTTGGAATTAAGTTAACATAACTATCTTGTATTATATTTTCATTATCAATATGCCAACAAACAGTAGTAGCTACCTCGTAAGAATCATTTTCTAATTCAATAAGTAAAGGCTCCATAGGTAGGAGACTAGACGAGTTAAGTTTACTTTTTAAAAACTTATCTAATGAGCCACTGTGACAATATACTTTCTTACCTGTTTTGTATTTAGAATCATCTACAGTTATCTCAAGTCCTGGTTTAAGTATTGATTTAGCTTCAATCAACTTATGTAATCTAATAATTTCTATATCTTGGTTATCAAAATACTTGCTGTTAGGCTTAAATGTAATACTCGTGCCATGTGAAGTTTTGGGTGATTTGCCTACTATGCTTAATTTATTTTTAACAAGTCCATCTGAGAATGCGATTTGATAAAGATTTTTATCTCCACTTCTCTCTATATTTATAGTTAACTTTTCTGATAATGCACTAACTACTGAGACGCCGACGCCATGTAAACCTCCAGAATATTTATAATTTTTGTTACTAAATTTAGCTCCGGAATGTAAATTTGTCATAATTACTTCTACTCCTGATTTTTTATATTCAGGATGTTCATCAACAGGCATACCTCTTCCATCATCACTAACTGTATATGACCCATTGGTATTAATTTGTATAGTTATACTGTTACAAAATCCAGCAATTGATTCATCAACGCAGTTATCAATTACTTCTTGCAGCAAATGGTTTGGATTAGATGTATCTGTGTACATACCTGGTCTTTTTTGAACCGGTTCAATACCCTTTAAGATTTCAATATCAGATGCAGTGTATGTTTTTTTAACCATTGTTGTGTATAATAAGATTACACTATCCCACACGCAATATAAATGAATTATGTATTTTATGATTTTGAAACCTCAGGGTTAAATTATTATTTTGATCAACCCATTCAGCTTGCAGCAAAGCTGGTGGATGAAAATTTTAATGTAATAGACAAATTTGACGAAAAATGTCGTCTTAGAGATGGTGTAATACCGTCTCCTATCGCAATGTTGATAACGAAAACTAATTTGAACCAATTAAACAAAGAGCAATCCTTCTATGAATTTATGGATAAAGTACATACAAAGTTTACATCTTGGTCTCCTGCTATATTCATTGGATACAATAATATTAATTTTGATGAGAAATTTTTAAGGTCAAGTTTTTATCAATCTTTATATGCACCATATCTCACAAATACAAATAAAAACTCAAGAGCTGATTTATTTAAAATGATTCTTGCTCTTTGTAATTTGAATAAGTCATATCTAAATATACCTACTGATAGCATCTCAGGTAAAAGAAGCTTAAAGCTTGAAAAGCTATCAGAGAATAACGGCATTAAACATGAATTTGCTCATGATGCCATGAGTGATGTTGATGCAACAATTGGAATTGCTAATATCATAAAATCAAATGAGCCAGAATTTTGGGAACATATGATTCAATTCAATAATCACAACAATGTTAGTGAGTATGTTAATGAGAATAGTCTTGTCATTCTGCCTCCAACAACAGCTACTGGAGAATACCTACCAGCATGCTTTATAACTAGTAATCCTGATAATGCTAAAGAAATGATATTTTATAACCTAAATGAAGATGTATCAGATGATGTAATAAACTCAAGGACAAGGGCTATTGGAGGACTGTTCAGAAATAAAACTTTAAAAAAAGTTAAAAGCAATGATTACCCTATTTTTTTGAAATTAGAACATATGAATAGTGCTCTAAAGGAGAAATTTATTGAAAATAAAAAAACTTATATAGATAGAGCTAAAACAATACACTCATCAAGTAATTTTGTTATGAATATAAATCAATATCTTGTTGATCAACTAGCTGATTATCAGGTTGATAATAGAGATTACTTAGCTGCTTCAGAACATGTTGATGAAATGCTCTATAATGGTTTTACAGGACCAAGTGACTGGTTAAAGATTGAAGAGTTAAAAAAAATTAATGATGCTAAAGAGTTATCTAAACAACTGAATTTCTTACAAGACAAAAGATTAGTAGAATTATACAAGAGAAAAATGTTCTCAGATAAAAAAAATATGCTTACAGATGACATATTAATCGAACATAAAAAATATATTAGTCAAAAAATATTCAATGAGGGAGAAAAACTGCCTTGGACCACACTCGGCAAAGCAAGACATGAGTTGAGCAAAGCGTCAAACGATGAAAGATTTAAAAATATGTCTGATGAATTAACTGATATAACGAACTACCTTAATCAGATTGAAAAAGATTTTTCTTAATTAATTATTTTTGATAAAAGCTATAATATTTTGTGCACTTTGATATCCTGGAATAATTCTTCCATCTTCAAGAAAAATAGTTGGCGTCCCTTCCACAGACAGCAACCCTGCATATTCTAGATTTTTAGCGATGGGATTATCACATGACTCCACGTCATCTAATATATCACCATCAAATAAATTTTCTAAAGCTTCAGATTTATTATCTGAACACCACGCAGATACTAATTGATTATATGCATCTACTTCATTGCCATTTCTAGAAAAAAGTACATATCTAATTTCAATATTATTGTCTAGCAAATCTGGTATTTCATTGTGCAATTTCTGGCAATACGGGCAAGAAGTATCAGTAAAAATAGTTAGAATATGATTTGTCTTTTTAGGCTTAAATATCATAAAGCTTTCTTCATCTATAGAGCCAATAATAGATAGACGTTGACTCATTTTAGTATTTTCAGTGATACTCTCTTTAGTATCTAAATCAATTACATTACCTATAATTAGATACTTGCCATCGTTTGTCGCATAGTAAATCTGATTATTAATAATTATTTCATGAAACTTATCATCTATTTTCTTAATTTTATCTATGGAAATAGAAGGGTATGCCTCAGAAACTTTTTTAGAAATATCTACATCTGTATTTTCTTTTTTTGCGCAAGAGACTAAGAAAATAAATGTAATTGATAATAATATATATTTCATAACTATCCTCTTGGGTGAAATTTTTGGTGAAATTTAACCAACCTATCTTTTGCAATATGAGTATAAATTTGCGTTGTTGATAGACTAGCATGCCCTAATAGCATCTGTACAGTCCTCAAATCAGCTCCATTGTTGAGAAGGTGAGTAGCAAATGCATGTCTCAAATTATGAGGTGATATTTTTTTATTTATATTAGATGTTAATGCATATTTCTGTATCATTTTCCAACACTCCTGCCTAGAAATTAAAGCACCTGTTTCTTTGATAAACAGCATCTCAATATTATCGATGTTTTTAATATTGCATCTAAACACATCTATATAAGTCAATAATGAATTCATCGCAGATGATCCTATCGGCACAAGTCGCTCTTTCCCACCCTTCCCTATTATTTTTAAGAATGACTTGTCACGAGAAATTTGACTAACTTTAATACTTAACAGTTCACTGATTCTTAAACCCGAAGAATATAGTAGCTCGAGAATACATTTGTCCCTCATTCCTGAGATGGTATTTGTATTAGGGCAAGATAGTAGAGTCTCAACTTCATCTTCACTAATTATAGTTGGTAATTTTCTACGCTTCTTTGGATTTTCTATAAGTTGTGCGGGATTAGATTGAATAAATCCATTTTCATACATAAAGAGATAAAATGATTTTATGCATGTAACTACTCTTTGAATAGTGCTAACTGATGCGCCTAAATCAAGTCTAGAAGCTAGGTAGTTATTAATAACAACCCTGTCAACTCTAGAGAAGTTGCAATTATTTTTTAATATCCATGATAAAAATATTTTAAGATCTGATTTATACGCCAGAATTGTATTCTTTTGAAGATTATTTTTAAAAGATACATGATTACAAAACTGATCTATAAATTGATATTCACCTGAATTATCGGATATTGACATAATATTTGATATACTAATTATACATAATTTACAGATTATAAAATAATGAAAGATAGTTGTTTTAATGAATATGATCCATCTGCAATAAAGGTAGATAAGGCTATAAGTAAGATTCTATCTGCATCCAAGATAAAAAATAAAGTAGAGATTATTCCTCTAAAAAAATCATATAGAAGAATACTAGCAAAAAACATAAAATCGAGTAAAAACATCCCAAACTATAAGAACTCTGCTATGGATGGATATGCAGTAAATTTTGTAGAACAAAAAAATAATAAATATATATTTCAATGTGTTGGTGAGTCATTTGCTGGGCATCCTTATAGAAAAAAAATAAAAAAGAATGAAGCTATAAAGGTAATGACTGGAGGAATGGTTCCAGATAGTTGCAATGCTGTTATTATGAAAGAGCTAGTTGAAGAAAATAATAAAATGATTACAGCTAACTCAATAATCGTTAAAAATCAAAACATCAGGTTTCCCGGGGAAGATATAAAAAAAAATCAGACTGTTTTACGAGACGGTAAAGAGATTGATGAGGTAGATATTGGAATATTAGCATCTCTCGGTATGGCAAAAGTTCCGGTATATTCAAAACCAGTAATAGGATATTTTTCAACAGGCGATGAACTAGTAAGCGTGACTGATAAAATTAAAAAATCGCAAGTATATGATAGCAATCGATACCTGTTACATGGGCTGTTACAAAGATATCCTGTGGATATAAAAGACTATGGAGTGGTAAGGGATAATTTAATAAACATAGAAAAAAAACTAAAAAAAGCATCTAATGAATGCGATATGCTAATTACTACAGGTGGAGTATCTGTTGGTGAAGCAGATTTTGTGAAAAATGCACTAGATAAAATTGGAAAGGTTAAATTTTGGAAAATAGCAGTAAAACCTGGTAGACCTTTAGCTTTTGGAAATATAAAAAAATGTACCTTCTATGGATTACCTGGAAACCCTGTGTCAGTTGTAGTCACATTCAATTTATTTGTACGCCCAGCTATTAGAAAAATAACAGGACAGCAAAATAAGAGAGATTTGGTGCTTGATGCAATACTCGAATCAGATTTAAAAAAAAGAAAAGGTAGGGAAGAATTTAAAAGAGGTATTTTAAGAAATAAAAATGGAAAGTTATTTGTTAAAACCTCAGGCGCACAGGGATCAAATATTCTATCTACCCTTAAAGATGCTAACTGTTATATACAGCTACATGAAAATATCAGTAAAATAAAAAAAGGTACACATGTTAAAGTGATTCCATTTTCAGTTTCTAGTGAGCATTATGAATAAACAAGTCGGGCTTTTAAAAAGAATACTAATCAACTTTTATGACCTAATTTTGTTATTTGCAGTTTTATATTTTTTCACGATACCTGTAATTTTTTTAACCGAAGGGAATGCAATATTAAATAGTATAATTTATCAAATATACTTATTAGTAATAATATATCTTTATTATGCTTGGTTTTGGAAAAAATATAATCAAACTCTAGGAATGAAGATTTGGAAAGTAAAAATATATAGTAAATATTCATTAGAAATAACATATATTCAATCATTTAAAAGAATTATCTTTGCATTACTTGGAGGGCATCTTTTGTTATTTTTTCAAACTGAGTCGCTACAAGATATTGTATCCAATACATATCTTGAAAAGATAGATTAAATCGGGATATGTTTTTTCACAAATCTGTTGAATATAAAATAACCACATAAAATAAATATGCTCATTGAAATGAGCACAGACGCTAATGCAGGTATATTTAGAATTAATGAAGCATTAATTAAGATGCTTGAAAGAACGAAATATGTTATTCCAAATAATATTCCATAAATTATTCTTTGGCTTTGATTAGTAGATCTAGTTTTTGTGAACAGAAAAGGAATGCTTATAAATACTATTATGCAGCAAGAGAAAGGTAAAAATATTTTTTGCCAAAATGCTATCTTATGGGCTTCATAATATATGCCACGTTCATCAAAAAAAATAATATTGTCATATAAATCCTGGATAGAGTGATATCTTTTTTTACTAAAGGAACTTTTAAGGACTTGGAAAGGGATAAAATTATCAGAAGATATAATAGTTGATTTTTTATTTATAATCTTGTTATTTTCAATATCAATTATTTTTATGTTTTCTAGATTCCATTCAGTATTATACCTAGCATTATCAGCTGTTAGAATTGATGACATGGTTCCATTATTAATATAATAAATTTCAATATTTTCAAGGTTATGATCTGTGATCACTCTTTTGACATTGATTATTGTTTCTTTACCTTTGAACCAAATCTCTTTATTCATACTATTTTTTTTTAAGGCAGTATTTTTTATATTCTGAGCATAAGCAGCACTATCAGGGGCAGCCCAGTTTCCTGCAAATGTAACAATCATGGCAATAAAAAATGTTTGCAAAAGAATAATAAGTATAGTTTTTTTAATACCTATTCCCAGAGAGTTTAATGCGATTATCTCGGAATGGTATGACATTGAACCAAAAGCAATCATACTGCCAATCAGCAAAGCATACGGAAAAATATCCAAGATATTTTGAGGAACCAAAAAGATTATGTATTTAATGAGTAGAATAAAATCATATTGATTAGTTCCGATATTTTTCAGCTCAGACAAAAATATGATAAGCAAATTAATACTTAATAAAACGCTTATGGCTAATGTGAAACCAATTAAGTATTTTTTAAACATATATAGATATATTTTATTCATTTATTATTTTGGTTGATTAAAGTAATTATAAAATCTATAAGTAATATACATATACAGTAGATGAAGATTTAATAAACTTAAAAAAATATATAGTTTATCGTCAAATGATTTAGAAAAGATATTAATCAATATTATATAAGTAAAATAAAAGAATATAGCTGTAAATATATTTCTATATTTATCCTCTTTAGCATTAACATGACTAAGTGGTATTGCCATGAAACCTAGAACAAATGTAGCAATAATCATAGAGATTCTTTTAAGTGATTCTTGAAATGATTCAATGGTATTACTTTGAAAAAGATTAGTAATTGATTTTGAATCTAAGTCATTATTGATAATCTCTGGAATTTTTTTTGATAACTGTACATTTTGATTAGAATACTTTGTAGAACTGAAACCATTTTCAGGTTTATATACATAAGATATTCCATCAAGAAGGACTATTTGATTATTATCAGATGATTTTATTCCTGATGATATATCAATTCTTGTTGATTCTTTGTTTCTTGATTTAATAAATACATTTCCAGAATCAGTTTTACTTTTATTTGAAATATAAATAGTCTTGGAGCCGTCATTATTTTGATTAAAATTTCTTTCTTGTAAGGAGTATATTTTTTGTTCATACAGAACTTGATGTTCGATATGTGTTCGTAGATTAACCGTATATGGTGTGATGAAAAAATTAAAAATTAAAATAATTATTGTTACTGTAAGAATAATTTTTAAGAGTACGCCAGCAATAATTTTACATGAAAAGCCGCCTATTTTCATAATCACCATCTCATTTGATAAGTAGAATCTATTCAGTGCAATGACAATACCAAAAAATAGACTTATAGGAATAATCAGAGAAGAATATTGAACAATTTTCAAAAAAAGAAGCTGTAGCAGAAATAATGATGGTAGGCTACCTTCATTAACACTTTCCATTAATCTCAGACCTGTATTAGCCGTTAATATCAACAGAAGAATTAAAAAAACAGACATAATTGTCTGAAGACAGTTTTTAAATATATATTGACTAATTAAATTCAAAGTAATAATTACAAGATGTAATAAAAAATGTTAATCTTAGTTTTTAAATAGTATAACTTTATTATATGGAAATATCATGAAATACACCAGATTCAGTAAAAACGATAAATTAGACTATAACTTAGTATTTGTATATGAGGACAAACTATCAGGTGTTAATAAGTCTATTGGCTGTTCAAAAGCGCTCAAGGACATAAAAAAAGCTGTTTCCCAAAAGTTGATATGCGGGAAGCTTGGATCGATGGAGATGATAGTTAGCACTATGTATGACAGTAACTATTTTCTAATAGGTTTAGGTAAAAAAAGTGAACTGACTATACAAAAGTTTGAAAAATATCTCTCTTCTGTAATAAAAAAAATAAATAAGTATGATATCGGCAAAATCTCACTAGATTTGAGTGATATTACTATTAAAAACTATGACGTACTTAAAGGCAGTATCATTGAATTTGAAAAAAGTAACTACAATTTTAAAAATAATAGTATAAATCATTTGAAAGAATGTTTTATTAAAGTTCCTAATAATATTACAAAGAAGGCATTTGATGATACGAAAAGAATATCATTAGCAATTGCGCATGGTCTCAATACGGCAAGGAAATTAGGCGACACACCACCTAATATTTGTAATCCAACATTTTTAGCTAGAGAATCTAAGAAACTAGAAAAACTCCACAAAAATCTTAAAGTAGAAGTTCTTGATGAGAAACAAATGAGAGCTTTGAAGATGGGTTCCCTTCTATCAGTTTCGCAAGGGAGTACGCAACCTGCAAAGCTTGTAATAATTAAATATACACCATTAAAAAATAAACAGCCTATTGTGTTGGTTGGCAAAGGTATTACTTTTGATACAGGAGGTATATCACTAAAACCATCGCCAAGCATGGATGAGATGAAGTATGATATGTCGGGTGCTGGTTCTGTGGTAGGTACTATGCAAGCTTGTGCAGAAATGAATTTGAAGAATAATGTTATTGGGATACTAGCATGTGCTGAAAACATGCCAAGCGGAGTTGCTACTCGACCTGGTGATGTTGTTAAAAGTATGTCAGGCATAACTATCGAAATACTAAATACTGATGCCGAGGGAAGACTAGTTTTATGTGATGCTTTGACGTTTTCTAAGAAATATAAACCTAAGTATATTTTAGATATGGCAACACTAACGGGAGCTTGCCTAGTAGGATTAGGAAAATATCCGTCCGGTCTTTTTTCAAATAATTCAACATTAACACAAAAGATTAAAAAGTCTGCAGATGTTACTGGAGACAGAGTCTGGGAACTTCCGCTGTACAGCGATTATTTTGACGAGCTAAAAACAAACTTTGCAGATATACAAAATATTGGTGGAAGATATGGTGGCGCAATTACTGCCGCTGCGTTTCTAGCAAACTTCACCAAAGATGAGAAATGGGCTCATTTAGATATTGCAGGGACTGCATGGGAATCAGGCAATGACAAAGGATCCACAGGTAGACCGGTAAAATTACTTACTGATTTCGTCATGACGAATAAATAAAATTGAAATCAACTGCGAACTTTTTTTCTCTCAATAAAAATCATAATTTAGATTTATGTATTTGTAACTGTATAAAACATTTGTTCAAGAAAGAAAATAAGGTCATAGTAATTACATCAGATGATAAACTTGAAAGACTCGATAAATTATTGTGGACATTCGAGCAAAATAGTTTTCTTCCACATAAGATTTACGAAGATGGGGATAAAGTTGATACACCAATATTACTATTATCATTTAAATATATAGATAAATTTGAAATATTCAATGAATACAAATCAATTATCAACAACCACTCAACTCCTCTATTGAAAAATATTGATGCAATCAATATATATGAATTTGTAGAAGATGATGAGAATAATAAAACAATCAGTAGAAAGAAATATTCAGATTATAAAAAATATAATTTTACTTTAGTACATAATACATATGATGAACAAACAATATAAACCAAAAGATATCGAGAAAAGAATCTATGAAAATTGGGAGAAAAATCAATCTTTTTCCCCGAAAGAATCTACTTCGAAATTTTCAATAGTACTCCCACCACCTAATGTTACTGGTACTTTACATATGGGTCATGCTTTTCAACACACAATTATTGATGTACTAGTTAGATACCATCGCATGTTAGGAAAAAGTGTCTTGTGGCAACCTGGGACTGATCATGCAGGAATTGCAACTCAACTAGTTGTAGAGAATCGACTGTCTTCTTTAGGTACAGACATTAATAATTTAAGTAGAGATGAATTTATTAGTGAAGTTTGGAAATGGAAAGATATTTCAGGTAATACAATCATAAATCAAACCAAAAGAATAGGTTCCTCAGCTGACTGGTCAAGAAACAGGTTTACAATGGATGAGGACCTTTCTGATACTGTAAAAAATATTTTTATTCAACTGTATGATGATAGTCTAATATATCGAGGTAACAGACTTGTAAATTGGGACATAAAGCTTCAAACAGCTATATCAGATTTAGAAGTACTTAATGAGGAAAAAGATGGGTTTTTATATCATCTAAAATATAAAGTTGTTGGATCTCATGAATTTGTAATTGTTGCAACTACGAGACCAGAGACGCTTTTTGGTGACACTGCTGTATGTATAAATCCTACAGATAACCGCTATAAACATTTGGTTGGAAAAAAAGTCATTATTCCTATGCTAGACAAGGAAATACCTATAATTTTAGATGAAATTGTCGATAAAGAGTTTGGAACTGGTTGTTTAAAAATTACACCTGCTCATGATTTTAATGATTATAAAGTTGGAAAAAAACATAAACTTGATTTCGTAAATATTCTTAATAAAAATGGTACGTTAAATGAAAATGTGGATAAGAATTATATAGGAAAAAACATACATGATGTTAGAGATATGCTTATCAATGACCTAGAAAAAATTAATTCGTTTGTTAAGAAGGTTCCATACAAAACTACTGTACCAATTGGAGAAAGAACTGGCGAAATAATTGAACCATTACTAACTAGTCAGTGGTTTATGAATATGAAAGATCTTGCAACTGATGGTATAGAAGTTGTCAAAAATGGCAAAGTAACATTCGTCCCTGATCATTGGGAAAAGATTTACTTTAACTGGCTAGAAAATATTGAAGATTGGTGTATTAGTAGACAAATTATGTGGGGTCATAGAATACCAGCCTGGTATGATAATAAAGGCAATATATATGTCGGGGAAAACGAGAGTCATGTTAGAAAAAAATATAATTTAAATGATGATTTAGAATTAAATCAAGATGAAGATGTACTTGATACATGGTTCTCTTCTGCGTTGTGGCCATTTTCAACACTTGATTGGAAAAAAGATGATGCTTTTTTTGAAAAGTACTTCCCGACAAACCTTCTAGTGACTGGCTTTGATATTATCTTTTTTTGGGTCGCTAGGATGATAATGATGAGTATCAAATTTACCAATAATATTCCGTTTAATAAAATTTACATTCATGGCCTTGTAAGAGATGCTGAAGGGAAAAAAATGTCTAAATCAATTGGAAATGTAATTGACCCACTAGATGTTATAGACGGAATAAGTCTTGATAATCTCTTAGAGAAAAGAACAGAAAGCTTAATAAACGAAAAACAAAAATCAAATATTATTAAAAAAACAAAAAAAGAATTTCCAAATGGAATAAAAGAATTTGGAGCTGATGCACTAAGGTTCAATTTCTGCGCTATGGCATCAACTGGTAGAGATATAAATTTTGACCTTAATAGAATAGAGGGTTACAGAAACTTTTGTAATAAACTGTGGAATGCATCCAGATTTATTATACTAACATGTGATGATTATAATTATGAGGAAAATCTTAGCACTATAGATGCAACTATATTTGATAAGTGGATTATGTATAAATTAGATTATGTTATAAATGATTTTAAAAAATACTCGTCAACATATAGATTTGATCTAATGGCTAATAGTATATATGAGTTTGTATGGAATGAATATTGTGATTGGTATTTAGAGATTGCTAAAACTAATACATCGGATACTACAAAGAAGTATTTAATATATTCTTTGATTAGAATAATAAAAATATGTCACCCTATTATACCATTCATAACAGAAGAAATTTGGAGTGCATTATATAAGAATCAGTTTGTCTCTGAAGATAGCCTTACCAACAGTTCATTCCCTTCGCAAGTAAGGATTTCTAAAGAGAGTGATATTGATATTAGAGTTAATGATATAAAAGAAATCATTAAGAAAATTAGAAGGACCCGCACTGAATTAGGTATACATCCGAAGAATAAATTTAATGTAGAAATACTTATTAATGACAGTGTTTTATCTGAAGATGTTGCTGATAATATAATGCTTGTAAATAGTCTTTCAGGTATAGACTTAGTTATTATCGATAAAAGAGAATCAGAATCTAATGACTTTATAGAAATTATTGATAGTAAATTTACCTTATATCTTTATATAAAAAATATGATTAGTATTAGTGATGAAATAATGAAAATAGAAAAGAATATACTTCATTTAGAATCAGTTCTCAAAAAAATAGATGCCAAACTAAATAATAAAAGTTTTATTGAAAAAGCACCAAGTGAAATCATTAACCAAAATGTTTCAAATCATAAGAAAATTTCGAACGAAATCTTATCCCTAAAAAATCTTAAATCTAATTTATCTGATTAAACTGTATAATCTTTCTAGGGTGAGTCTAAAGCTAGTAAGGTCCGATGAGATGTTTATACTAAAGTCATTAGCTAGTTGTTTATATTCACTACATTGAGAGCCTATTAAGATAATATCCTCTGTCTTATTTGCATGCTCCCTTATGTGTTTTATTTCATATATTTTTCTTGCAATATCTCTTGGATTATTAATCGCAAGCACGACTAATTGAGCATTAACTGATGTAGCTGCATAAGTTATCTCATCATGGGGCACTCCATTTCCAATATACGTTAAATCCCAACCAATATTTTGTGCAATTATCATATGCATTATTGTATCTAGGTGCTCATGCTCCGATAGTAATGAGGCAATAACTAACCTTGGACAATCTTCTTTAGAAGACCTAAGTTTCAAATACAGGTTATTTAGACATGTCCTAATACATAATTTAGACATTTTTTCCTGAGCATATCTTATACTGCCTCTTGAACATTCATCTTGTATGTAATTACTTAAAGGTTTAATAAATTCAATCAAAAGATCATTTGTACTCAATATAGCTACCGCATTTGATAATGTATTATCAAGTTTCCAGCTATTCATTTCTTTTATACATGATACAGATTCATCAAATAGTTCCATGATTGTACCAGTACTTGGTCGTTTGTATCCTATTGATGCATTTGACTCATCGCCCATTACAAGTTCAAAAAGATCATCATATGATAATGCCGCTATATCTCCAATTCTTCGTCCTGCAGCTATAGCTCTCTTGAGCAATGTAAGTTTATCTATATCTTTATCTGAATATAATCTTCGGTTAGTATCGTTTCGGTGAGAAATCACAGCTTGGTATCGTTTTTCCCAAACTCTAATCACATCTGAACTTAGACCCGTTCGTCTATTCACGACTTGAATTAAATGACGTGGTTTTGCAGATAAATCTTCTTTCATCTTGCTACCAATGTTGGACTTATCCTTGTCATTGTTACTAATTATTATATTTTCCATACGATTTGTCAAAGTAATGTCTAATTTTTTACAGACAATACCATTATTTATTATATTTGTATAGTTTTTGTTCATATTTAATGTTGACATGTCTATTTTATTGAGATATTGTCTTAGACAGGATACAGACAACTAGTCATATCCCCACCCCTTTAATGAAAGGCCGAATCTACCCCCTTCGGCCTTTTTTTATACGGATTTTCTATGTCCATTAGGCCTCCATGCAGGAGCTATTACGTCTGGGCTATCTGTATTATCACTCATCAGACGAGCGGGTTTAATAGCATCAGAACCAAACTTATCATTTATATTATCCAATGCTTGATCTAAAACGATATTTTTATTATTTTCCTGATTAAAAATATCAATTTGTATATTTTTTCTTATAGGATGCAAAGCTGTAACTTGGACTTGAAAAATTCCAATATTTTTATCAAATAAATTTAGGTAAAATAAGCAAATATTAAATATATCTTTCTGGTCGCATGTAGCTTTCTCTATGCGTATTTTTTTTTTCACCCATCCTGCTTTTATTTTTATTGCAACTAAAAAAATATTTGATTCATAATTAGATTTACGTAAACGTAAAGACAGTTTGTTGGCCATTCTTAAGAAGATTTTTTTTATAAGATAGCGGTTTTTTGTATTAGGCATTAATACTTTTCCATGTCCAAGACTTTTTGGGTGAACGGAGTCTGGAGTGAGTCCTTCAAAATCACTTCCATTTGCCATCAGCCATATTTTTCTACCAATATTACCAAACCTATTTGCAAGTATACTTATAGGAATATTTTTCATATCAGAACATTTATAAACTTGATGTTGATTTAAGAAAAATTTAATTCCTCTTGATACGCCGCATAAAGTATCTATTGGTGAATTATCTAAATATTGATGATAATTTTTTTTATTAATATGAGTTATTCCATCTGGTTTATTAATTTTTGAAGCATATTTTGCTAAAGACTTACTAAAAGATATACCGATAGAGCATTTAAGATTCTCTGTTTGATATATTAAATCTTTAATTTTATATACAACATAATCAATTTCTTTATAAATTTTCATACAATTTGTTAATTCTAAAAATGCTTCATCTACAGAATATATTTGAATATCAGGAGTTATGTTTTCTAATATATTCATTATTCTTGCTGACGTGGCAGCGTATATTTTTGGTCGTGATGATCTCTGAATTAAATGTGGACAAATTTTTCTTCCTTCACGAATTTTCATCCCGGTCTTAATTCCAAATGCTCTTGCTTCATATGATGAGGTAATTATACATGAGCCATATTGTCCATTAGTTACGGCTATAGGCTTTCCAACTAAGTATGGATAATCTCTTTGTTCGATTGAAGCAAAGAATGCATTCATATCTACATGAATAAAAATTTTTTCATTCATTAATATATTCTTACTTGGCCGACTACATATCCTTGAATAGAAATTCTTTCTATAGGATAGGTACTCTCTTTGTATGACTTATTTGCAGGAATTAATTTTATTTCTTCTGAATTTTCTTTTTCAATATATTTTAAGGTTACATCTTGATTATCTATTAAAATTACATGAACTTTTGATTTATAAAATTTTTTACTTTCTTCTATTATTACCCAGTCTCCATCATGTATACCTGCATCTATCATTGAATCTCCTTTGACCTTAAGAGCATATGACTTTTTATTGGTGAACAAATATTCAAGCTCAATTCTTTGTTGATCAGAAATTGCTTCAATAGGTCCGCCAGCCGCAATGCTCCCTAAAGATTTTAAAAAAATTGGCTTTTTTTCAACTATTGAGATGCCTCTATGCTTATTTGAGAATCTTGATATTTTGCCCGCTTTTTCTAATGATTTTACATATCTATGGGCTACGCCTTTTGATTTAATGTCTATACCTTTTGCGATTTCTATTAGTAATGGATATTTGCCATATTTTTTTGAGTATCTGACAATAAAATCATACGCTTTTTGTTCTTTGGCAGTTAAAATGGAATATTCTTTCATAAAGTTCTCATAAAGTTCTCATATGATATATGAACTGTCTTAATGAAACAACTTTAAATTTATATAATTTTCAGAATATCCTCAGGAGGTCTCGCTATGATTGCAGTATTATTGAAAATAAATATCGGACGTTGAAGAAGTTTAGGGTATTTAATTATAAAATCTAGAATCTCATCTTGGGCAAGATTAGGATTATCTAGATTATTTTCTTTATATTCCACTTCACTAGATCGTATGATATCTCTGGCTGATAATTTAGACAGGCTTATTATTTCTTCAAGCATATCCTTCGTTAATGTTTCTTTAAGATAGAGTCTTTGAATAATATTAATCTTGTGTTTTTTAAGCAATTCAAGAGCTTTTCTAGACTTACTACATTTAGGGTTATGATAAAGTATTGCTTCAGGCATTAAACTTATTCCCATTCGATGGTTCCAGGTGGTTTTGATGTAATATCGTAAACGACCCTTGCTACCCCATCAACTTCATTTATTATTCTTGTAGAGATATTATTTAATATTTCATGCCTTATATGAGAAGCTGTTGCAGTCATAAAATCAGTAGTATTTACTGCTCTTAATGCAACAACATAACCATACTGTCTTTTGTCTCCCATTACCCCAACAGATTTTGAAGGTATTAGGACTACCAATGCTTGATCTGTTTTATTGTATAGATTATTTTTCCTTAATTCTTCAATAAATATATAATCTACTTCTTGAAGAATTCTTACCTTCTCATGATTTATCTCTCCTAATATCCGTACAGCTAGCCCAGGCCCAGGGAATGGGTGTCTGTTGATAAGTGCTCTAGGAAGACCTAAATCAAGACCTATTTTTCTTACTTCATCTTTAAATAAGTCTCTTATTGGTTCAACAAGCTTTAACTTCATTTTTTTTGGGAGCCCACCAACGTTATGATGAGACTTAATTACATCTGATTTCGAATTTTTAGATGATGATTCAATTACATCTGGATAGATAGTACCTTGTCCAAGATATTTTACATTCTTAATTTTCTTTGCTTCAGAATTAAAAGTATCTATAAAACACTTTCCAATAATTTTCCTCTTTTTTTCTGGATCACTGACCCCTCTAAGTGCTAATAAAAATTTTCTAGAGGCATCTACAATTGTTAAATTAATTTTTAAAGAGGATGTAATTTTTCTTACTTCTGATACTTCATTTTTTCTTAATAGTCCAGTGTCTATGAATATACATGATAGCTGTTTCCCTATAGCTTTGTTAAGGATTGCTGCTACAACAGAAGAATCAACGCCACCAGAAAGTGCAAGAATAACTTTATCATCTGCAACATCTAATTTAATCTTCTTAATCATCTCCTTGGTAATTTTTTTGGCAGTCCAAGATTTTTTGCATTCACAAATTTCAATAAAGTTTTTAAGAATTTTTTTTCCTAATAAAGTGTGTGTAACCTCGGGGTGAAATTGAATACCAAAGATATTTTTATTTTTATTTTCAAATGCTGCGATTTTAGAGTTTGTGCTCTCACCTATTTTACTAAAGTTTTTAGGTAAATTACTTACTTTATCTGCATGGCTCATCCAGACGTTATGATTTAGGTTAATTTCAATATTTTTAAATAACTTAGATTTTTTTTTAATCATAAATTTCGAGTCACCAAATTCTTTTTTGTTTGACTTGATTACTTTACCTCCAAACTCTTTTGCTAATAATTGCATACCATAACATATTCCTAATATTGGTATCTCTAATGCAAATATCTTTTTACTTGGTTTGAGTGTATTTTCTATATTTACAGAATTCGGACCACCGCTTAAAATAATACCTTTAGGTTTTAAGTTCTCTATTTCTTTAATATTAGAATCATATGCCTTTACTAGACTATATATACCTAGTTCTCGTATTCTTCTGGCAATTAGTTGAGTGTATTGTGAACCAAAGTCTAAAATTAGAATTAAATCTTTCTCGAGTGTCATTACTTTGGTTGATAATTAGGAGGTTCTTTCACAATTGTAACATCATGTGTATGACTTTCTATTTTTGATGAATTAGATATTTTTATAAAATTAGTTTTATTCTTCATAAGTTTAATATTTTTACATCCCACATAACCCATGCTGGATCTTAAGCCTCCAGTTAACTGATGGAGAATTGCTTTGATTGAGCCTTTATAAGGTACTCTTCCTTCAATACCCTCAGGTATAAGCTTTTTGCTATCACTATGGTGCTCTTGGAAGTATCTGTCTTTAGATCCGCTCTGCATAGCTCCTATTGAGCCCATTCCACGATATGACTTATAGGTTCTGCCTTCAAATATTTCTATATCGCCAGGTGATTCATCTGTTCCAGCTAAAAGACCGCCTAACATGACTGAATCTGCACCAGCGGCAATCGCCTTAGCTATATCTCCAGAATATCTTATACCTCCATCAGCAATGAGAGGAATTTTATATTTTTTAGCTATTTTTGCTGTATGAAATATCGCAGACAACTGAGGCACTCCTATCCCTGCAACTATTCTAGTTGTACATATCGAACCGGGACCGATACCAACTTTTATTGCATCAGCACCTGCCTTTATAAGAGCTTCAGCTGCTTCAGCTGTAGCAATATTACCAGCTATTACTTGCTGATGAGGATAACGCTTTTTAATATACTTCAATGTATCAATTACAGACTTAGAGTGTCCATGAGCTGTATCAATTGTAATAACATCAGCTTTCTCATTAACAAGCGCATCTATTCTATCAATAGAATCTTTACTAGTGCTGACAGCAGCACCAACAATAAGACTTCCGTTACTATCTTTAGATGCATTAGGAAAAGTCGAAGCTTTTTGTATATCTTTAAATGTAATCATACCCTTCAATTGATGTTTTTTATTTACGATAAGAACTTTTTCAATTCTGTTTTTTTTCAAAAGATCTATAACTCTTTTTTTAGTATAATTCTCACCAACTGTAATTAGTTTTTCTTTAGGGGTCATTATTTCTGTTACTTTAGTATTAGGGTCTTCTACAAACCTTAAATCTCTATTAGTAACTATACCTATTAAATCTTTGTTATCTGTAATAGGCACGCCTGATATCCCAAACTTTTCGGTTATCTGATTTATTTCATAGACTGTTGAGTTAGGTGCTGCTGTGATAGGATCATTGATAACACCATTCTCATACTTCTTAACGAACCTCACTTGCTTGCTCTGATCAACTATTGATAAGTTTTTATGAATTATACCTATTCCACCCTCACTCGCGAGTGTAATGGCCATTTTTGATTCTGTAACAGTGTCCATTGCGGCGGATAATATAGGAGTTTGCAAAAGTATAGATTGAGTCAAATATGACGAGAGGTTTACATTTACTGGTAATATATGAGAGTAAGCGGGAACAAGTAATACATCATCAAATGCAAGAGCTTCCTCAGAAAATACTTTAGAACGTGATTGATGTGTAGCTGCTACCATTCTATATTATACATAGAATTAGTAATTACGAAAAGTCTAAAAATGAAAATATATACTGTATCAGAAATAAATGCCGAAGCTAGAGAAGCGATATTACTTGCTTTTGAATACCCAATAAATGTCAAAGGTGAATTATCTGATTACAGAAAATCAAGAGGACACCAATATTTTAAGTTAAGAGATACTACTGGTAATTATACTGTTAGCTGTGTCGTATGGCGAGGATCACATGAAAACATTGACATATCAAAGTATTTAGATATGGAAGTCATAATAACAGCAAAAGTTGATTTTTATGCAGGATTTGGACAGTTTCAGCTAAATATAATTGAAATATCAGAATTTGGTGATGGATTCTTAAAAAATGAAATAGAAAAGATTAAAAAGAAATTATCTGATGAAGGTGTGTTTAGTAATAAAAAAAACTTACCTAAATTTCCAAAAAAAATAGCGGTTTTAACAGCTAAAGATAGTCATGCATTGAAAGATGTATGTTCTAAACTGAATGAGAAATATCGTATAGCAGAGATTCTTGTTTATCCATCGACGGTACAAGGATTACAGGCGCCCAAAAGTTTAATAAAGCAATTAAAAAAAATTAATCGAGATGCCTTAGCCGATATAATTCTAATTGTAAGAGGCGGAGGCTCGCTTCAAGATTTAATGGCATTTAATGATGAGTCATTAGTTAGAGAAATATCACAATCATGTATTCCAACAATAACTGGTATTGGGCACAAGCCTGATATCACTCT
This sequence comes from bacterium, assembly GCA_029979505.1. Taxonomy (GTDB): domain Bacteria; phylum Pseudomonadota; class Gammaproteobacteria; genus CACLCV01. Next base: position 96,908 of record JAPOHH010000002.1, on the reverse strand, counting down.
TGCAGATTATGCATCTGATTCTGCACAAGAAACTCCAACTGCAGCTGCTGTGCATGCCGTGCCTGATAGTCAAATGCTTAAACAAGATATCATGCATTATGAAAATTCAATTATAAAATTGATGAACAACATAATCATGACGATAGAAAATAAAATCAAAGGATATTTGCTTGTTATTAAAATGACAAATCCATTTAAGAAAATTGATTTATTATCAAATGACTTTATTCAAAGAAAAAAGATATTTAAAAAAATTATCAAGGATAAAATCATAAATAAGGAAGGCTACCTAAGAGATGAAAGACTAAGGAATTTATTAATTATTAAGAATATTAAATCTTCGATAAAAGAATATTTTAAAACTACTGATAAGACTTATAGAGATATTAAAAAACAAATAAATATAAATATTCAATTTAAAAACGATATGCTTAATTCAAAAAAACAACAAGTTAAACAAATGAATCCATCTCTACTATTAAATAAGGGTTATGCTATAGTTCGTAATAATAATAAAATCATTAAGAGCATCAGAGAAATTCCAAATAATTCTGAGCTTAGTATTCAAGTAAGTGATGGGACTGTAAAAGTTCATAGAAAAGAGTAAAAAACACTTGATAAGAGCCTTAGTAAATAGCAAAATAATCTATCAGTTATGGCAACAACGAACCTACAGAAGTACTTAGATTTCAAACCATATAAACCTAAAAAAGGTGAAGAATACATGTCTGTTAATCAGATTGATCATTTTAAAAATATTCTTTTCTCTTGGAAGAAATTACTCATGACAGAGGCTGAAAAAACTATGGATCATATGAAACAAGATTCATCAAAATTATCCGATCCTAATGATGCTGCAACACAGGAAGAAGAATTCAGGCTTGAATTAAGAACACGTGACAGAGAGAGGAAATTAATCTCTAAAATAGATCAAGCGCTCCATAGAATAGAAGATGGTTCATACGGTTTTTGTGAAGATACAGGAGAGCCAATTGGTATTAAGAGATTAGAAGCAAGACCAATTGCAACATTATCGATAGAAGCCCAAGAAAGACATGAAAAGATGGAGAAGACTCAAGTAGACTAGACAGCTGCCTTAGTTTTGATCTATTCCTTTCATTGTGAGTTTTACTCTACCTTGTTTATCAACCTCAAGTACTTTTACTTTCACCATATCACCCTCTGACAGTACATCTTTAACATCTTTAACTCTATCCTCACTTATTTGTGATATGTGTACTAATCCATCTTTATTTGGTGTAATCGCAACAAAAGCACCGAAATCCATTATCTTAGCTACTTTGCCTTCATAAATTTTATCAACTTGAGGTCCGGCTGTAATTTCTTCAATAATAGATTTTGCATGATCACTTTTAGACTGGTCAGACGCAGCTATTTTAATCACTCCATCATCATTAATATCAATTACAGCACCTGTTTGTTCTACAATTGATTTTATCACCGCTCCTCCCTTACCTATTACTTCTGCAATCTTAGACTGGTCAACTTTCATATGAGTGTATCTCGGTGCGAACTGAGATACATCTTGTCTAGGTTTACTCAGAACTTTATTCATTTCCCCTAAAATATGAAGTCTTGCATCTTTCGCTTGTGATAAAGCAGTTTCCATAATATCTGAAGTAATTCCATCAATCTTAATATCCATTTGTAACGCATTGATACCAGATTCTGTACCTGCAACTTTAAAATCCATATCTCCTAAATGGTCTTCATCTCCAAGTATGTCTGTGAGAACGACATGTCTATCTCCTTCTTTAACTAGACCCATAGCGATACCAGCCACAGGGGCTTTTAAAGGAACACCAGCATCCATCATGGATAAGCTTGAACCACAAACAGATGCCATAGAGCTAGAACCATTTGATTCTGTAATTTCTGAGACTACTCTTATTGTATAAGGAAAATCCTCGACTGTCGGCATTACAGCTTGAACGCCTCTTCTTGCAAGTTTTCCATGTCCAATCTCTCTTCTTTTTGGTGAACCTATCATTCCTATCTCACCCACTGAGTAAGGTGGAAAGTTATAATGAAAAATAAATGAATCATCAATTCTACCATTGAGAGAATCAATTATTTGAGCATCTTTATTAGTACCGAGGGTAGTTACAACTAATGCTTGAGTTTCACCTCTGGTAAATAATGCTGAACCATGAGTCCTTGGTAATACTCCTGTTTGCACACTTATTGGTCTTACGGTAGTACTATCCCTACCATCAATTCTTTTTTCTCCGCTTAATATTCTCTCACGTACAATATCTTTTTTTAAATCATTAAATACTGAAGATATCTTATCGGAGTTATCATCCTCTTCTGATGCTTCATTTGATAGTATTGTCTCTTTCAATAACGAAAGTTTTTCATATCTATCTTGCTTAACAGTTATTTGATAGGTATCTGATATTTCTTTACCATACTTTTCTTTAATTAGACTGTATAATTCTGAGTTATCCTCTGCTGGATTTGGTTCAATAGCTGTTACACCTATTTCACTCACTAAGTCATCAATCGCTTTAATAATATCTTGCATTTTTTCATGACCAAAATTTACTGCATCTAACATTTGTTTTTCAGAGAGTTCTTTAGCTTCTGACTCAACCATAAGCACAGCATTATTAGTCCCAGCTACTGTTAAATCTAATAGCGATGATTCGAGTTGAGTAGATGTAGGATTGAGTATAAATTCATTTTCATGATAACCGACTTTCACTGCACCTAATGTTCCATTAAATGGTAACCCTGCAAGTTTAACTACGGTTGATGCTGCTATCAATGAAGGAACCTCTGGATCAATTTCTGGATTATATGAAACTAACGTTAATATTATTTGAACCTCTTGATTGTAGGTAGATGCAAATAATGGTCTGAGAGGTCTGTCAATTAAACGACTTATTAACGTTTCTTTTTCGCTAGGTCTGCCTTCACGTTTGAAAAAACTTCCAGGGATTTTACCCGCGGCATATGACTTTTCATTATAATTAACTGTTAAAGGGAAAAAGTCTCGAGAGTTTGGTTCTGTTGAGGCTACTAATGTTCCTAAAATTACTGTGCCATCAATTTCTACTGTAACAGATGCATTTGCTTGCTTTGCAATTAATCCTGTTTCTATTTTTACTGTTTGTCCGCCTAATTCGAATTGTTTTGTATGCATTATTTCCTTAGTCCTAGTTCCTTAATTACCTTCTCATATGTATTAATATCTTTTCTTTTTAAGTATTTCATGAGTGATCTTCGTTTCATGATCATCTTTAAAAGCCCCTGCCTTGAATGATTATCTTTCTTGTTTTTATTAAAGTGATCAGAAAGCTTATTGATATTTTCTGTAAGAAGAGCAATTTGGACTGAACTAGAACCACAGTCGTTACCAGACTGTTGGAATTTCTTTATAATTTCAGCTTTTGAATCATTATTTAGTGCCATTGTGTCTTTTCTATTTCTTTAACGTGTGGATTTTATCATGTCCATAAGCTTTTACAAACTAATTATCATCTTTTCATCAATCTTTTAGGATATAAATAGTTATTTTTATATATTCCTACACCATGACATGTATTTTCAACATCCATAATCAAGCATAAAGATTGTTCATCAATAGAAACATGTTGTTCTATAGGGAGACCATTATACAACTTATCAACCTCTTCTATTTCACATGAATGTTTTGGCAACTTATGTAGCATATCTGGGATTGATATAATATATTTTTGATAGTTATCGGCCTCTATTTTATCTATTGGTATTGTTGTGCAGCTATCAAATGGCTCCACGTTAGTTCGATGTAATTCATACAAACATGAATGAAGATTCCATTTTTCAGAAATATCTTGAATGAGAGTTCTAATATATGTTCCTGAGGAGCAGGTCACAGACATCTCTAATATGTCATTCTCCAAAGATATAAAGTGCAAATCATAAATGATTCTTTTCTTTGGCTTGCGTTCAATATTAATATTTTTTCTTGCATAGCTATATAAAGGTCTACCTTTAAACTTTGTACTACTAAACATAGGAGGAATTTGCATATATTCACCTATAAATGTCTTGAGTGTACTCTTAATAGTGTCATTATTTAATCGAGATATAGTCTCTTTTTCATGCTCGTATTCTATTTGATCTGATTCAAAATCTCCGCATTCACTAAACACACCTAACTTTGATTTTATTTTATATTTTTTTTTGTCATGCTGGATATACTGAATATATTTTGTTGCTTCACCGAAAACAATTGGGAGAACACCAGTTGCAAGTGGGTCTAATATTCCCATCAAACCTGCTTTTCTAATATTTGTTTTCCTTTTGAAAATAAAAAGTATTTCATTGGATGTAACAAATTTATGTTTTTCAATTAAAATTACACCGCTCAATGCTTTCAATTATTTTAAAGCGTCTAAAAGTTTATTTATACGCTGTCCTTTTAGGACGGTGTCATCATGTATAAATTTCAAATCAGGGATTCTTTTCATGTGAACGCTTTTTGAAAGATAGTACTTTATGGTTGACTTAAGAGCATTGATTGTAATCTCAATCTTTTTGTAATTATTTTGAAGTGTTGTGAAATACACGATTGCGCTTCTAATATCTTTGCTGACTTTTATATCTGTAATCGTAACATTATTCTTTATATCCTGATTATCAAGCCGAGTAATAATTATGTTTGCTATCTCTTTATGAAGAAGGTCTTCAATTTTATTCATTCTGCTCATACTATATAGAGCGTTTTATTTCTGTTCTCTTATAAACTTCAATTTGGTCGCCCGATTTAATATCATTATAATCTTTGACACCTATACCGCATTCAGTTCCGCTTTTAACTTCCTTAACATCTTCTTTAAATCTTCTCAAAGATTCTAACTCTCCCTCATATATTACTGTATTATCACGTAATACTCTTATAGGTTGATCTTTCTGAATTGTTCCTTCAGCTACTATTGAACCAGCTATAGCGCCAAGTTTTGATGAGCGAAATACATCTTTTACAGTTGCTATACCTATAATCTCTTCTTTCACATCTGGTTCAAGTTCACCAGACAAGTCAAATTTTACAGCATCTATCAAATCATAAATAATACTGAAATATTTTAAATGTATTTCATTCATTTCAATCAATTTTTTTGCTTTACTATCAGCTCTGACATTAAAACCAATCACATGAGCTTGAGCGCTTATCGCGAGATTTATGTCTGACTCGGTTATGCCACCAACACCGCTGTATATAATCTCTAATCCTACATCTGGATTATCAATTGACTTTAGACTGTTTATAATTGCTTCACAGCTTCCTTGAACATCCGTTTTAATAAGATAGTTTATAATTTTTTTGTTGTTTGCTGCATCCCCAAATGATTCTATCGAAAAGTTCTTCTGTTTGGATTGCATATCGATTTCCTTTTGCTTTTTTTCTCTTGAAGAGGCAATATCTTTTACTTTTTTCTCATCATCTGTTGATATTAATTGATCACCTACATTCGGAGTAGCAGAAAGACCAGTCAGTACAACAGGTGTGCTCGGGCCAGCATAATTAACAGGTTTTCCAAATTCATCAAATAGCGCCCTAACTCTTCCAAACGTCTGACCTACCAATACAAAATCTTTTTTATTCAAAAGTCCATTTTGAATTAATATCGTAGCTACTGGTCCTTTACCTTTATCTAGTGAGGATTCAATAACGACTCCGGTTGCTGGTCCTTTATCTAAAGCCTTGAGTTCTAGAATTTCTGCTTGTAATACCACGGAATCTAAAAGCGTATCTACACCTTCACCTGTGAGCGCTGAAATCGGTATAAAAATAGTATCCCCTCCCCATTCCTCAGGAATTACATTTTTGGCAGCTAAATCATTCTTTACCTTTTCTTGATCAGCATTTTCTTTGTCGATTTTATTGATAGCAATTATCAAGGGCACACCAGCAGCTTTAGCATGCTCTATGGCTTCTTCTGTTTGTGGCATTACTCCATCATCTGCTGAGACAACCAAAATGACTATGTCTGTCACCTGAGCACCTCTTGCTCTCATACTAGTAAATGCGGCATGTCCTGGTGTATCAAGAAATGCAATTTCACCATTGTTTGTTTTCACTCTATATGCACCAATATGTTGAGTTATCCCGCCAGATTCAGATTCAGTAATTTTAGATTTTCTAATGTAATCTAAAAGTGAAGTTTTACCATGATCAACATGACCCATAATAGTAACTATCGGTGCTCGAGGTTGCCCATCTGTGACCTTAATTTTAGCTGGGGCGGTGATTTCATCCTCTTTCTCTTTAACAATCACAGGATTATGACCAATTTCCTCTGTTATCAATATTGCTGTGTCCTCATCAAGAGATTGATTAACAGTTGCCATGACACCTAAGCTCATCATCTTTGCTATTAAATCAGTATTTTTTAATGCCATCTGATTAGCCAATTCAGCTACTGTCATAGATTGACTTATCTTGACATCTCTTTTAACTGGTTCAGTGGGTTTTTCAAATTTATGAGCTGGTGTAATATCTTTGATTTCGTTTTTATTTTTTTTATTTTTGTCTTTTTTTTGTTTAGGTGACTTAAGATGAAGTTCCTTATTTTCCATTTTTTCTATTTTTTCATCTTTATCTATTTTTTGTTTCTTAGGTGTTTTAGTGTCTTGCGATAACGGTTCAGTAACATTCGCTGTCTTAATATGTTTTGAATCTTTTGGCGAAACATTATCATCTGATGGTTTTAATATTTCTTTTTTTTCCAACGAATTATTATCATTTATTTTCTTATCTTTAATAGTCGGTTTAGCAATGATTTTTCGCTTTCTTTTTACATGTACACCAGCAGCTGATGAACCACTTTTTCTAGATGATAATGTATCAGTTTTAAGTTTTATATTATCTTTTTCTGACATTATTCCTCTTCTGACCAACTTTCGCGTGCTTTCATAATAACTTTTCCTGCAGAATCTTTAGATATATCAATAAAATCAAGTAACTCATCTATAGATAAATCTGCAACGTCATTTATTGTTAATATATCATTGTTTTTAAGTAATGTTATATGATCATCATTTAATTCATCTAGATTTGTAAGAGAATTTTTATCATCTAATTCTTTTTGTTTCTTATTATATTCGTCAATAGCTCTTTTTCTAAGTTCATTCACCAAATCTGAATCAAAGCCATTAATTTCCTCAAGTTCCTCGATTTCACATAATGCAATTTCATCTATTGAACTGAATCCTTCCTCTGCAAGTATCTTGGCAACATCATTATCAACATTTAATTCTACTTGGAACTTTGTCGCAGTTTCTTCTTCTTCCTTACTATTTTTATCATCCGCATCATCTTTGCTCATGACATTAAGATTCCAACCTGTAAGTTCGCTAGCTAATCTAACATTCTGACCACCTCTTCCTATAGCTTGAGACAACTGTTCTTCAGCGACAGCTATATCCATTGTTTTGCTTGTTTCATCAACAACTATTGATAATACTTCAGCAGGTGACATCGCATTAATAACAAATTTTGCTGGGTCTTCATCCCAAGGTATAATATCAATTCTCTCACCAGCTAGCTCATTTGAAACTGATTGCACTCTCGATCCACGCATCCCTACACATGCTCCAATAGCATCCAATTTAGGATCATTTGATTTAACAGCAATCTTTGCTCTTAATCCAGGATCTCTAGAAGCTCCAAGTATCTCTATTATTCCTTGCCCAACTTCAGGAACTTCAAGTCTAAATAATTCGATTAAAAATTCAGGACATTTTCGAGATATGTATAGCTGAGGACCTCTTTGTTCAGACTGAACGTCCATTAAGAAACCGCGAATTCTATCACCAGGTTTGATATTTTCTCTTGGAATCAAATTCTCTTTGAGAATCATAGCTTCATCAGATAGGCTTCCACCCTCATTCGAGTTAAGATCAAGAAAGACATTATTTTTATCTACTCTTCTAACAATACCAAATAATAATTCACCGACTCTAGGAGCATATAAATCAACAATTCTATTTCTTTCAGCTGCTTTCAAACTTGAAACAATATTTTGTTTTGCAGTCTGAGCGACAATTCTGCCGAATTCAACAGATTCGATTTCTTCAGTAATATATTCGCCAACATTTATCTCAGGATTTCTCTCTTTGGCAAATTCAATTAACATTTTCTTTTCATATTCATCATCAATAAGAATCTCATCAACAACTTCCCATTTTCTTATTGTTGAATATGTACCATCATCTTGATTTATAGTGACCTCTACATCTATCTCATCTTGTGTTTTATTGTCCAGCTTGTATTTCTTTTTAACAGCTGATGCAAGTGCGGTTTCCATAGCGCTTATAATGATTTCTCTATCAACATTTTTTTCATTAGATACTGTATCTATTATCAAAAGTATCTCTTTATTCATATTTTTATCTCCCTAACTAAATTAGCTTTTTTAATATCTTTCATAGATATCTTAATAATTTCTTTTTTATTTTTGATATAAATTAAATCATCAATAACCTCATAAGTGCCTTTAAACCTTCTCTGATTGTCTATATTTCTTTTGAGTTCTATAAATACCCTTTCGCCTTGATATTTAATAAAATCATGAATACTAAATAATGGTCTATTTATCCCAGGCGATGACACCTCGATATTATAGTTATCATCTATAAACTTATGTAATGTAATTATGTCTTCAGCTAGCCTTGATGTATTAGCACAATCATCTATTGTGATTCCTTTCTCAGACTCAATCATTATCTGAATATTTTTCACTCCACTATTAGAAAATATACCTACATGAATTACAGATAAATCATTCTCTAGCAGCTCATTAATCTTGACCATTATATTTCCTTCAATTTCATTCATAACACGCGCATTAAAATGGCCCCATCAGGAGCCGTGATTGTATTGTATATCAAAATAACAAAAATGCGAGAATGAATTTAATAATTTATGGTCGCGGGGGCAGGATTCGAACCTACGACCTTTGGGTTATGAGCCCAACGAGCTACCAGACTGCTCCACCCCGCACTGGTATGAAGTCTATAATTTATATCTTTTATTTTCAAGCTAAATAGAGATAGTGAAAAGTAAATCCATTAAGTAGCTAGTGAGATTGAATAGATAGTATGGAAAGATTCCTAGAATCAATAGAGATATACTGTTTAAAGATAAAACTATGGAGCTATTAGAGTAAACTGATATTAGCTCCTCTCTATTATCAAAGTAAATTGTTTTTATAACTTTAAGATAATAGTAAGCTGATATAACCGTCATCAAAACAACTAAGATTGATAACATAATATATTCACTATTTATTAATGCTTGTATCACTATTAGTTTTGCATGAAACCCAATCATAGGGGGGATACCAGCAGAAGACAACATTGTTATAAGAATAAGAATTGCATAATAAGGATGCGTTTTAGATAATCCTGCCAGATCACTTATCTTTTCAATACCATGACTATTACATGTAATATGAGTGATAATTCCAAAAGATGCTAAGGCTGTTAAACTATAAACGATTGTATAATAAAGTGACGCTTGAAGACCATCGTTTGTTACAAGGCCAAGTGATAGAACAATAAAACCAATATTTGATATAGCTGAATATGCTAATAATCTTTTAATATTTTCCTGAGTAAGAGCAAATATACTCCCAATGATAATCGAAAGCATGCCCACAAAAATAAGAATATCAGACCACACATTTATCATACTTAAAAAAGGTATATAGAATAATTTTAAAAAAACTATGAACACTGCAATTTTTGGTAAAGTACTTAGTAAGGTAGTTGTACTAACTAATGATCCTTGGTATATGTCAGGAACCCACATATGAAAAGGAGCTACTCCAAATTTGAAGCATAGACTTGCTGTGATAAATATTATGCCGAATATTATTCCCAAATACTCGACAGAATTAATTTGGACAGTATCTACGATATTAGCAATCTCGGAATAATTTATAGAACCTGTAAAACCATACACTAGAGATATACCAAATAATAAAACACCGGATGACATAGCTCCTAGAACATAATATTTGATAGCTGCTTCTGATGATAGTGACGATTTTTTGTTAAAACCAATTAATGCATATAATGATAATGATAATAGTTCGATACCCAAATAAAGAATTAACAAGCTGTGTGCTGAAATCATAATCATTGTTCCAATCAAACCAAGTATTGAGATAGTAAAATATTCAATTTTAAGAGTGTTTAAATAGACTAAATGTTTATATGTGTAATGAAAAATAATAAATGATCCTAATATTAGAATAAATTTTAGTATATTTAAAAATTCACTTAAGTCATATGACTCATGAGTAAACGATATTTGTCCGTTGATTGAATAATAGGCACTTACTATTAAAAGAAGTTGTATAAGTTTGAATGTGACTGCTTTATAGTTTTGTAAAAATAAATCAATCAGAATGATAATCATCACACCAAAAGATAATAAGATTTCAGGTATAAAAAATAAATTAATAATCATCTTCTTCCTAGATTAATAGAATCTATAATATTGATTGTTGTATGGTCAATAATTTGAAATAAATAATCTGGAGTAAGGCCAAGATACAGAATGAAAATAACAAGTGATATAAGCACAATAATTTCATTAGTATTGCATTCGTTATATCCCTGTGTATTTTTAATATTTTCACCAAATAAAACATTCTTGCCGAGCTTCAAAGAATATGATGCTGATAGTAGTAGAGAAGTAGCAGCAAGTAAACCAATTATAATGTTAGAACCAAGAGAGGATGTTATAACAAGAAATTCTCCTACAAAACCTGATGTTCCGGGTAAACCAGAATTAGCCATTAAAAAAAATAGCATCAAAAATGAAAAGATTGGCATATACATTGAAATTCCATAATTATCTTTAAGTAGTCTTGATTTGGAGTGTTTATAAATTATCCCAATGGAAAAAAATAATGCAGCAGAGATAAGACCATGAGATATCATTTGAATTATTGCGCCCTCAAGACCAATCACAGCCGCAGTTAAATTACTATCCAGTAGATGAAATACTAAAAATATACCTAGTGTAACAAAACCCATGTGCGCAACAGATGAATAAGCAATAAGTTTTTTCATATCATCTTGTGCGTAAGCTACAAAACTTATATATATAATTGCTATAAGAGATAAATAAATCATATATTCGCTCAAAAATATTCCTGCTTCGGTAGTAATTGGCAACATAAACCGTATCATTCCGTAACCGCCAACTTTCAAGAGGACAGACGCTAAGATTACAGACCCGCTAGTTGGAGCCTCGACGTGCGCATCAGGTAACCATGTATGAACTGGCCACATAGGAATCTTTATACCGAATCCAATTAAGAATGCTATAAGAATAAATAACTCTTCATTAAATGAAAGATTAAGTGAATAAAAATCTCTTATGGCAAATGATTCTGCAATAGATGATAGATATATAATAGATATTAACATCAGTACAGATCCAAATAGCGTGTATAGAAAAAATTTAATCGTAGCGTATTTTCTATTTTCTCCTCCCCAGATACCTATAATTAGGAATAAAGGAATTAATAGGCTTTCAAAAAATATGTAGAATAAAATACTATCAAATGCTGTAAAAGTACCTATTAAAAGTCCTTCAAGTATTAAAAAATAGCCCAGAAATGATGATTTGTTTCTATATTTTTCTGATACAGCATATATCGCTATAAGAAAGTTTATAAACGCTGTTAGCAATATCAAAGATACTGAAATTCCATCAACAGCAAGAAAATAAAATATATTTAAACCATCTATCCAATTGGTGCGCTCAACAAATTGAAGTTGATCAGAAGTATAGTCATAATTTATAGATAGATTTATTGTTATTAGTAATATTATAAATGTAATGACGAGTGTCAAATATTCAGAAAGCTTATTACTCATATTTTCAGAGATGACTAAGAATAAACCGCCTATAATAGGCAACCATATCAACAAACTCAGTATAGGGTAATCAAACATCTAGTATTGCATCCTTACAATTAATAAAAGTAATATCAAAGCTGAAATGATTGTAAGTGAGTAGTGATAAATAAAACCAGTATGAAATTTTCTCACTTTATTTGAAATTTTATCTAAAATAGCAGATGTGTTATTAATAAGCCCATTATCAATAGTTAAGATATCTATTTTCTTCCATAAATATTTAGTGAATAAATTCTGAAATATTGGAATATACTTCGAAGATAGATTATTGAATCCATACTCACCTTCAAGCATAGTGCTTACAAACTTAGGGACTGATATATTAAAAGATTTTTTATAATAGTAATAATAACCAAAAATAAGAGCTAGTACTAAAATTAGAAAGTTTACAGTAAGAAAAGAATGTAAGAAAAAATGAAGAGAATTTGTCACATAATTATTATAAAAATCTATAACAAGAGCATTCGATGCTAGTGCAGATCCAAATAATTCTCCTGACATTAATATATCGAATATAAATAATCCAAGAAATACTGAGGGGGCAGTTAAAATTATCAGCGGAATTAACATTTCTTTGTCATTTTCTTTTTCATTCTTATCATGCAATGTACATTCTCCAAAAAAAACTTTGAAAAATATCTTCGATGTATAAAGAGTAGTGGTAAATATTGATGCCAAAAGCATTAAGTACGGAATTGTATAATCATAATATCCAATTGCGTCTATGATGCCTTCTTTAGAATAAAAACCAGATGTTAGTGGGAAACCTATCAGTGATAAGGATGCATATAAAAAAGCCATATAAGTTATTGGCATAAATTTTCTTAGACCTCCAATATTTCTTATATCTTGCTCATGATGACATTTAACTATTATTGATCCAGCACATAAAAATAATAAAGCTTTAAAGAATGCATGGGTCATTAAATGAAATATTGCAAGCGAGTACAATGATGCTCCCAATGCAGCAGTCATATACCCCAACTGAGATATGGTAGAATATGCGATAATCCTTTTGATATCATTTTGAACGAGCGCTACAAGACCAAGAAAAAATGCTGTTATTGTGCCAATATAAAGTATAAATAGCGAAACATCATCTGCTAGGGCATACATCGGTGACAGTCTCGCAACCATATAAATTCCAGCGGTAACCATAGTTGCTGCATGAATAAGAGCAGATATAGGTGTAGGACCTTCCATTGAATCTGGCAGCCAAAAATGAAGGGGAACTTGAGCAGATTTTGCCATAGCTCCCACAAAAAGTAGTAAACAAATTGCACTAAGCATATTAAATGAAGTACCAAATATTTCTATATCATGATTATTTATTGTGTTACTTAGACTAAAGACCTCCGCATAATTCGTTGTACTATAGTTAACGAAAATTAAGCATAAGCCCAACAGCAAACCAATATCACCTACTCGATTGACCAAAAACGCCTTATAATTAGCTTTTATTGCAGATTCCTTTTTAGTCCAAAAACCAATTAATAAGTAACTAGATAATCCTACTAATTCCCATCCAATAAATAATTGAAAAAAATTATTAGAAAGAACAATCAATAACATGGAAAAAGTAAAAAAGTTTGTATAAACGAAGAATCTGTTAAATGATGATTCATTTTTCATATATGATATTGAATAATAATGCACTAAGAATGATACTGATGTCACAACAGTAGACATCATAAGTGATAAAGAGTCTATGTATAATCCAAATGCTAAATAGTATAATTTTGTATCTGCAAAAATAAGTACATCATGCGTTTCAGGTAAATAGTTGTAGTTAAAGTATAAAAATAATAGATATATTGAAACAAAAAAAGATAACAATATAGAAAAGTTAGAGATGATTACGGATAACCTTTTAGATCTATTTTGAATGTAAAGCAGAAGTAAAGTCCCTACCAATGGTGCTAACAATAATATTAGAGCTAAATATATCAACCTTTAAGCTCCGACAAATCATCAACATCTATAGATTTTTTATTTCTAAATAATACTATAAGCAAAGCAAGTCCAATGGCAGATTCTGCTGCAACAACTGTTAGGACAAAAAATACAAAAACTTGACCTGTAAGATCGCCTAGGTAGTTCCCAAGAGTAATTAAATTAAAATTAACTGATAAAAACATTAATTCTAGTGACATTAATAGGATAAGAATATTTTTCCTATTAATAAAAATACCCGCAATAGATATTGCAAATATAATTGTGCTTAATATTAAATAATAGCTAATAGGAATCATATTATTCTTTTAGTCCAGTTATTACTTTTAATCTATCTTTTTTAGTGACTGAAATTTGTTTAGTTGGATTTTGGTATTTGTTTTTTGGATTCTTTTTATATGTGAGTACGATTGCAGAAATTATACCTAACAATAGAATCAAACCAGCAATCTCAAATTCAACTAGATATTTAGTAAATAACAAATATCCAAGATTTTCAGTATTACTTTTGCTTATAATTTCAATATTTTTGACAGCATTGTAGTCAATATTTTCAAATGTGTTTATAAAAAAGAAAATTATAATTGCATTAAATGCTATAAATATACCTATTCCGAGTGGTAGATAATTAATATATGCTGCACTTTTTTTTGCTATATTTATATCTAACATCATTACAACAAAAAGGAAAAGGACCATCACTGCACCTACATACACTAAAATTAAGATGATTGATAAAAATTCTGCTCCAAGGAGAAGCCATAAAACTGCAGATAAAAAAAACGAAAAAACAAGATTGACTGCTGACAGTACAGGGTTTGAGGATGTAACTACCTTTAAACATGTAAAGATAAGAAGAAAGCTAAATATAAAGAATGTAATTAATTCAATATTCATAGATTATTCACACTTCTATCCTTCAATTCCTCTTTTTCATACATGTCACCAATCTTTAAAAGGTCTATCTTATTCATTACACTATCTTCTCTATTTTCAAAATGATATTCGAATATACTTGTTTCTACTATTGCGTCAACAGGACATGCTTCTTCACAAAAACCACAATATATGCATTTAAATAAATCAATATCATATTTTGTTGTACGTCTTGTTTTATCTTTTTCTCTCTCTTCTGTCTCTATTGTAATTGCTAATGCTGGGCAGACAGCCTCACATAGTTTACAGCCTATGCAGCGCTCTTCTCCATTTGGATATTTTCTCAAAGCATGTAAACCACGAAATCTGCTGGATAGTGGAGTTTTTTCATCTGGGTACTGTATTGTTATAGGTTTTTTATATAATTTTTTACCTGTAATCCTAAGACCTTTGATAATCTCTATAAAGAATAGACTTTTAAAAAATTTGATTATATTTTTCATCATTATAACGGTAAGTACTCAAGATATATCATAATTCCTATAATGGTAAGCCAAAAAAAAGTAATTGGTAAAAAAACTTTCCATCCTAATCTCATAATCTGGTCATATCTATATCTCGGAAGAGTAGCTCTTAGCCATAGAAATATAAATATAAATATTAACGTTTTTAAGGCTAACCAGAAAAATCCGGGTATGAATGCTAGATATGAATCAATGGGCGTGCCTTGAAATGGTGATAGCCAGCCCCCAAAGAACATTATACTGCATAAAATGCTTATTAAAATTAGATTCATGTATTCAGCAAGGAAGAACATTGCGAAAGCCATTCCAGAATATTCAACATGAAACCCGGCTACAATTTCTGACTCACCCTCTGAAACATCAAATGGAGCTCTATTAGTCTCTGCAACGCCTGCAATAAAATAAATCAAAAATAATGGAAATAGGGGTAGCCAAAACCAACTCAAAATATTTCCTGATTGAGCATAAATTATATTCTGTAAATTTAAACTTCCCGATAACATTAGAACGCCAACAAGTGCAAAGCCCATCGCTATTTCATATGCAATTATCTGCGCTGCAGATCTCATTGATCCAAGAAATGCATATTTTGAATTAGAGGCCCAACCTGCAAGAATTACACCATAAACACTCAGTGATGTGAGAGCTAATATGAACAATAAACCTGCATTAATATTAGAAATGATAAAATACTCTGATAGTGGAATAACAGACCAAACCATTAGCGATGGGACTAACATTAACATAGGTGCTGTAAGGAAAATTCCTTTGTTAGCATTCGTAGGTATTATTATTTCTTTAGATACTAATTTAAGCACATCTGCAATAGGTTGCAGTAAACCTGATGGACCAACTCTCATTGGCCCCATTCTTGACTGCATAAAACCAATTATCTTTCTCTCAGAATAAGTAACATAAGCAACGATAAGAAACAAAGGAACGACAACAATCAAGATTGATAATAATGTTTTTGCAATATAAAAAACAGTTTCCATCACTCTATATTTATAACTGTACTACAGCTACCAAGTGTTTGTTTATATCTTCCACTAAGCTTCACTAAAACAGTATTTTCAGGTTTTGTATGTGTCTTTATTTTTGCGTTTATTTTAATTTTATTACTATGCTCTGTAAAAGTAATTTTCGTATTTTCTGTTATATTAATATTTAATGGTAAGCTCATAAAGTTATCATTATCATGTGTGTTTAATAATGATTCACATCTTCTTAATGTTGGATTATTTGTATTTGGGCTTCTAATAATATATTTTTCTAACATTTCTTTTTCGTAATTATTCTTTAGGTTATCGGTAAATATATAATTATCATTTGAGCTTATAGAAGATAATATATCACTGATTTCTTGAGAAATTTTTTCATTTGATATGTCCATCTTCAATTCTTTAGATATACTCAATAATAAATCTACCCCTGGTTTAGCATGACCTTTTGGAGATAGTACAGCTTTGAATTTTTGTAACTGCTTATTTGTATTAATATAAGTTCCCATTGATTCTTGTTGTACAGCAAGGGGAAATATAATATCTGCATATTTTTCGATTGCATCTGTAATGTATGATGAAAAGAAAATATTAAATTTAGATTTTTTCAGTTTATCAAGTATTTCAATATCATTAGAAAAATCATATTCAGGTTCTAAATTATAAACTATGAATATGTCATTAGATGGAAATGATGATTCATAATTAGCATTGATGCACTTATCATAGTCTATTCCTCCTGGTAAACGATGAGGGACAATACCCATAGCCCATGCTCCAGACGAATTACTCAAATCACCTAGCAAGGCTAACTTTGAATCAGATAGTTGTGCAAATTCACTTACACTGTTAAGTATTTCAGAATAGTTTTGTAAATAACTTGATGATGGTCCTACAATAATTAAATTCTTTTGATTGCTTTTAATGCTAGCTAATTGATTATTGGAGCTTGAATTAAGGTATCTCTCAAGTTCAACAGGACTTAATACTTCATGTATATCAGTATGAAAATTTTCAGAATACTCGTAAGTTGCAAGTGAAATTATTTTTGTAGAATTATTTTTTATGGCATCTCTTAAATAAATTGATAAAATTGGAAATTCCTTGCTTATATTTACATTTACTAGAATTATATTATCCATAGCAGCTATATCATTAATTTTAATATCAAATGATGGAAAGATAGGGTAGTTAGCTTGATATCTAAAGTCACATTCTTTAGTGCGATGATCAATATTAGTAATACCATTTTCTCTTAAAATTTTCTGAAATATGTACATTTCCTCACATGAGGACTGTGCTGACATAACAGCTGTAATATTCGGAGAAAACTGTTTTATTTTTTCTGATGCGATTGAGTATAATGATTCGAGTTCAGATTCAATAAGCTTATCATTACTTTTTATCAATGGTACAAATATCCTTTCACTAGATTCAACTCCCTCATGACAAAATCTATCTCTATCAGATAGCCATGATAAATTTATTTGCTCGTTTTCTTTTGGGATAGCTCTTTTGATAGAGTTTCTATAAGTGTGGTAATAAATATTTGAACCTAAACAGTCATTAGGTGATATCGAGTTTTTTTGTTCTAAATCCCATGTTCTTGCGCTGTACTTGTATAGGTTATTATTTAATGCACCAACTGGGCATAAATCAATAACATTTCCTGATAATTCAGAAGTAAGACTTTGGTTAATAAATGTCTCAATTTTAGTATCCTCACCTCTTCCAGTCATTCCAAGTTCTTTTATGCCTGCGACTTCTTCGCCAAAGCGAACACATCGACTACAGTGTATACATCTCGTCATTTCAGTTGTAACTAAACTGCCTATATCATTATCAATTACAGTTCGCTTCATCTCATTATAATTAGATTTATAACTTCCATGGTCCAGAGAGACATCCTGGAGTTCGCACTCGCCTGCTTGGTCACATACTGGACAATCCAAGGGATGATTTATCAAAAGAAACTCCATAGTACTTTTCTGAGCATCTTCTGTTGCTTTGCCTGTAGTATTAATTTTCATGCCATCCCTTACTATTGTAGAACATGCAGGTTGTGGGAATTTAGCACCTTCGATCTCTACAAGACACATTCTACAGCTGGCTACAATGCTTAGTCGTTTGTGGTAACAGAATCTTGGAATATGTATATTAAGACGATCTGTAACTTGAATTATAGTTTCATTATCAAAAGCTTCATATTTGTTATTATTTATATATATTTCCATTTAGATAACCATCGATTGTTTTTTATCTACAAAATATTCAAATTCATTCCAAAAGTTTTTAAGAAAACTTATCACAGGCATTGCTGCAGCATCACCTAATGCGCAAATACAGTGACCTTCAATTTGATTTGCAACCCTATTTAGAAGATCCAAATCAGATTGAGTACCTTTGCCTGATTTAATTTTTACTAATGTCTTATAAAGCCATCCAGTTCCTTCTCTACATGGGGTACATTGACCGCAAGATTCTGCATAATAAAATCTTGATATTCTCTCAAGCACAGAAACCATACAAGTGGATTCGTCCATAACAATTATTCCTCCAGATCCTAGCATAGTGCCTATTGACATGAGAGATTCATAATCCATCGGAGTATCAATTATGTCTTGCCCTTTAACAACTGGCACAGATGAACCACCAGGTATAACAGCTTTCAGTTTTTTATTATCTAGAATTCCACCACATTGATCTAATAATTTACTAAATGGAATGCCAAGTGGTGCTTCTATGACATCTGGTTGATTCAAATGTCCACTCATACAGAACATTTTTACACCAACAGAATCATTTATTCCAAGATTTTTATACCATACTTCTCCATTTTTTATTATGTATGGAACAGTCGCAAGTGTTTCTGTGTTATTAATAATAGTTGGTTTTCCATACAGTCCTTGGACAGCTGGAAAAGGCGGTTTTATTCTAGGCATGCCTCGCTTTCCTTCAATTGATTCTAGCATTGCAGTTTCTTCCCCAACTATATATGCGCCAGCGCCAATGAGAGGAATTATATCTATAGAAACATCAGAAGTTAAAATTTTATTCCCAATGAGATTATATTCATGTGCTTCTTTTACTGCATTATTAAAAACAACCCATTGATCACCAATAAACTCACCTCTTAAATAGTTATAACCAACTGATGCACCTATTGCATAACAAGCTATCAACATTCCCTCAATCACGGAATGGGGATTATATCTAAGGATATCTCTATCTTTGCACGTACCTGGCTCACTCTCATCGGAGTTACAGACTAAATATCTTTGCTTTTCATTTGAGTTAATAAAAGACCACTTCAACCCAGTTAAAAATCCCGCGCCTCCTTTACCTTTTAATCCAGATTGCTTAATTAATTGAATAATTTCGGACTTGGGTGTTTTATCCTTAATAATTTTCTTCCATGCACTATATCCGCCTTGCTCAAGATAAGTATTAATGCTTGATGGGTTAGCAAGAGAGAAAGTTGAAGTGCATACTTTAATCATTATTAATCTCATCTAATATCTTATCTATTTTATCATATGTAAGATTTTCATAATTAATATGATTTATTTGCATCATAGGTGCTCCATTGCAAGCAGCAAGGCACTCCATTTCATTCTTGAGATAAAATTTATTATCTTTAGTGGATTCTCCAACTTTAATTTTAAGTTTTTTTTCAATGTAACTAACCATATCATCAGATTTCCTCAACATACATGATACATTTGTACAGACTGAAATTATATTTTTACCCACAGGTTTTAAATTAAACATTGAATAAAAAGTTGCAACCTCATATACATCTATTTTTGTTACATTTAAAAAATCAGCCAAAGAAGAGATTAAATCTTCATTTAAATATCCATTATTATGGTGTTGAATAATTAATAATGATTCGATGATTGCTGATTTACTTTTATCAGATGGAAACTTAGATTTTATTGCATCAATTTCTTCTATAAGATTATCTGGAAAATTATTTTTATCATTCATTATCTATCAATCTCACCAAAAACAATATCTTGAGTACCTATTATAGTAACTACATCTGAGAGCATATGTCCTTTTGACATTTCGTTAAGTGCAGCTAGGTGTGGAAATCCAGGAGCTCTGATTTTTAACCTGTATGGTTTATTTGCTCCATCAGATATCATATAAATTCCAAATTCTCCTTTTGGAGCCTCTACTGCTCTATACGTTTCACCTTCAGGTACGCAATAACCCTCACTAAATAATTTAAAATGATGAATCAGTGATTCCATGTTATCTTTCATGTCATCCCTGTCTGGTGCTGCAATCTTAGAGTTCGAGGAAATATATTTACCATTATCATTTTTTAACCAGTCACAACACTGTTTAATGATATTAGCTGATTCTCTCATTTCATGCATTCTAACAAGATATCTGTCATACGAATCACCTTCAGTCCCAACAGGGATATCAAAATTTAATTTTTTATATACTTCGTAGGGTTCTTTTTTACGAAGATCCCAACTTACTCCAGAACCTCTCAACATAGGGCCTGTAAATCCAAGGTCCACAGCGCGCTCAGGCGAAACAACACCAATCCCAACCGTTCTTTGCTTCCAAATTCTATTTTCTGTTAGTAGGTTTTCATATTCATCAACATTTGCAGGGAATCGATCAACAAAACTATCTATAAAATCAAGAAGAGTACCTTCTCTGTTATAGTTTAACTTTTCAATTTGTTCTAAATTATGATTTTTATTAATCATAAATTTTGGCATTATCTTGGGTAAATCTTTTGCTACTCCACCTGGTCTATAATAAGTAGCATGCATTCTTGTACCTGATACTGCTTCATAACAATCCATTAAATCTTCTCTCTCCCGAAAAGCATATAAAAATACAGACATAGCTCCAATATCAAGCGCATGCGCTCCAAGCCAAAGCAAATGATTAAGTATCCTTGTAATTTCATCAAACATCACTCTGATATACTGAGCTCTTTCAGGAACATCTAATTTGAGTAAATTTTCAATTGCCAAAACATAAGCATGTTCGTTGCACATCATAGATACATAATCTAACCGATCCATATATCCAATATTTTGATTATATGGTTTGGACTCTGCTAACTTCTCAGTAGCTCTGTGCAGCAGACCTATATGCGGATCAGCGCTACGTATTACTTCTCCGTCCATCTCCAAAATTAACCTAAGTACACCATGTGCAGCTGGATGCTGCGGGCCAAAGTTCATTGTAAAATTTTTATAATCACTCATTTCCTTTTCCTTATAACCTTTGGTACAAGTGTTCTTGGGGTTATATCAACAGGTTGATTTATTACTTTTTTTTGTTCGGGGTCATATGTCACCTGTGTATTTCCCGTTAATGGAAATTTTTTCCTAAATGGATGTCCAATAAAACCATAGTCTGTAAGTATCCTTCTTAAATCCTTGTGACCCTCAAATAAAACTCCAAATAAATCATATGCCTCTCTCTCATACCAATCTGCAGACGCAAAAATTTCTGTTACAGATGGAATTATTAAAGAATCTTTATCGAGATTACATTTAACTCTAATACGCATATTAAAATCCATTGATAGAAGATGATAGACAACTGTTAGTTTATATTCTTCAACTTCATCTTCATTAATAAAGTCAATTCTGCTATGTGATTGAGGATAAATGCCTCTATTGTATCCAGATGAAGTGGCTTCTTTTGTTTCCCATTCTGATTTTCCATAATCAATAAAATCTACAGCACAAAGATCAATCAATTGTGTAAATTTCAAATCTTGTGATTCTTTTAGTGTCTTAAGAAGTTTTTTAAGCTTAGATTTTTCAACAGTAAGAGTGACCATATCATAATTTGAATAGTCTACAACAAGCTCATCTACGAGTTTCTTAATCTTGTTCATAAGTTATTTGATTTTTATTCTATTTTTGTTTCTAATTTTATTTTGTAGTTGGAGGATACCGTATAAAAGTGCTTCAGCTGTGGGAGGACATCCAGGTACATATACATCAACTGGAACAATTCTGTCGCAACCTCTTACGACTGAATAAGAATAGTGATAATATCCACCTCCATTTGCACAAGAACCCATAGAAATTACCCACTTTGGATCTGCCATTTGATCATATACTTTTCTTAAAGCCGGAGCCATTTTATTAACGAGTGTTCCAGCTACAATCATAACATCAGATTGTCTTGGGCTAGGTCTAAATAACATACCGAATCTATCTAGATCATATCTTGACGCACCTGCGTGCATCATTTCAACAGCACAACATGCAAGACCAAATGTCATTGGCCAAAGTGAACCTGTTCGAGCCCAATCAAATAAACTATCAGAATCCGCTAGAACAAAACCATCTCTTTTTATATTTTCTAATCCCATTCCAATGCACCCTTTTTCCACTCATATATAAACCCAACAAGTAAAATAAACAGAAATATTGCCATAGCTAAAAAGCCTTCGTAACCAATATGATCCAAAACAACAGCCCATGGAAAGAGGAATGCAATCTCCAAATCAAAAATTATAAAAAGAATAGCAACTAGATAAAATCTAACATCAAACTTCATACGACTATCTTCAAAAGGCTCGAATCCACATTCATAAGGAGAATTTTTTTCATCATCAGGATTGCTGCCACCGAAAAAGAATCCGGCAGATAACATAACAACTGCAAACGCGAGTGCAAGCAGTAAAAATATTAATATGGGTAGATATTCAAATAACATGACTTATTATATCCTATATATATACAAATATAAGAGGCATTATAGAAGGATGGTAATGGATAATAAACTAGAAACATTAGAAAATGTAAGAGAAAACATTTCATATAATCTCTCTGAAGGAGTTAAAAATAGAAAGTCTGATTTTAGAACTTTTACACTATGTTCCCATGGAATCTACCCTACAGGAAGAACGGTTGTTTTACGCGGTTATGATTCATTAACTAACATTCTAACTTTTCATACAAATTCACATGCTGATAAAATAAAAGATATAAATGAAAATCCATATGTATGCTGTGTATTTTACAGCAAGTCTCTGAAAATACAGATTAGATGCTTTGGTCATGCTGAAATCAATCGCAAAAATACCAGGTCTATTGCCTCATGGAATAATATGAATGATATGTCAAAAGAATGTTACTTTCAAAATCCACCACCAGGGACACAGATTAAAAGCTATAATGATTTTTCTAAAACTATATTTTCTTCTGTTAGTGATAATTTTTGCGTGGTAGATGTAAAGTTAGAAAAACTAGATTGGTTATTTTTAAAAAGAGAAGGACATAGAAGAGCAAATATTTTCATAAATAATAAAGAAAGTGATACATGGGTAAGTCCATGATAATGCCGATGGCCGGACTCGAACCGGCACGACTTGCGCCACTGCCCCCTCAAGACAGCGTGTCTACCAGTTCCACCACATCGGCTTAAGGTTTATTAAATTCTTCTTTTGGATCGATTGTTTCTTCTTTAACAGAATCATTAATCAAACTTTTTGAACTTGATGATTTGTTTGATGATATGTAGGCTAAACTTAAACTGGTTATAAAAAAACTTAATGCAATTACAGTTGTTAACTTATTCATAAATGTGGCACTACCTCGTGCTCCAAATACGGTAGAAGAAGCGCCAGAACCAAATGCAGCTCCAGCATCTGCCCCTTTTCCTTGTTGAACAAGCACTAGGACAATTAAAATAACAGCTAGAATAATGTGAATAGTTAGTATTGCAGTTTGCATTGTGTATTTATCTCAAATTGTTGAACAAATATCAATAAATTTTTTTGATATTAAAGATGATCCTCCTATTAAGAGTCCATCCATATGATTAGTTTCCATTAGTTTCGAGGCATTATCAGGTGTGACACTCCCTCCATATAAAATTTTAATAGATGAGTATCGATTATCTAATTTATTGAGAGTCGCTCTAATAAAACTAAATATTTTGTTTAACTCATATATTGTTGGCACTAGTCCTGTACCTATCGCCCATACCGGTTCGTAGGCTAAAATTATTCTTTTTGGTTTTATTCTCAAATTATTCTCATTGCTTTTAATAAATCTTTGAATTTGTTGTCTCAAAATAATTTTTGTTTTTTTCGCTTTATATTCCTTTAACGTTTCACCAATACAGTAAACAATATTAATATTATTTTCCAGCAGTCTAGTAACTTTGTGAGACAAAATACTCTCAGTTTCGTTAATAACATGTCTCCGTTCAGAATGACCAACAAGACAGTAATTAACTTTCAAGTCTCTAAGCATGGTAGCAGATATTTCTCCAGTGAAAGCTCCATTAGCGTATGCGGAGACATTCTGAGAACCCAATTTAATTTTTTTCTTAGTAATTAGATCTTGTATTGGTAGAAAATATATTGATGGAGGAAATATTATAATTTCATGTTTACATCTTTTCTTATCGAGAGCAGAAATAATACTTTTAGTGAGTCTGACAGAACTCTTTAGTGTACCGTTTTGCTTCCAATTTCCTGCTATTATTTTTTTTGTCATTATTTTATCGACTTAATTAATAATTCTGCTTCATTCAGTATCTGCTCTGATTCATGCTCTATTAGCACTCTTATAAGTTGTTGTGTGCCCGATTTTCTAATGAGGATTCTACCATTATTCTTCAACATTTTTTCAACTTTAGTAAAAATTATTCGATGTTTTTCTTTGAAATCAATTTGTGACGTACTGTCTATATTAATATTAATTAACTTTGATGGAATCTTATTACTAGCTGGATATATATCACTAATATTTTTATTTAACTTAAATAATAAATGAATAAATTTGATTAGAGTAATCAAGCCATCTCCAATTGGAACGCCAGGAATATTAGTATGAATGATATGCCCGGATGACTCAGCTCCAATATATGCATTATTATTCATGATTGCTTCAAGGACATTTTTATCTCCAACGTCTGTTTCAAGAAATGTTATACCATGTTTCTCAAGATTATTTCTTATACCGTAGTTTGTCATCACTGTACCAACAACTTTTACCTGTTCACTGACATCCGGCTTTAAGTAGTATGCAAAAAGATAAAGCAAATCATCTCCATCTAGTATATTACCCATACTATCAATTATGATTGCACGGTCACCATCACCATCAAAACAAATCCCAAAGTGAATATAATCTGATTTATTTTTTTTATTTGATTCATAAACTAGATTTGATAGATATTCAGGATGAACTGCTCCGCATTTATCATTAATATTTTGACCATTAGGTGAATTATTAACTATAGTGAATGAAATATTTTTAGGCCAATTGATGTCGGAAATTACTTTAGATGTGGCGCCGTTAGCACAATCAACTGCAATATTTAATTTTTGTGAGGTTTTAGTTATTGTGGATACTAACTCTGATAGAAAATTGATGTATAGTCCTCGATAGGTATTATCATGTGAAATATCAAGTATATTATTCTTTATAATTTCATCTTCACTATCTACTATTTTTTCAATTTCATTTTCTTGAAATTGATTTATTTTAAATCCTAATTTGTTAAATATCTTAATACCATTATCAGTATAAGGATTGTGAGAAGCTGTAATCTGTATTCCTATAGAATCTAGAGAAGTATTGTTAAGAATAAAAGACATAGCAGGTGTAGGCAATAAATCCAAATATATTATTTCATATTTATGGTCTGATGAAATTCCTTTAATTAGATTGCTCAATATAGAACCATGTGATTCTCTACCGTCATGTGAAATAAATATCTTCTCTATTTTACCATCATTTAATATATGTGAAATTGCAAAACCAATTTTTTTAATCGTTGACTCATCAAGTGGATAATCTCCATATTTTCCTCTGATACCATCGGTGCCAAATAATTTCATGATTTTTCTATCAGAGTTCTAAAATTTAATAACATCCTTGTTTGTCTCACATCGTGAACACGTAAAATGCTAGCCTTATTCATGATTGCAAAAACAGTAGCAGCTAGCGATCCATATAATCTCTCTGTCGCTGGTTTATCAATAACAGCTCCAATCATACTCTTGCGTGATATCCCTGTAAGTACCCGACAACCCAATTGAGTAAATTTTTGTAGGTTATTCAGTAAAATATAATTATGCTCAAGAGTCTTTCCGAAACCAAAACCAGGATCAATAATAATTTTATTTTTATCTATATTATTATCAGTACATAATTCAACTTTAGCCTCCAAATATTTATATACATCTTCAACAACATTGTTATATCTTGGATTGTCTTGCATGTTTTTAGGTGTTCCTTTCATATGCATTAGTGAGACTGATAAATCATTTGATTTAATAATATCTAATAATCTTGAATCCTCTAATGAAGATATATCATTTACAATATTGATTTTATATTTAAGTAAATACTCAACTACCGTAGAGCTTCTTGTATCGACTGATATAGGAATCTGAGAATGTTCTCTTATTCGCTCTATAACTGGTTCAATTTTTTTTATCTGATCTTTGCTAGCTACGGATTCTGATCCAGGTTTAGATGATTCAGCACCAATATCAATAATATCAGCTCCCATCGCCACCAACTCTTCGGCATGTTTTACTGACTTAGATGTACTGTTATATTTACCACCATCATAGAATGAATTATCTGTAATATTTAAGACACCCATTATTTCAATTTTAGAATTCATTATTAATTTTTATTTAATATTCTATATTGTTCAACACGTTCAATAAATTTTTTTTGAAACCATAAGAACTCATTATCTTTGATGATAAACTCTTGAAACTCAAGTTTGGGTGTACATATTAATATAACACCTTGTTTGATATTAGTATTATGTTGTCTATTATGAGCAAGTGCATAGGCTGCGGTTTGTAGAAAATAATCAGTAATCCATTCTCGTCTTTTTGTTTTTGTCGAAGACTTGAAATCAATAATAGATTCTTCATCACCATAAATCCCACATAAATCTGTCGTACCAGCATGTGACTCTGGATAAAATAATGGTGTTTCGCATCCCCATATTTCATTTAATTTTTTTTCTAATCCTTGATCAAGAATAACCTGTGCCATTTTCTTTTCATTATCGTTCATGATTTCGAAATCAAGTGACTGTTTACCATGGAGGGCGTCCTCGAGATATTTATGCATTTTATCTCCTCTGGACATAGACTCTTTTGATATTCTTGATGCTTCTGCATATCCAACTTTATTTTTCCATGCAGCAAGAGCATCCTTTTCTTTTTGTGATTTAGTTTTATCAAGAATGGTAGTTACAGATGGCACTTTCGTACCGTTTGAACTATAGTATCTAGCTCCAGATTTATCTGTAACTCTAGAAATTTTTGTATAGCAGTATTTTTTCTTCCACAGATGTAGCAATTGATCTAGTCCACAGTAGCATTTTTACTATACTACCATGAACTAGTTTTCTTGTCTTATGATGCTGGTGAGGTTGAAGGATTATCTTTAGGTGCAACATTATTGGTTCGTCCAGATGAATCATTATCATCGTCTGACCAACTTTCTGGAGCATCAGGAACTTTTCCTTCCATTATTTGGTCTATCTGTTCCACATCGATAGTTTCATACTTCATTAATGCATCTGCCATTAGATGCATCTTATCTAAATTATCTTTTATCAGTTTTGTTGCTCTTTCATACTGACTATCGATAATCTTCCTAATTTCAGAGTCGATAGAACTAGCTGTTTCATTAGACATATTTTTACTTGTCTGCGATGCTGATTTACCCAAGAAAACCTCTTGTTCTTGCTCACTGTAAGCTAATGGCCCCATTTTTTCAGATAAGCCCCATTTAGTTACCATATTTCTTGCTAAGTCTGTAGCTCTTTCAATATCATTTGATGCACCTGTTGTAACTGCATCATCACCAAAAATTAATTCCTCAGCAACTCTTCCGCCAAACAAAGCGGCAATCATACTATTTATACGCTGTCTGCTGTTGCTGTACCTATCCTCTTCAGGTAAGAACATTGTTACGCCAAGTGCTCTACCTCTTGGAATTATACTAACTTTATAAACTGGGTCATGATCAGGTACTAATCTCCCCACCACGGCATGTCCAGCTTCATGGTATGCAGTAAGTTTTTTCTCATCATCATTCATAACCATTGATTTTCTCTCACCGCCCATAAGGATTTTATCCTTAGCTTTTTCAAAATCATCCATATCAACAATTTTTTTATTGGCTCTTGCAGCAAATAGAGCAGCTTCATTAGCTAAGTTAGCTAAATCCGCGCCAGAAAACCCTGGAGTTCCTCTCGCTAATATTTTTGGATTAACATCATTAGCTATAGGTATTTTTCTCATATGAACTTTAAGAATTTGTTCTCTACCACGAATATCTGGAAGTGGAACAGTTACCTGTCTATCAAATCTTCCTGGACGTAACAGCGCTGGATCCAGCACATCTGGTCTATTGGTAGCTGCAATAACAATCACACCTTCGTTACCATCAAATCCGTCCATTTCAACTAGGAGTTGGTTAAGGGTTTGTTCACGTTCATCATTTCCGCCGCCTACACCAGCACCTCTGTGTCTTCCAACTGCATCAATTTCATCAATAAAGATAATGCAGGGTGAATGTTTCTTTGCTGTCTCAAACATATCTCTTACTCTTGATGCACCAACACCTACGAACATTTCAACGAAATCAGAACCAGAAATAGTAAAAAATGGTACCTTAGCTTCTCCAGCTATCGCTCTAGCTAAAAGAGTTTTACCTGTACCGGGAGAACCAGACATCAAAACACCTCTAGGTATGTTACCGCCTAGATTTTGGAATTTCGCTGGATCTCTTAAAAAGTCGACCAATTCTTTGACTTCCTCTTTAGCTTCCTCAACTCCAGCTACATCTTTGAATGTAACCTTGACTTCATCTTCAGTCTGCATTTTTGCTTTACTTTTCCCAAAAGACATTGCGCCTCCACGGCCACCACCGCCTTGCATCTGTCGCATGAAGAAAATCCAGACACCTATCAGTAATAAGAATGGGAACCAGTGAATAAATATTTGTGCTAGAAACGATTGTTTCTCAGGAGCTTTTCCGCTTATCCTGACTTTTCCCTTGATGAGCTCACCAATTAAGGCAGAGTTGTCCGTTTCAGGACTATAGGTCATAAATTTTTCTCCAGACTTAAATGAACCAGCTATTTCCCTTCCTGAAATAGTGACTTCTTCAACTTGTCCAGTCTGAACTTGTTGCATAAAATCAGTATAATTAAATTCTTGTGACGCAGTATTTCTACCGCCAACTCCTGTAAATAAGGACATAATCACAACCGCAATTACTGTCCATATGACTAAATTTTTAACTAAATCTCCCATAATACTCCTACCTTAGAATCATTCTAAGTTTGACATTGTTAATCGTTAATTTCAATGATATCAGTCTTTATAACCATTACAAACAAAGAAGATCTCATTACTACTACTTCGAGATGATTCAGGTTTATAAACTACTACTTTATCAAAAGACTTTTTTAGCTTTTCTCTCGATGAATCGTATGATGAACCGATGAAAAACTTCATAACTAACACTCCATTTATTTTTAGTAAATCAAAGCAGATATCAAGTACAGATTCAAGAATCTCTTCAAAATTTGCTTGGTCTACGTCCTCTATACCTGTAATGTTAGGGGCAATATCTGATAATACAAGGTCTGCCCTATTCATTTTGTTAATTATCTTCTCTCTATCGGCTTTTTTATTAATATCTCCATTTATAAAATATACATTTCGTATAGATTTCATTTCAATAAGATCTATCGCAACAAGGTTCTTGTTATCGAAATTTCTACTTATATATTCTGACCAAGAACCTGGAGCAGAGCCTAGATCGAGTATATTCTTCGAAGATTTCAAAATTTTATATTTTTCGTTGATTTCATGAAGCTTGTGAAAAGCTCTTGACCGATAGTCTCCGGACTGAGAAAGTTTAACGTACCTATCACTACTATGTCGATGCAACCAATTTTTTGTACTTTTCTTTTTAGCCATATCGTTATACTCTATGTTCATGGCTAAGGTAACACTGAAAGGAAACGAAGTTAATACAAATTCTAATATTGTCGAAGCAGGGATGCCTGCTCCAGATTTTATACTAGTGGATTCAGATTTGAATGACGTGAACCTCGAGAGCTTTTCAGGAAAAAATAAAATATTAAGTATTGTGCCAAGTCTTGACACTCCTGTTTGTCAAAAGTCGACTAAAATTTTTAATGAAAAAGTTAATGACTTAGAAGATACCATTATGTTAATTGTTTCTGCAGACCTACCGTTTGCAATGAAGAGATTTTGTTCGACTGAATCATTAGAAAATGTAATTCCAGTATCAATGATGAGATCAAGAAACTTTGCTAAAGATTATGGAGTACTGTTAATCGATGGACCTCTATCAGGAATAACAACAAGAGCTATAGTTACAATATCCAAAAATAATAAGATACTTCATTCTGAACTTGTTTCAGAAATTGCAGACGAACCTAACTACCAAGCAGCTTTAGATTCAATTAAATAATATGTCTTTTACAAAAAAAATCATTGTTGCAATGATTTTAGGTACACTTTTAGGAGTTACTCTTAATTTACTAATCTCTGATACGTTTTCGTCTAATCATATAATTATAAAATTTTTTACCCTTGTTTCTGATTTATTCATTTCAGCACTAAAACTCATAATCATCCCATTGATATTCTTTTCCATAGTTTGTGGTATCTTATCTTTGTCTGATGATGTTCCGCTTTCTAGATTAGGAATTAAGACAATGTCTTTATATGTGTTCACAACGATAATCGCTATCTCTATAGGGTTACTATTCTCATCATTCGTAGACTTTAATCCAGTATTGCTTGCTGATTTAGACTCAAGTTATTCTTTAGAACAAGCAGAACATAAATCCAATATATTCCCGAGTAATATTTTTAAGTCACTTGCTGAGGGAAACATTATTCATTTATTAATTTTCTCACTATTAATAGGTATAGCAGCAAGCAGAATCAAAGAAAATATTCAAACATTTATAGACTACATATACCAATTTAATATGATTGTTAATGAATTAGTTAAAATAATAATTTCATTTACTCCTGTAGCAGTATTTTGTATTTTATCTAAAGCATTTGCAACTCAAGGGACGGAGACACTTGCACCACTAATGGGCTATTTTCTTATAGTTGTTTTCAGTCTTTTTGTACATTTCTTTGTAACATTTTCTTTGTTATTAAAAATATTTTCTAAGTTAGATCCCATAAAATTTTATAGAAACATAAAAGAGCTAATTATATTTAGCTTTAGCACATCAAGCAGCAGTGCTTCAATACCGTTTACACTTAACACAGCTAACGAGAAATGTGGTATTGATAAATCAATTAGTACGTTCACAATACCACTAGGAGCAACCATAAATATGGATGGAACCGCAATTATGCAAGGTTGTGCTACTTTTTTTTTAGCTAGCCTATATGGAATTGATCTAGGAACCTCTGAAATATTGACAATAGTTATCACAGCAACAGTTGCCTCAATAGGCACTGCAGGTATACCAAGTGCAGGAATAATAATGTTGACTGTTATTTTTTCACAAGTGGGTATTCCATTAGAAGGAATCCCGTTGCTTTTAGGTGTTGATAGATTACTCGATATGATGAGAACTTCTGTAAATGTAAGTGGTGATATGTGTATAAGTTGTATTGTTGCCAGTAGTGAAAATAAAATTAATGAAACTACATTTAAATCATAAATTCTAATTTAAAGATTCATGTCTTTGTTTAAGATCAAGCGCATCAAAGTCATCGATAAATTTAATCGCCTTACAAAAAGCTTTTGCGCCAGATACTGTAGTAGTGAGTGAAATTTTATGATTCTGAGCTTCTTTTCTAATCGAAAAAGAATCTTTTATAGAACGAGCTCCCTCAGTAGTATTTATAATTAGATGCACTTCATTATTTTTAATCATATCTACGATATGTGGATGCCCATCTTTGACTTTATTAATTTTAAAACATGGAATATCAGAGTCTATTAGATGTAAATAAGTTCCAGAAGTTGCATAAATTTTAAATCCCATATCAATAAGTTCTTTTGCTACTTCACAAATTGCCTGTTTATCATGATCTCTTACACTTATAAAGACATTACCTGTTTTGGGAAGTATTACTCCGGCTGCTCTCTGTGCTTTAAAGTATGCCTCACCAAATGATTTTCCAAAACCCATTACCTCTCCAGTTGATTTCATTTCTGGGCCGAGCAATACATCAACTTCAGGGAACTTAGAAAATGGAAATACTGCTTCCTTAACAGAAAAATAGGAATTATTATTAATTTCCTTTGGTAAATTTAAATTTTTTATTAGAATCCCTGACATTACAAGAGCGCCAAGTTTTGCTAATTGTAAGCCTATAGCTTTTGAAACAAAAGGTGCTGTTCTTGATGCTCTAGGATTAGCCTCAAGTAAAAATATTTGGTTATCTTTGATTGCAAATTGCGCATTCATTAAACCCACAACTTTAAGTGCTAGTGCTAGTTTTTTTGATTGCTCTTTTAATTCATCTACTATGTCTTCGCTCAATGTATAAGGTGGTAATGAGCACCCGGAATCACCAGAATGAATACCAGCTTCTTCGATGTGTTCCATTATACCTGCCACATAAACATCCTTTCCGTCACAAAGTAAGTCTATGTCAACTTCAATAGCATCATTGAGAAATTTATCTAGTAGTATTGGCGAGTCTTCAGAGACATTTACTGCTTCTTTCATATACTTCTCTAAATCGGTGTTATTGGTAACTATTTCCATTGCCCGACCTCCTAAGACATATGATGGTCTAACAACTAACGGGTAACCAATCTGGTCAGCAGATTTTTTTGCTTGCTCAAAGTTTGTTACAGTTTCATTGAGAGGTTGTTTGAGATTAATTGACTCTATCAAAGTCTTAAATCTCTCTCTATCTTCTGCAAGATCAATGGAATCAGGAGAAGTCCCGATAATGCTTACCCCACATTTCTCTAATTCATCAGCAAGTTTTAATGGTGTTTGTCCTCCATACTGAACAATTACTCCCCAAGGTCTCTCAATATCTATAATGGACAATACATCTTCAACTGTCAGTGGCTCAAAATATAGCCTGTCTGATGTATCGTAATCAGTTGAAACTGTCTCAGGGTTACAATTTATCATAATTGTTTCATAACCAGCATCCTTGAGTGCCATAGATGCATGAACACAACAATAATCAAATTCTATTCCTTGACCAATTCTGTTTGGCCCACCACCAAGAATGATAATTTTTTTATTATCAGTCGGATTAGACTCGCAAAATGAAGAATATGTTGAATACATATATGCTGTTGATGACTCAAATTCTGCAGCGCAAGTATCTATTCTTTTAAAGACAGGGTTAATGGAATTTTCTTTCCTAAACGTTCTAATGTCTTTCTCATCTTTAGAATAAAGCTTTGCTAATCTACGATCCGAAAAACCGTTAGACTTTAAAGTGGTTAAATTCTGTGCGTTTAGTTCAAATGATTTATTTTTTATTGCACCTTCATTAGTAATTAATTCAAATATTTGATTAAGAAACCATCTATCAATAAACGATAAGTGGAATACATTATCCACAGTCATCCCCTCTCTGAAGGCTTGAGCCACATATAAAATTCTGTTCGCAGAAGGAGTGGAAATTTCCTTAACTATTAAGTCTTGTCTTTCTTTAGCTGACAATGACTCTTCAAAATTGATTTCATCAAAGCCATCTATGCCAATTTCTAAGCCTCTTAGAGCTTTTTGGAGAGACTCTTTAAATGATCCACCAATAGCCATCACCTCACCAACTGATTTCATTTGTGTTGTTAAATGAGCATCAGCTTCTTTGAATTTCTCAAATGCAAAACGAGGTATCTTGGTAACTACATAATCTATACTAGGCTCAAATGATGACGGAATAATGTTACCAGTAATTTCATTTCTTAATTCATCCAAAGTGTAACCTATGGCTAGTTTTGCAGCTACCTTTGCTATCGGAAATCCTGTTGCTTTAGAGGCAAGTGCAGAAGATCTTGACACTCTAGGATTCATTTCAATAACATAAATTTTTCCGTTATCAGGATTTACAGCAAATTGCACATTTGATCCGCCGGTATCTACCCCAATTTTCCTAAGTACTTTAATCGATTGATTTCTAAGATTCTGATACTCTTTATCTGTAAGAGTTTGAGCAGGCGCAATAGTAATTGAATCTCCAGTGTGAACACCCATAGGATCTAAATTCTCAATAGAGCAAATAATTATACAATTATCATTTTTATCTCTTACAACTTCCATCTCAAATTCTTTCCACCCAATTACTGACTCTTCCAAAAGAACCTCATTTGTTGGAGATAAATCTAGACCTCTCTTAACAATCTTCTCAAAGTCTTGCTTGTTATACGCAATACCACCTCCAGATCCACCAAGTGTAAATGATGGTCTTATGATAATAGGAAATCCGATATCTTTTTGAATTGAGCGTGCTTTCTCAAAATCTTTTGCAACAAATGCTCTTGGAGTTTCGAGACCAATATCAGTCATTGCATTTTTAAATAACTCTCTGTCTTCAGCCATATCTATGGAGTCAACACTAGCGCCAATTATCTTGACGTTATATTTTTTCAAAATCTTATGCCTATTTAAGTCTAGTGTCGTGTTTAGGGCTGTTTGCCCCCCCATAGTAGGTAGGATTGCATCAGGTTTTTCAATAGCAATTATTTTTTCAATATTTCTCCAATGTATTGGCTCTATATAAATCTTATCCGCCATATCTGGATCAGTCATAATTGTTGCAGGATTTGAATTCACCAATATAGTTTTTATACCCTCTTCTCTAAGCGCCTTACATGCTTGCACACCCGAATAGTCAAATTCACATGCTTGCCCTATCACAATTGGGCCTGCTCCGATAACTAATACACTATTGATATCTGTTTGTTTAGGCATTTGAATTTCTCATGTTGTGAATAAATTTTGTAAATAAATTGTATATATCCTGTGGGCCAGGACTTGCCTCTGGATGTCCTTGAAAACCATAAGCAGGTGTATGCTCCAGTTCCACACCCTGAAGTGAACCATCAAAAAGAGATTTATGAGTAACTTTATGATTATCACTCAAAGAATCAAAATCAACTGCAAATCCATGATTTTGACTAGTTATAAATACCTTTTTAGTATTGATATCTATTACTGGATGGTTGGCGCCATGATGTCCAAATTTCATTTTGTATGTTTTTGCACCGCTAGCTAAGCACATTAATTGGAAACCTAAACAGATGCCAAAAATAGGTATATTCACAGCTAAAAGATTTTTTATATTTTCTATAGCATATTCACACGCCGCAGGATCTCCAGGGCCATTTGATAAAAAAACCCCGTCAGGGTTATAATCTAACACTTTTTTATAGGGAAAATCAGCAGGAACAACTGTTACGTCACATCCTAAGTCATAAAGAATTCTTAATATATTTTTTTTAATTCCATAGTCATAAGCGAAAACATTTAATCTTTTTTGTTCTTTGAGAGTATTTATATTGATTAAATCATGTGTTCCCTCTTCCCATAAATATTGACTTTCTGTTGATACATTTTTTGCTAAGTCGAGACCGTTTAAGCCAGAAAATTTCAATAATTCTTTTTTTGCATTATCAAGTTTGTTTATATCTGGAACTAAACATCCGTTTAATGAACCATTAATTCTTAGCAAAGAAGTTAGATAACGAGTATCTACAGAACATAAAGCTGTAATTGATTTATCTTTCAAATATTCAATAAACTGATTTTCACTTCTCCAGCTACTGTGCACGGTAGGGTGATTCCTAATAATAATTCCTGAACATCCATGTTTAACAGATTCATTATCATCAATATTGATACCCGTATTACCAATATGTGGATTAGTAAAAGTAACAATTTGTTTGTTATATGAAGGATCAGTAATTATTTCCTGATATCCAGTCATTGAAGTATTAAAAACTATCTCACCTAGACTAAATTCTTCATGCCCTATAGATTCAGCAGGTATCACAGTGCCATCTTGTAGTAATATAGCAGCGTTTTTCAAGAGTATTTCCTTGTTTTAAATAAAAAAAAAGATGCCCCGATTAGAGTCATCTTATATCTTTTTTAGTAGGTTTCACTAAAACTAAATGATACGACAAAACTATAGCCCATGTCTAATAGATAATACATTTTTATATATTTCTTTTTTAGAATCTTTTGAAATGATATTTATAATTTCAACAATATCTTTATTTGAGAAATTTTTATCAATTAATTGCTCAATAGTTGATAAATAATCTTTTTCTGTGTTTGTATTCGAATTTTTAGGAGAAATTATTACAACGAATTCTCCTTTTGGTTGATTAGCCTCAAATTGGCTTATCAAATTCTCAACCTTGTCACATAGAATTGTCTCGTAAACCTTTGTAAGCTCTCTAAATATTCCAACCTGAGTGTCTGCTCCATATATTTCATATATATTCTTCAGCAGAGCTACTAGCCTATGCTTGCTCTCAAATAAAAATACTGGTACATCAAGACATAACATTTCATTCAATTTTTTCTTTCTATCATTTTCTTTTTTAGGGAGGAATCCATAAAATAGAAACATATTCATTGGTATTTTAGAGACAGACAATGCGCAACTTAGTGATGAGGCGCCTGGAATAGGTACAATTCTGATATTTGAATTTATATTTGATAGTAAGTGGAAGCCTGGATCTGAGATTAAGGGTGTGCCCGCATCACTTACTAGCGCGACAATTTTGGAGTTTTCGATATATGAAGCAATAGTTTGAACCTTTCTTTTTTCATTGTCTTTATTATAAGATAAAACTTTCTTTTTAATATCGTAGTGTGACAGGAGTGTTTGTGTCCTCTCCACACTTTCAGCAAAGATAATATCAGCATTCTTTAAAACATCTATGGCGCGAATTGTTATATCATCTAAGTTTCCTATAGGGGTTGCCACAATGTATAAGTCACCGCTCATATGTCTACTTTATCACATATGTATAGTTAGAAGAGTGAATGAGTAAGTTGATAGAATAAATTTTTTACTAGAATAATTCTTTTTCTGTCTCAGTTAGGCTTTCTTGAAACGCTTCTCTATCAAAGACTCTCTCATAATAATTGCCCAAGATTTTATTATTTGAAGCTAAATCATAATCAATATTTTTTAGTCTCCATAACAATGGTGCTAAGCTGCAGTCAACAAGTCCAAAGTCTTCGCTCATAAAAAACCCATCTTTTAACATAGGTGTAATTTCAAGAAAATAATTTTTTATTTCATCCACAAATTTAGTGTCTAGGATTTCATCATTATATGATTCATTATATTTCGGATACCAGTGATGCTCAATTTCGTTTAAAGCAAGTCTAAATTTAGCCCTAGAAATTGGATCAACTGGGAGTAAAGGCGGATGAGGGAACCTTTCATCTAAATATTCGATAATTACTCTAGAATTTTGTAGCACAAGCTCCCTATCTACTAGAGATGGATATTGATCGTAAGGGCTAATAACTTTGATTTCCTCAGGAATATTTTCAATATCAACCTCATGAATTTCTGCAGAAATTTCTTTTTCTTTTATTACAATTCTAGTTCTATGGCTATCTAAACAATTTGGTAGAGAGAATAATAATATCGCGGACCTGCGATTAGCTAGTAATGTCATTATTTAATGTCTCTCCAATACTCAATCTTTAGAAGATACGTAATAAACGCAAAAAATACAAGGAATAACATAACCCAGAAACCAATAGAATACCTCTCTAGTTGAGCTGGTTCTGCGACATAAGTTAAGAAATTAACTAAATCAGTTATTTCTTGTTCATATTCTTTTTGATTAAGCTGGCCTTTGACTTTAAGAATAAGTTGATTATTTTCATCAAGTTTTTTTAAACCTTCTTTGTACCATAATACATGTGGCATATTTACATTAGGATATAAAATATTATTTACACCCATTGGTCTAGTTTCATCTTCATAAAACGACGTTAAAAAAGTATATATCCATTCAGAACCTCTAGACCTAGCAGTAAGAGTAAGGTCTGGAGGTACTACACCAAAAACCTCTTTGATAGAATCATGATTTATTGAATTTATGATAGTAGAGCCAAGTTTCGTTTTCTCCCCTTTATTCGTTGTAAGGATAAGGTTGGATTTAATCATATCTTCGCTTATACCGAGATCATTAACAAACTTGCTGTATCTGTGATACTGGAGAGTGTGGCATCCAGAACAATTATTAAAATAAATTTGAGCACCCCTTTGAAGCGATGCCTTGTTACCAAGATCAATTGCAACAGGTTTTAAATCACCTCCAGATGCGCCATAACTAAGATGTGAGAATAACAATAATACAGTGAAGACAGCATACTTTTTAATCATGCATCGTCACCCTATCTGGTACGGGTTTCGTTTTTTCATTTTTACTTGTAAAGTAAAGAAGGACAAAGAATCCAAAATAAACAATTGTAAATAGTCTACCTAATACAGTGAGTGTAGGAGTTGGTGCTTTCATTCCGATATAACCTAAACCTATAAAACTTATTATAAAAGCTGCCAATAATATTTTATAAGATATTGATCTATACCTAATAGACTTAACTTTACATCTATCAAGCCACGGCATTAAGAAAAGAACAAATATTGCAAGGCCCATTGCTATTACTCCGCCAAGTTTGTCTGGAACTGCCCTAAGTATTGCGTAAAACGGTGTGAAATACCAAACAGGTACAATATGCTCAGGCGTTTTTAATGGGTCAGCTGGGACAAAATTATCTTTTTCAAGAAAAAATCCTCCAAATTCTGGTAAGAAAAAAACGACAAACATGAAAATAGTTAGAAACACGGCTAGGCCAAATATATCTTTTACTGTGTAATATGGATGAAATGGAATTCCATCTACTGGAACGCCATCTTTATTTTTATTAGCTTTGATTTCTATACCATCAGGATTGTTTGAGCCTACGGTATGCAATGCAGCGATATGCAAATAAATAACAGCAAAGAGTAAAAGTGGAAGTGCAATTACATGAAATGCAAAAAACCTATTCAAAGTAGCATCGGATATTACATAATCACCTCTAATCCACAATGCCAATGATTCACCTATTAACGGAATAGCCCCAAAAAGAGATATAATTACTTGTGCTCCCCAATAGGACATTTGTCCCCATGGAAGTAAATATCCCATGAATGCCTCAGCCATCAATAATACGAATATAAACATACCGAACAACCATAATAGCTCTCTAGGTTTTTTATATGAACCATACATTAATGCTCTTAACATGTGTAAATACACTACTATAAAGAAAAATGAAGCTCCGGTAGAATGCATATATCTAATTAGCCAACCCCACTCAACATCTCTCATTATGTATTCAACTGATGCGAATGCAGATGCAGCATCAGGTTTATAATTAATCGTAAGAAAAATCCCTGTAATTATTTGAAGAATAAATACAAAGAGAGCTAAACTTCCAAAAAAATAAAAAAAGTTGAAATTTTTTGGAGCATAATATTCAGATAGATGATTTTTTACAAACTTAGTAACAGGTAATCTCTCATCAATCCATGCAATAAATTTACTCATTATCCTTCGTCTGCTCCAACAATAAGTTTAGTTTCACTGGCAAAATAATACGGAGGTACCTCTAAATTAGTTGGTGCTGGCATTCCTTTGAAAACTCTACCAGAAAGATCAAACTTTGAACCATGGCATGGGCAGAAAAAACCACCCTTCCATTCTAAGCCCAAGTCTTTATTTTCACCAGGCTTATAAAGGGGCGAGCATCCTAAATGAGTACACACTCCCAAAAGCACAAGATATTCAGGCTTAAGTGATCTAAATTTATTTTGAGCATATTGCGGTTGATTCTCCTCATTAGATTCAGGGTCGGCTAAATAGCCAGCTTCATTTTTAATCTTATCAAGCATTTCAGGAGTTCTATGAACTACCCATACTGGCTTTCCTCTCCACTCAACAATTTTAAATGCTCCTGGTTGAATACTTGAAACATCTATCTCTATTGGCGCACCAGCCATTTTAGTTTTTTCGCTGGGTGACATGGTAGACAGAAATGGTATTGCCGCAAAGACTGCACCAACGCCTCCCATGACTTTTGTAAGATTTGTTAGAAAGTTTCTTCTATTAGATGAATTATTGTTATCGCTCATTTCCCAGTCTCACTTTAATTCTGTCGGTAATATATCATATTATGATTCTCTAATATATACTTTTAAACATACAAATTAATAATATGTATAAAGAGCTTTTAAAATATATGGTAATAGG
This sequence comes from bacterium, assembly GCA_029979505.1. GTDB lineage: Bacteria > Pseudomonadota > Gammaproteobacteria > CACLCV01. Next base: position 56,288 of record JAPOHH010000002.1, on the reverse strand, counting down.
AATTGTGGCTGGGGTTGCCTCATATTTATTTATTTCTCAAAAGCCAGTAACAATAAATGTTGTTGAAACGAAAGAAGTTTATGATTCAAACGTTGTAAATAGAGATTCCTACAATTATATTTATGACTCTGTTAAAAATTCAGTTGTAACTATTCAAACTAATAAAGGTAGAGGTTCCGGAGTTATAGTTACAGATGATGGTCACGTTGTTACAAATGAACATGTAATTAGAGGAGCAAATAGGGTAAATATAATTTCTCTTGATAACAATATATATCCTGCAAAAATTGTAGGTATAGATGCAATTACTGATATTGCCCTACTAAAGAGTGATTTCAAAGGGAAAGCAATTAGTTTTTCTGATTCGTCGACTGTGAAAATAGGAGATATAGTTTTAGCAATTGGAAATCCATTTGGAGTAGGACAAACTTTAACTAAAGGGATTATTTCTAGAACTAATAGTGGTCATATTACTGAAAACCCTCTTGATGAATTTCTTCAGTCTGATGCAGCTATTAATCCAGGAAATTCCGGCGGAGCAATGGTAAACATTAATGGTGATCTAATAGGTATAAATACCATGAATTTGTCATTAGGTGGTGGAAGTGACGGAATAGGTCTTGCAGTACCATCTAATCTTGTAAAAAATATTACTCAACAATTAATAAAATATGGAAGAGTAGTCAGAGGATATATAGGTATGTCCGCTTATGATACTCCAAATGGAGTGGTTATTTCAAAAATCTTGAACAACGGTCCTGCTGATAAATCTGGAATTTTACCAAATGATATAATATTGAGTTTAGATGGAGTAAAGATTAATAATATTAAACAGGTTGTAAAAATAGTAGCGTCTTTGAAAGTAGGTGAAGATATTATTTTGAAATTTAAACGTGATAATGAAATCATTGAAACAGTCATAAATGTTTCTGTTATGCCACGTACACACAAATCAATTCAAAGATGATTAATTTCTATATTTAGCTGATTCAGAGTGAGAGTATAAACCCTCGCATTCTGCTATCGAGGAAGCAATATTAGAAAGGTCTTTTGCATGTTTCCTAGATATCTTCATTATACTTGTACGTTTCAAAAAATCATATACACCTAACGGAGATGCATATCTCGCTGTACCGCTTGTGGGTAAAACGTGATTAGGTCCAGCACAATAATCACCAAAAACCTCCGGACTATTCTCTCCGATGAATATAGCTCCGGCATTACGAATTTCTTTTTCTAATTTTGAACTACCATATCCAAGAATTTCTAAGTGCTCAGGAGCAATCTTATCTGCAACGGATATTATTTCTGATTTATTTTTAACTTTTATAAAAAGGCCTCTGGAACTTAGAGACTTATTGATAATTTTTTTTCTTTTTTGGTATTTTATCATTTGGTCAATCTTTTTGTTTACTGCGTTGATAAGTTTAGAGCTGGTTGTGAGTAAAATAGATTGAGCCATTTCATCATGTTCCGCTTGAGCAAACATATCAATAGCAATACATTCTGGATTAACACTATTATCGGCAATAATTAATATTTCTGATGGACCTGCAAAACTATCTATACCAACTTTTCCAAATACCATTTTTTTAGCCGTAGCTACATAAACATTGCCTGGCCCAACGATTTTATCAACACATTCAACACTCTCAGTCCCATACGCCAAAGCAGCAATTGCATGAGCACCCCCAAATTTATAAATTTTATCAACACCACACAAGTCTGCTGCTACTAAAACCAAGGGATTTAGTTTGCCATCACTCGGTGGGCAAACCATAATAATTTCATCTACGCCAGCAGTTTTCGCAGGAACAGAATTCATAACTACTGTAGATGGATAACTTGCTTTTCCACCTGGAACATAGATACCAACCCTTTTAATAGGTGTTACTTTTTCACCTAATATTGATCCATTTTTTTTTATTGACCAGCTGTTTAAAATTTGTTTTTTTGAAAATATTTTTATGTTATTTATGGCCTTTTTAATATTTTTTAAAAGATTTGGTGATACTAACTTGTAAGCATCTTTTATTTCTTTTTTTGAAACTAGAGAGTTACTTATCTTTGTATAATTCACATTATCATATTTTTTTGCAAATTTGATTAAAGCTTTATCTTTATTTTTTTTTATATTTTCAATAATCTGTAGTACAGAATTATCAATAGCTTTTGAGTTTTTTATTTGTAACTTTAAGTATTTCGATAAATCGATATAGAAATCTTTTGAAGTTGAATTTAATGTTTTAATTTTCATAAGTTTTTCTTAATAACTCATCCAGTGATAAAATCATATCTTCAGTTTCTTCCCATCCTATACAAGAATCGGTTATACTTTGTCCATATTTCAATTTTTCTTTGCTATTAATTTTTTGATTACCTTCGATCAAATTACTTTCTAGCATCACACCAATAATATTTCTTTCACCATGCAAAATCTGTTTTTTTACATCATCAACTACAACGGATTGCATTTTGTAATTTTTATTGCTGTTTGCATGACTAGCATCAATCATTATATTAGGTTTTAAGTTATTACTTTCTAAAATTGATGTTGATTTTTGAACATCATCAGAAGAATAATTTGTTTTTTTATTTCCTCCACGAAGGATGATGTGACAATCTTCATTGCCAGCTGTATTGAATATAGCTGATCTTCCTTCTTTGGTAACAGATAAAAAGCTATGAGAGTGTCTTGCGGCATTCATTGCATCAATAGCAATTTGAATACTGCCATCAGTACCATTTTTAAATCCAACTGGACACGATAATCCAGAAGCAAGTTCTCTATGGCTTTGGCTTTCAGTAGTCCTTGCACCTATTGCTCCCCAGCTTATTAAATCTGATAAATATTGTGGACTTACTAGATCTAGAAATTCATGCCCGCAAGGTATATTCATTTCAGATAAATCTATAAGTAGTTTTCTTGCTAATTTTATACCATTATTAATTTTAAATGATCCATCTAGATCAGGATCATTGATTAGGCCTTTCCATCCAATAACGGTTCTAGGTTTTTCAAAATAAACTCTCATAATTATTAAACTAGATTCTGATAATTTTTCTTTTAATTCTTTAAGTCTTGTAGCATATTCTATCGCAGCATCAATATCATGAATTGAACATGGACCAACAACAATCATAAATTTACTAGAGGTTTTGTTGAGAATGCCACTAATCTCACTTCTAGCATCCAATATTGTTTTAATTCCTGATTTTGAAGGTGATAGCTCATCAATTACATCAATAGGACTTAAAAGTTCTTGAGTATTGATAATTCTTAAATCATCTGTTTTATTTGCCATTATTTAGTACCTTACTTACAAGTGCATCTATTTTTGTTTTTTTAAGTTTATAAGAAACTTTATTTGCTATTAATAGCGATGAGATATCAGCAATCTTATCGTATTCTTTTAAATTGTTCTCTTTAAGAGTTTTTCCTGATTCAACTATATCAACTATAAAATCAGATAGTCCTAGTACGGTTGCCAATTCTATTGAACCATATAGTTTTAGTATCGAACACTGCAGCCCAGCCTCTTCAAAATAGTTTTTCGCTGCATTTGGATATTTTGTTGCAACCTTCATATTATTAAAATATTTCATCGCTGGCTTCCCTGCTACAACCAATTTACATTTTGATATTTTTAAATCAGCTAGACGATAATGATTTGTGGCAGAATTTTCTAGAAGAGTATCTATGCCTACAATTCCAAGATCAACTTTTCCGGAGTCTATATAAAGTGGCACATCCGTAGCTTTAATTATAACTATCTCTAACTGAGCGTTATTTGTTGGTATAATTAATTTACGTGTACTTAAAGGATTATACTTGCAAGTGATATTAATCTTGTTAAGAATATCAATCGCTTGTTCTAAAATTCTACCTTTGGATATAGCTAATCTAATCATTTGATAGCATTTTACATGGGTTTTCTTGAAATCCTAGCACCAATTAACTGAAGTTTTTCCTCAATACAATCATAGCCCCTGTCTATATGATAAACTCTACCTATCTCAGTAACCCCCTCAGCTGCTAAACCAGCTAAAATAAGACTTGCCGATGCTCTCAAATCCGTCGCCATAACTGGAGCACCCAAGAGCTTCTCCATACCAGTAATATGTGCAATATTCTCTCGGACCGTTATTTGAGCGCCCATCCTTTGTAACTCTTGTATGTGCATAAATCGGTTTTCAAAAATATTCTCTTTAACTAAGCTGTTGCCTTTAGCTAATGTATTCAATGCGGTGATTTGAGCTTGCATGTCAGTAGGGAAATGAGGATAAGCATTTGTCTCAATATTAATAGCGTTTGGTCTTTTTTTCATTTTCACTCTTACAGAATTATTCATAGAAATAATTTCTGCGCCGGCTTCAATTAATTTATCAATTACAGCTTGAGAATGTTCAGGAACAATATTATTAATTTCTATATCACCTTGAGTAATAGCTGCAGCAACCATAAATGTCCCGGCTTCAATTCTATCAGGCAAAGGGTTATGTGAAGCTCCATAAAGAAAATCAACTCCCTCTATCTCAACTATATCTGTTCCGTGTCCGCTAATTCGTGCGCCCATTTTTATTAAAAATTCACATAAATCTGTTATTTCAGGTTCGTTAGCAGCATTTTGAATCTTTGTAATTCCTTTAGCTAATGTTGCAGCCATAATAATATTTTCAGTTCCAGTTACTGATTTTGTTTGAAAAATAATATCGCTACCTTTAAGTCGTTTTGATTTAGCATAAATATATCCACTTTCAACTTTAATTTCTGCTCCCATCTTCTTTAATGCATCTATATGCATATCAACTGGCCTCATCCCGATTGCACAACCTCCAGGTAAAGAGACTTTTGCCTCACCGAACCTTGTCAGTAATGGACCTAATACTAAAATTGATGAACGCATTGTTTTAACTAAATCATAAGGTGCATAAAAATTATGGATATCGCTAGCATCAAGGCTAATTTTCATAAATTCATCCATCGTAACTCTCACACCCATCTGGGTTAATAATCTCGTCGTGGTGGTAACATCTTGTAGATGAGGAACATTCTGTAATTCAACTGATCCCTTTGAAGACATCACTGAGGCACATAACATAGGTAGTACGGAGTTCTTCGCTCCTGAAATCTTTACTGATCCTGATAAAGATTGGCTGCCTTGAATTAATAATTTATCCATATCTATTTTTGAGTTTGTTTCGGTATTCTAAAAGTTTATACTCAATAAAGCTATGAAAAAGAAGATATCACATATTTATGAAGAATATATACTCAGATATTCTGCATTTATCTTAGCATTTTTAGTATTTGTACTTATTATGGCACTTTCCAATATAGGTAACTTTAAGCTAGATGCCTCTGCAGATACTTTAATATTAGAGGATGATAAAGATTTAAAATTATTTAGAGAAGTTACTGCACGATATAAAACAAATGACTTTTTAGTATTAACGGTAACAGATAAAGATAAAGATATATTTTCAAGGGATACTCTTGATTATATTAATACGCTAACAGAAAAAATTACTGAGCTTGATAATGTTAAATCTGTCACATCTATTGTTAATATACCTTTGGTAACAAGTTCTAAAAAACCACTAACAGAGCTTATCAATGATGTTCCAAACATATTTAGTGATGATATTAATTTTGAGGAAGCAAGAAATGAAATACTAACAAGTCCGATATATAAAGATTTAGTGATTAGTAATGATGCAAAGACTACTGCTATGCAAATACTGCTAGAGGATAATAAGAATCTTGAACAGATGAGAATAAAAAGAAATGACTTATCTGATAAATATAAAATAAACCCTGACTATGAAAAAGAATATTTCACAACGAAAAGAACATATGACGAGCTATATGAAAGTCATAATAATCAAATTGGTCATCTAATAGAACAAATACGAGTAATTCAAAAAAATTATACTACCCAAAGATACGAGATAAGGCTTGGTGGAATACCTATGATTACCGATGACATGATTACTTTTATAAGAAATGACTTAATAAATTTTGGTATAGGAGTATTAATTTTCATAATAAGTACCTTAATGATTATTTTTAGAAAAGCAATTTGGGTAATAGCGCCAGTGTTGAATTGTATATATTCAGTATTATTGATGATTGGTCTTCTAGGTTTTCTAGATTGGAAAGTTACAGTGATATCATCAAACTTTATTTCATTAATGTTGATACTCACTTTATCAATGAATATCCATATCATAGTTAGGTACAGACAAATCTATAGTGCGTTAGAATATAATAAAAAACAATCAGTGCTTGTTACTGCACAAAAAATGGTTTGGCCTTGTCTATATACCGCTCTAACTACAATCGTAGCATTTGCATCATTAATCATGAGTGATATCAAACCTGTGATTGATTTTGGTTATATGATGGTACTTGGGCTTACTACTTTATTCATAACTTCATTTATACTTCTACCATGTTTAATAATGCTATATTCAAATAAAAATAATTCTGTAATAAGTTCTAATAAAACAAAATTGTTATTTACTGACTATCTTGCGAAGATAACCATTAATTCAAAAAAATCTATATACTTGGCCTTTTCCGTCCTTACAGTTATAACAATATATGGTCTAAATGAACTTAAAGTAGAAAATAGTTTTATTAACTATTTCAGAGCAGATACAGAAATATATAAAGGCATGCAACTGATTGATAATGAACTTGGAGGGACAACTCCAATGGAGGTTATTATTAAATTCAAAGAAACTTATTCAGAAAATGAAGATGATGAATTTAGTGATTTACTTGGTGAAGAAGATTCCATGGAGTCAAATTGGTTTACAACGGACAAAATTAATAAGATTAAATATGTTCATGATTATCTTGATAATAATAAATATATTGGAAAAGTTTTATCTTTTGCATCATCAGTACGTGTTGCAGAAATTGTAAATGATAATAAAGAATTAAATAGCCTTGAGATGTCATTACTCTATAAAAAGTTGCCAGATGAAGTAAAGGACATCACGGTAACTCCATATTTATCTATCGATGAAAATGAAGCTAGAATTAGTATGAGAGTTCTAGATTCAAATAAAGATTTGAGAAGATTGAAACTTATCAATGATATCAAGGATGATTTAAGTAATGATCAATATTTACAATCAGAAGAAATAACACTGACGGGTATATTACTATTGTATAATAACATGCTACAAAGTCTCTTTGATTCTCAAATAAAATCTCTAGGTTTTGTAATGTTTATTATCGCATTAATGTTCTTGGTATTGTTTAAATCAATTCCCCTAATGATAATTGGAATCATCCCGAATTTGATTTCAGCACTATTTGTACTTGGAATAATGGGGATATTGAATTTACCATTAGATATGATGACAATAACAGTGGCTGCGATAACTGTTGGAATAGCTGTAGATAATAGTATTCATTATATTTATAGGTTTAAAGAAGAACTAAAAAAATATAATGACTACAGCAAGACAGTACTTATTTGTCACTCTACGATTGGTAATGCAATTTTCTTTACCGGTATTACAGTAATTTTTGGGTTCTCTATATTAATATTGTCTAATTTTATACCAACAATAATCTTTGGTGTACTTACAGGCCTAGCAATGTTTGTTGCACTTATCGCAGTTTTAACTTTATTACCGAGGCTTCTTATTACATTTAAGCCTGTATAGTTGATGTTATTTATTCAAACTTTGGATAAGCGAATCAATACCGCTCTCTGTGACATGCTGCCTAAAATCAGCTCTATAATTTTTCATTAAGCTTATACCTTCAAATATTATATCGTATACTTTCCATCCTTCAGGATTCTTGATCAACCTATAATCAACATCTATATTGCCAGCAGCAATGATGTATTTAGATTTAACAAAAGCTAAATTTGGTTTTTTACCTGGTTCGAAAGGAAGAAATTCTATCTTTTCACCATCGAATGCAGTTATTGACTTCATGTACGTGCTAGTCATTCTATACTCAAATGCTAGTACAAAATCAGACTTTTGTTGTTCTGACATACTGGTCCAAATTTTCTTACCTAATATAATTTTAGACATCAAAGGAATATCAAGTTTTGGCATAACAACTGTATTCATTTTATGTCTCAAAAAATTTTCGTCTGTTTCAAATCTTTGTTTATTTTCTGATACAAGGTTGGATATTTCTTCAACAGATTTTTTTAAAAAATCATCTGGCCCCTCTGATGAAAACGCAGAAAAAGTAAATGTTAAAAACACTAAGAAGATTGATATTTTTTTAATCATGAAGCTCATTTTAGTATATAATTCAAAAATGGGAATGGTTAAATCAAAAAAAATAGCTGATTCATTAACAATTCTATCATTGTTAGCACTTGCTTTCTTATTATTTACAGGTACAAATAATGCCTATTCATCAGACGATGATCCATTAGAACCAATGAATAGGGCTATATTTAACTTTAATGAAATAGTAGACGACTCTATATTAGAGCCTATAGCAAAAGGCTATCGAACTGTAACACCAGACCCAGTAGAAGATAGTATTTCAAATTTTTTTAATAATCTTGGTGAAATTAGTACTATTATAAATAGCGCTCTTCAGTTGAATGTAGAAAAGACGTTATCATCTTCTGGAAGACTGATTATTAATTCCACTATTGGTTTATTCGGATTATTCGATGTTGCAAGCACCATAGGAATTGAGAGGCACAAAGAAGATTTTGGTCAAACGCTTGGATTCTACGGTGTACCAGCAGGTCCTTATTTAGTGTTGCCTTTTTTTGGGCCTAGTTCCTTTAGAGATGCTCCAGGGCTTTATGCTGACATAGCCATGGATAAAAGTATTTCTCCGGTACAAACAGAATTACATCATGAAGAAAGACAGTTGATACAGGCAACAAATGTCATAGATACAAGAGCTAATTTACTTGAAGCATCTAAAATTCTTGATACAGCAGCAAAAGATAAATACATATTTTTAAGAGAATCATACTTGCAACGAAGAGCGAAAATGATTTCTGATGGAAAAGATGTTCAAGACTTTGAAATTGATGTTCTTGAAATTAATTATTAGTTCGAAAATTAACATAACGTATCTTAAACTTTAACATTATGATAGAAGCTACATCTATCTTATTATTAGGTCTGGTTTTATTACTTGTAGGTTCAGATTTACTTGTAACGACAACAGAACGGATTGCTAACACGCTTTCTATTTCAAATTTTTTTGCAAGCTTTTTCCTTATCGGTATCGCAACATCTGCCCCTGAGATATTTATCTCAATAGAATCTGCTATTCAAAATCAAACGATACTAGCGGTAGGGAATGCTCTCGGATCTAATATATCTAATATAGCTCTAGTATTTGCTATCTCTATGCTTTTTGTGAATTTAGATACTTATAATTTTTCATTACCCACAAAACCATTTATAAGTATGATTGTGTTATCGGGAATCACTTTTATATTAATATTTTTTGATAAAACCTTTACAAGTGGTGATTCGATAATATTAATATTAATATTCATGATAAGCATTTATTTTTTTAAATCTAAACCTCAAGATGAAGATGACACTAGAAGTAAGAAATATCATAAGAGTACAATTTTATTTTTATATTTGGTTACTTCACTTGCTCTCTTGCTATATGGATCACATCTTTTTATTCAAGGCGCAACTGAAATAGCTATATTTTTTGGTATTACAACGTACGTTATTGGTCTTACACTTGCAGCGTTAGGAACAAGCCTACCAGAGCTAGCTGCAAGTATTCAGTCTGCAAGAAAAGGTAAAGTCGATTTTATAGCTGGTAATATTATAGGTTCAAATATATTCAATATTGCTATCGCAATGACGGCAGCTGGTATTATAAATCCTGCTTTCTTAAACAACACTAATCTATTGAGAGATTTTGTAGTATTAGCTTTTAGTACCTTTATCTTCTACTTAATTATTAAATCGAAAAATATTTTAAAAACTGTATATTCCGTCGTATTAGTAATAATATATTTGCTATATATTGAATATATATTTAAGTAATTATGAAAAATAAAACAAACAAACAATTAGCCAAAGAAATTATTAAAAAAGAAATAACTTCTCTTACACGAACTCTCAATAAGATTGATTCAAATTTTGATAGAGCTTGTGATTTAATGAGTTCATATTCAGGGAAAATAATTACCATAGGCCTTGGTAAATCTGGATATATTGCTATGAAGATGGCAGCTACACTGAGTAGTACTGGCACGCCATCAGTATTCATCCACGCGACAGAAGCGCTTCATGGAGATATGGGAGCCATCCAGAGTAAAGATATCATTATAATATACTCAAACTCAGGAGAAACTCAGGAAATTATCAAACTTCTACCTTCGCTTAAGATTTTAAAATGTAGAATAATTTCTATTACAGGTAATATGTCTTCAAAACTAGCAAAATATTCAGACTTAATCCTTGATGCATCTGTGACTCGTGAGGCTTGCCCAAACGACTTAGCGCCCTCTTCTAGTATTATGTGCGCTTTAGCTTTATCTGATGCTCTCGCCTTAACTGTCTCCGCTAAGAAAAATTTCACGATGCAAGACTTTGCAAAAACTCACCCTTCGGGAACATTAGGGAAAAGATTATTAATAAATGTTTCTGATGTAATGATTAAGAAGAATATTCCTATAGTAAATATTAATTCAACTTTTACTCAACTTCTTAAGATAACTGCCAAACGTAATTTAGGAATGGTATTGATAATAAATGATAAAAATAAACTTTCTGGAGTCATAACTGATGGTGATATAAAAAGGATAATGACTAAATACAAAAATTGTAATGAAATTTTAGTGGGTAAATTAATGACAAAAAATCCGATTAAAATTTCTGGAGACTTGTTGGCTGCAGAGGCATTATCCATATTAGAAAAAAATAATATTAATGCTTTGCCTGTAATGGACAAATCAAACATAGTTGGCATTATAACTATGCAAGATATAATTAAATCTTTGAGATAGAATGATTGATGATTTAACAAATATAAAGTTAACGAAGGATATTTATCCTAAAAATCTAATAAATAAAGCAAAAAAAATTCAATTACTTGCATTTGATGTGGATGGAGTCTTAACAGATGGTGGACTTTATTATGATCATGAAGGAAAAGAAAGTAAAAGATTTCATGCACAAGATGGACATGGTATAAAAATAATTCAATCAATTGGTATCAAAACAATGATTATCTCTGGGCGCAAATCAGCGAGTGTTACAAAGAGAGGTAATGAGTTAGGTATTGATAAAATATTACAAGGCAGTAGAGATAAATTAAAATCATTTCATGAACAGGATATTCAGATAAATCCTGAAGAGATTTGTTATGTTGGAGATGATACCGTTGATATTGAACTTCTCAAATATGTAGGCTTATCAATAATCGTTCCTAATTCAAATCCTATTATGAATAAATTAAATTTTGATTGGACGACACCTAGACATGGAGGCAATGGTGCTATTAGAGACGTATGCGATTTGATATACTTATCTAAAATTAATGTTTGATATACACAAATATATACTAATAATTGCTTGTATTGCTTTTTCAGCTTCTTCAGAGAGCAATAATGTAAATAATCCTGAGACATCAAAAAATCAACTTCATAATTTTTCAACAGTCAAAAATGATAAAAACATGCAAATTCAATGGACATTAGATGGCGAACTCATGGAAACATATGATAACAATAAAACATTTGTTAAGCGGCCTGAGCTAAAGTTATATAAAGATTCGTCACTGACAACTATTAAATCTAATACTGCAATAGATCCAACAGGAGATATGGATGAAATTTATTTAAAAAATAACGTATATATAAAGAGAACCTCAAAATCTCAGAATCAATCTATAAAAATGTATACATCATATGCAATTTTCTATATCTCTCGTAATCTTATAGAAACTGATAAAGACGTTACTATAATTACAGAAAAATCAAAGACTACTGGAATAGGAATGTCAGCTGATCTTGACGCTGGCTTGATAGTACTCTTAGAAAACGCTAAAAGAGAAGTAAAAGATGAGGAAGGAATAAGAATTATACAAGGTAATAAAATGATTTATAATACCAACACTAATGAATGGATTGTTGATAATTCTTCAGGTGATGTCATCAAGGAAAAAATTAAAAAAAAGGTTACTACAACATTTAATATAAAATGATATGTCTACACTTCAATGTAATAATTTAGAAAAGTTTTATAATACCCAAAAAGTTGTAGATGATATTACAATTCATGTATCATCTGGAGAAATAATAGGCTTATTGGGGCCAAATGGAGCTGGAAAAACTACTACATTCTACATGGCTGTAGGTTTAATAAAAACAGATTCAGGAAAAATACTTATAGATAACGTTGACATTACATCATCTCCAATTCATAAGAGATTTGAGCATGGTATAAGCTATCTTCCTCAGGAGCCTTCCATATTTCGAGATATGACTGCCATTGATAATATTAATTCTATATTAGATACGGGTACACACCTCAGTAAAAAAGAAAAAATAACGATTTTGGATGATTTAATATCTAAGTTTAATTTAGAATCATTTTTATATACAAAAGGTGTGCAGTTGTCTGGAGGGGAAAGAAGAAGAGTAGAAATAGCAAGAGCGCTTGCTTTAAAGCCAAAGTTTTTGTTATTAGATGAGCCGTTTGCTGGGATAGATCCTTTATCAGTAATTGATATCCAAGAGATAATAAGAAATCTTTCTAACGAAGATATTGGTATTTTAATAACTGATCATAATGTTAGAGAAACTTTGAAAATATGTGATAAATCATATGTAATCAATTCTGGGAAAGTACTTGCATCTGGGCAAACAAAAGATTTATTGAAAAATGAAAATGTTAAAAAAGTATATCTAGGTGAAACTTTTAAATTGTGAACAAGCTTAAACAGTCAACTAAGCAAAGCCTTAAAAAGATATTATCTCCTCAAACTAGGCAGGCAATAAACATATTGCAGATGAATTCAATAGATTTGCACAAAGAAATTGATGATATTATTCTAGAGAATCCTTTTCTTGAAAAAGAAGAGGAATATCAAATAGATTATAATATTGGAACATCCAATCTTCAAAGTAGTTCAGATATTGAAGATGTATTAAACTACCATCATGATTCTGACAATTTAAGATCACATTTGATTAAGCAGCTGGAGACTTTGAGTTTTTCAGAGAGTGAAAAAACAATAGCAATTATAATTATTGATTGTGTAAATGATAATGGTTATTTGACAGAAGATTTAAAAGAAGTTTTTATACAGGCCAACAGATTAACAGAGGTTGTATTTCAAGATATTTTTTATGTCTTACATACATTGCAGAGACTAGACCCTGTTGGTACGTGTGCAATTGATTTATGTGATTCACTCTCAATTCAGTTAGATACTATTCACAAAGAATCTGATTACTATAAAAGTGCAAAAGATATAATTTCTGAACTAAGTAAAATGGAAGTTAACGAGAACTCTAAGTTCAACGATTTATTTTTAAAATTTAAAGGTGACAAATTGTATCAAACGCAAGCTATAGATTTAATAAGACAACTTAATCCTAAACCTGGATTAAAAATAAGCAAAAAATTAGATTTTTATCAAATTCACCCAGATGTAATTATTTTTAAGAGAAAGGACAAATGGATTATTGAATCTACAAAAAATACTCCAAAACTTATATTAAATAAAGAATATATTTCTTTAATGCAAGATAGTAAAATTAAAACTGATAAAGAATACTTAGAAAAAAATCATAATCTAGCTAATTTTATTATTAACTCTATAAAAAATAGAAACTCAACTATATTGAATGTATGTAAAGAAATTTTCAAAAAACAATCTAATTTTTTGGACCATGGAGAAATAGGATTGATACCCTTGACATTGAAAGAAATAGCAGAGCAGCTAAATATACATGAATCAACAGTATCAAGAGCAACTAATGAAAAATATGTTCAAACACCTAGAGGTACATTTGAACTTAAATATTTCTTTTCTTCGGAATTAGCTACTGATACAGGAAAAATGATATCATCCAAGGTGATAATGAAAATGATTGATGAACTTATAAAAAAAGAAAACAAAAAGAAACCGTCAAGTGATAATGAAATTACAAAGTATTTTAATGATAAGGGAATATCTGTTGCGAGAAGGACAGTCACTAAATATAGAGAAAGATTAAAAATTGAAAGCTCAACAAATAGAAAAATAAAGGACTAAATGTTAAATATAAAGCTCGATAATTCACATATATCTATAAACGATAACAGTAAAAGTAAAAAAAGCGTTTTAGAAAAGTTGGCATCAATTTTGAGTGAGACAACAGGTATTGATGCAGATGAAATTTTCAATCAGCTTTATGAAAGAGAAAGATTAGGGTCAACATCTGTAGGAAACGGTGTGGCACTGCCACACGCTAGGTTACATGGAATTAATGTGCCATATATATCTGTGATAGTCCTAGAGGATGCTATTGACTTCGATAATATTGATGATTTTGATGTTGATATTGTTTTGTGTTTAATAGTTCCTTATGAACAAACTGATGATCATCTAGTTCTTCTATCATCACTTAGTCAAATCCTTGATGACATATCAAATAGAAAAAAAATAAGAAGCTCCAGAAATACTGAACAAATTATAACTTGCCTTGAATCTGAAAATTTAAATTATATATAGTATGAATGTAGGTATATTAATGATTACTCATAGCGACATAGGCAAACAAATGTTGCTAACTGCCACATCAGTTTTCGGCAAAAACCCTTTTCGTGTTGAGATACTATCAGTTGATAATTATGATCATCCAAATGATGTTAAAGAATTGGGACAGAAATATGTTAAATTTCTAGATAAAGGCAATGGTGTTTTAATATTAACTGATATAATTGGCACCACTCCATCAAATATTGCAAAATCTATTAATCATAAAAATATAAGAGTAGTTGCTGGGTTAAATCTATCTATGCTTTTAAATGTGTTTAATTATCCAACTAATTCTCTTAATGATCTTGCTGATAAAGCTATTGAAGGTGGGATTGCTGGTATAATGAAATTATAAATCAATGATTTCTAAAAACTTAACAATATTGAATAAATTAGGACTGCATGCCAGAGCTGCAGCAAAATTAGTATCCTTATCAAATAACTTTAATTCAGAAATTACACTTGTAAAAGATGACAAAAGTGCTGATGCTAGGAGTATTATGAAGTTATTAATGTTGTCTGCATCTAGAGGCTCAGTTTTAAAAGTAAATATAGATGGTGAAGATCAGGAGCAAGCTATGAACTCTATAGAAGAATTATTCCAAAATGGTTTTGATGAGGGTTTATGAGTCTGATAATTAAAGGCGATAGTATCTCCAAAGGCATATGTTTAGGTGAAGCAATTTATATTGATAAAAATAATATTGACTATGCTCCCTCATTTATCAAGAAATCCCAGATTGCAAAGGAGATTGAAAAATTCAAAAAATCTTTAACAAATATTAGAGAAGAGTATGAGAAATCAAGAGATAAGGTCAAAGATAATTCAACGCTTAAAAAGCTTATGGAAACTCAACTGTACTTTATCGATGATAAAAGCTTCCAGAAGAATATCACTGAAAAAATTAGAAATGACTTATATACTGTAAATTGGTCAATCGCTACTGAATATCAGAAAATTGAAAAATCATTTGAGGGAATTGAAGATAAATATATTAGAGAGAGATTAATAGACATTAAGCAAATGGTTATGAGTCTTCTAAATTTTTTAAGAAATAACACAACTGATCAGAGTTTAAAAAATATTAATTTACGAAATAAAATTGTAATTACAGATGAAATTACTCCGAAAGAAATTATCGACATATATTACAGTAATGCTTTGGGTGTAATAACATCTCATGGTAGTAAATCCTCTCATAGTGCAATTCTAAGTAAAAGTTTATCTTTACCTATGATGGTGAAAGCTGATGCATCAAATAATATTATTAAAGATAATGATTTCCTTATCATGCACTCAGAGAATAATGAAATTATAATTAATCCAGATGAAAATGAAATCAGATATTTCAAACGTCTTAATAATAAAAATACATCGTTAAATTTAGATTTAAAAAAAGTTTTAAAGAAGAAATCAGTAACATGTGATGGAAAAATTATAAAAATTATGTCCAATATAGAATTATCGGAAGAAGTGAAATTTTTAGATGGTAACTGTGATGGAATAGGACTCTATAGAACAGAATACCTATATATGAATCGAAGTGATCTCCCTACTGAAGACGAACAAGTATTCGCTTATAAAAAAGTTTTCAAGAAGATGATGAAAAAAACTGTGACAATAAGAACTCTTGATATAGGTTCAGATAAGGAAGTCTCAGAAAATATAAAAGCAGGAGATATAGCAAAAAATCCTGCATTGGGTCTACGAGGTATTAGATATAGTCTTGTTGAAAAAAATATTTTTAAAACACAAATTAAAGCTATGCTTAGAGCTGGATATAATAAAAAACTTAGAATACTGATTCCTATGATTACTAATGTAAGTGAAATCTTTAAGGCTAAAGAGATTATTAATGATGCTAGAGATGAATTAAAAAAAGAAAGAAAGAAATTTACGAATGAATATGCTCTTGGAGTAATGGTAGAAGTTCCAGCTTGCGCTTTGCAGGCGGATATATTGGCTAAACATATTGATTTTATGTCTATAGGAACAAATGATCTAGTTCAGTATACACTTGCAATTGATCGCATTGATGATGAGGTATCTAGCCTCTACGATCCAACAGAGCCTGCAGTGCTCAATCTTGTAAAGAAAGTTATTGAATCTTGTAACAAAGCTAAAATTGATGTTAGTGTTTGTGGTGAGATGGCTGGTGAAGCCTTCTATACTAAAGTTCTTCTTGGTCTTGGTCTAAAATCTTTTAGTATGCATCCTCAGGCGATACCAGAAGTTAAAAATATTATACTGCGAAGTGATACTGAGAAGATAGCAAAAGCTATTCACAAAGTTTTGAAATGTGATGACAAAGCAACTAGAGAAAGTTTAATTAAAAATCTTTAGTCTTGAACTGTCAACAAGAAGTTAATTAAAGCCATACTACTATATAACCTATTATGTGCTTGCTGCCATACAGCACTGTATTTAGAGTCTATAATCATATCATCGATCTCTTCACCTCTATGTGCAGGTAAACAATGTAAAAAGATTGCACTCTCTTTGGCTTTGGACATAAGATTCATATTAACTTGGTAGCTTTTAAATATTTTTTTCCTTTCCTCATCCTCTTTTTCATCTCCCATGCTAGTCCAAACGTCTGTAGTAACAACATCAGCCTCTTCAACAGCAGAACCTGGCAATTCACATAGCTCAACATTTTCACCAAATTTATCTAAAGTGTAATCATCAGGCTCATAGCCGTGCGGTGTAGAAATTTTGAGTTTGAAACCTAGTAACTTAGATGCATTTATATATGAATTACACATATTATTTCCATCGCCTATCCATGCCATTGTAAGGTCTGATAAATCATTACCTTTAATTTCTGTTATAGTTTGCATATCTGCTAATAATTGACACGGATGAAATAGATTACATAATCCATTAATTACAGGTGCTGATGAATTTTCGGCTAGTTTTTTGATTTCATCATGACTATTAGTTCTAATCATTATCAAATCTACCATACCTGATAAGACTTTACCTGTATCAGAAATATCTTCACCCCTTTTTAGCTGTGAAGAATCTTCAGACAAAAATATTGCATGTCCGCCCAATTTAAACATAGCGGTCTCAAAAGAAACTCTAGTTCTTGTAGAGTTTTTTTTAAAAATCATTGCTAATGTTTTATTAGTATAATTTCTTGGAACATTATTAATTTTATCTAATGCTTTATAACTAATTGCATCTTGAATTATCTTATTAAATTCACTTGTATTAATATCTATGAGTGATCTAAAGTGTCTAGTTTTCATAATTTTCTTTAATTAACTGTTTTATTATATCGACTATTTTAATTATATGTTCATCTTTACAGATTAAAGGCGGCAAAAGTCTAATAATTTTTTCTTTTGTTACATTTAGGACTAGTCCTTTTTCGAGAGCTTTAACAACAAGTTCTGTACAATTTATTTTTAGTTCAACACCTATCATCATTCCATAAATTCTAATTTCAGAAACTGCATTAAGAGGATTAAGTTGACTATCGCATGCATTTTTCATTACATCGCTGATATGTTTAACATTCATACATATCTGCGAATCTCTCATTACATCTAATACTGCAAGTCCCACAGCTGTAGATAAATAATTACCACCAAAAGTAGAACCATGCATACCTGCTTTTAGAATATTTGCAGCATCATTTTTAGCAAGACATGCCCCTATAGGCACTCCATTACCTAATGCTTTTGCAACCATAACAACATCTGGAATAATATTGAAATGTTGATAACTGAACCATCTCCCTGTTCTACAAAACCCGGACTGAACTTCATCAGTCATAAGTAGTATATCTTTCTCTTTACATAATTTATCTAATTCTTGTAAATATTCTATATCACAAGATATAATTCCACCCTCACCTTGAATAGGCTCTAATAAAACTGCTGAAATATCTCCATTAGAGGCTATTACATTTTTAATATCATCAATATCATTAAAATTGACTCTTATTAATCCGTCTATGATTGGGCCGAACGATTCATGCGAATTTTTATTACTCGTGGCACTCATCGCGCCCATTGTTCTGCCATGAAAACTATTCGACATAACAATAATTTTTGGATTACTGAACCCTCTTTCATGTCCATATTTTCTTGCAATCTTGATAGCTGCCTCAACTGCCTCTGCACCTGAATTACAAAAAAATGCATTATCCATACCTGTTAACTGGCACAATCTTTTTGCGAGCATCTCCTGGTGATCAATGATAAATGCGTTTGATGTATGAAGTAATGTTTGCGATTGTTTCTTGATTGCTTGAGAGATAATAGGATGTGAGTGCCCTAAGCTTGTAACTGCAAGACCACAAAGCGCATCAATATATTTGTTACCTTTATCATCATATAGGTAAACCCCATCTCCTCTAACAAAGGTAACAGGCTTCCTATTATAGGTTGGCATAATATTGCTTTTCATAGACATAACCATTTTCTCATGGAAAGGACATTCTATATCAATTTATTTATAAATCTAGATAATCAGTATAGATTAGTATTACCCTATAAAAATGTTTATTTTTGGTGCAATTTCACCTAGAATAGTGATGTTAACGTTAAACAATAGGGGAAATCATGAAAAAAATATTAAGTATTTTATTACTTACATCATTTTCATTAGCTTCTTATGCAGGTGGGCACCCAATGTCTGATAATGGACATAGCTCAATGTCATCGGCAAAATCATCATCTGGCGTTCATTTCTACGGACGTATGTATGTTGGTTATGACGATAGATCAGTTGGTAAAGCTGCTGATGATGAATCATTGGAAGATGGTGGAAACAAAAGTAGACTCGGTCTTAAGTTTAAAGAAAACTTAGGAGGAGGTCTTCAATTAATAGGAAATCTAGAATACAAATTCGATGGTATTGATGGCACATCAGAAGATGGTGTTACTAACTGTAACAGCTCAAATGATTGTAGAACATTTAACCTTCATGTTGGTAATTTAGGATTTAAAACAGCTTTTGGTTACATTGGTATGGGGACATATGAATCTCCATATAAAACTATGGGGCAATTTGACCACAATATGGATACTGCTTGGGCATTAAACCAACATGGTGGTACAAGTAGAGGTAATGGTGGTATAGATGGAACTGTTGAAGGTATGATTGCATACCACAATCAGATGGGTCCATTAGAGCTAGCATATCAGTATGCAGTTAATGATACAGAAACAGCAGCTGGCGATCAATCAAATACAGATCAAGGCGACTACTCTATGGGTCTTCAACTCAAAGACATGTTTATGCCTGGGTTAGTGTTAGGTTATTCAAGAGGTCACTCACAAGCTGACGGTACAAGTAATGATAGATTTTATGCTTCAATGAAAGTGATGCCAAATGCTGGCGTTTTTGTCTCACTTGAAGATCTACAAATATCTGGAAGTTACTTATCTGGTGTTGCAAGTGGTGATATCACAACTATCGGAACACACTACTCAATGGGGTCTACAGATTTACAAGTTGTTTATGCGAAAGGTGATTCAGACGGAGCAGCTACGCAAGACTATAAAACACTTGGAATTTCTGCGAAGATGAATCTTAGCAAAACATCAGACCTTGTCTTTGGTTATGCTAAACAAGATTTTGATTCAACAGGATCTGACGTGACAACTAGAGGTATTGGATTAACTCATAGATTCTAATCTGGTTGTATTTAGTATTTAAAACCTAACCTGAGTAATCAGGTTAGGTTTTTTTTTGATTAAACGATTACTGTTATCAAAGATGCTACTGAAACTAAGCCCGGATGATGTGCGGCGCCCATAAACAGAAGCATAGGAATACTAAGTGCTGTATTTGTTCTAGATGCAAGTAAAGCAGTTGTTTTAGCTTTAGCTATTTCATCAGGAGTTGCATCAACTAAACCTAATACTTTTTGTTGATTTGGCCAAATTAGTACCCATACATTAAATAACATAATTGTACCAAGCCAGGCCCCCGCACCTATTACGGAACTATAGCCTCCTGCAAATGTAAATGCATCAACAAATTGACCATGATGACCAAGATAAGCAGCACCAGTTAACCATGTAACGACAGCTCCCCATCTAAACCATAATAATGCCAAAGGAGCTACATATTTACCTATAGCTGCAGGCCCAGGTTCTTTATCTGCAGTAGCTTTAGCCATAGCAGGAACTTGAACAAAATTAAAATAGTATAGAAGCCCTATCCATGTAACACCTGATAAGTAGTGTAACCATCTAATATAGCCCTCAGCTTCTATAGGGATAGTTCCATCAGCTAGTATCATTATAAATACAATTGCTAGTAGAAAACCCGAAATTATAGTACCTTTTATTGATAATAAAGGATTCATATATACCTCATTTGTTGATTAAAATTATGTCTAATGATAAATGAAGAAATCTATTTAATCCATAGGAGATATTACTAGAGATGTGTGGAATTTGTGGTGAATTTAAATTTGATGAGAGAGATTTCAATGATAATCAATTAACTAATTTAATGAACTCCATTGCCAGTCGTGGAAATGATTCAAAAGGCACATTTAAAGATAAAAATATATTCCTCGGTCATCATAGACTATCTATAATTGATACTTCTAAGAAATCAAATCAACCGATGAGAATTGATGACATGGTGATTATATTCAATGGGGTTATTTATAACTATAAAGAAATTCGAAATAATCTAGTTAAAAAAGGTCACATTTTTAATTCTTCCGGAGATACAGAAGTAATCATTAGATTATATATCGAATATGGAAATGAATGTGTAAAGTATTTAGATGGTGTTTTTTCATTTGCAATATACGACATTAAGAAACATAATTTGTTCTTAGCTAGAGATAGAATAGGAATAAAACCTCTTTATTATTCATTAAATCAAAATAGATTTATATTTTCTTCATCGATGAGTGGTCTTATAAGAAAAGGTGATAATATTCAAATAAATCCAATAGCACTCCAGTATCAATTTACACTTCATTCAGTAGTACCTGCACCACATACATTAATAAATGACATACATAAACTAGAACCAGGTCATTATATGAATATTACAAAAGCTGGAAAATCTTATATAAATAAATATTACAATGTTAATGAAGTTGGTGTAGAGAATAAAAATGAAGAAGATATTCTAGAGCATTCAAAATATCTTCTCAGGAAAGCTGTTGAAAAAAGAATTAATATAGCTGATGTACCAGTCGGTATATTATTATCAGGTGGTCTTGATTCAAGTTTAATTACAGCAATAGCAAAAAAATACAAAGATGATATTAGTACATACTCTATTGGTTTCAATACTATCAACGAAGAAGTTGGTAATGAATTTTATTATTCAGATATAGTCGCAAAGGATTTCCAGACCTCACATATAAAATATAATATTGATGATAAAGAACTATTTAATAATCTCGACTTGGTAATCTCAAATATGAGCGAGCCTATGGTTAGTCAGGATTCATCAGCATTCTTTTTACTAGCAAATAAAGTATCTAGGCATAATAAAGTAGTTCTAAGTGGGCAAGGTGCTGATGAAGTTTTTGGAGGATATTTTTGGTATGAAAAGATTATGAGAGATAAAGAATCTAAAGAAATTGAAACATTATCTAAATATTATTTTGATAGATCTTTTGATGACTATAAAAATATCGTAAATAGTAAATATATTGATGGTAATCATGTACATGATGATATTAGTAAATTAATGAATGAAATGAGTCCTGATTTAACAACATTAGATAAAGTATTTCGTTTAGAACTTTCAATGTTTATAATCGATGATCCTGTAAAACGTGTTGATAATATGACAATGGCACACGCACTAGAAGCAAGGGTTCCTTTTCTTGATATAGATTTAATCACTTTCATGTTGTCTGTAAAAGGGTCCGATAAAATCAAAAATACCAGCAAATACTATTTAAAAAAACTTTCTGAGGATTATCTTAAAGAAGAAATAATTTATAGAGATAAATTTTACTTTCCTGTTCCGCCACTTAAAATTATCAAAGATAAATTCTATGATTATTGTAACAAAATACTTAATAGCGATGCTGCTTTAAATAGAGATATATATAATAGGAAGTATATTGATAAATTACTTCATGAACCAAACGAAAATTTTACTAACTTGAATGGCAATGAACTCTGGCACTTTACCTTACTAGAAAGGTGGTTTCAACTTAATATTGATGTAAAGATATAGTACATATATAATTCAATATATATAAAGGAGAAATTATGTCAGCATTAGAAAGAATAAAAAAACAAGTAGAAGAGAGCCCAGTAATAATCTATATGAAAGGAACACCACAAATGCCGATGTGCGGTTTTTCATCTAGAACTGTAGAGGCACTTAAAAGTTGTGGTAAAGAATTTTCATACGTAAATGTCATTCTAGACTCAGAGATTATGCAAGAGCTTCCTAAGTTTGCAGATTGGCCAACATTTCCTCAGCTATATATTAAAGGTGAACTTATTGGTGGCTGTGATATAACATTAGATTTGCATAAATCTGGTGAATTGCAAAAAATGATTGATGAGGCAGTATCTTAATCAGCCGGACTATTTATTGCGTGAATTATTCCCCAATAATCAAAAATATTAATTTTTGAAATTGACTGAACATTTAATTTTGCATAAGCATTGAACTCAGAAAATGGGAAATAAGGTCTCCAACCAAGGTATTTACTTATTGGCATCAATCTTTTTTCTAAAAACTTTACTATTCTATTATCAGTATCAAAGCTAAAATGATTAACAAGATAAATATCGCCATTAGGTTTGCAAACTCTCTTCATTTCTTTGATTAATAGATCAGGGTTCTGAGTAACAGAGACTACATACATTCCAACAACTTTATCAAATGAGTTATCTTCAAAGTCCAAGTTCTCGCCATTCATCATAATGACTCTTTTATTTTTAAGATTAGAAGTTCTTATGTGATTTTCAGCTCTTTGTAACATATCAGGAGAAATATCTATACCAACCACTGAGGTTTCCTCAGGATAAAAACTATATGATGTTCCAGTGCCTATACCAATCTCTAGAACTTTGTCAGTGGAAGTACACTCCATCATACTGACTAATTTTTTTTGGCCAGGTCTGAATACCTTGCCAAACGTATAATCATAAAAACTTGATACTCTTTTATATGATTTAATTATAGACTTGTCGTCCAATATGCTATCCTTCTAATAAATATTAGACCAAATTATACCACTTTATGAATGGAATATTCACAACTTTCACAGATATAATGCTCTTCAAAAAAGGGCCACAGGATCTTCCATCGAGTAAGAATCTACTTAACGTATTCATTATAGCAAATATCCTTATCAGTTTAATTCCTAATGATATTAACTATAACCTTGGGATCGCAGTGATAACTGCACTAATATACGTTGGAGCAAGTTTATTTTTTGTTCAAACAATTTTGAGTGTCAAAGAAAACATGACGGAAAATAAAGGTTATAAAATACGTTATGTACAGTCAGCAACAACTATATTAGGAATACATGCAATTATAGGCTTTATAACCAGTGCCATTTTCTTTTTAAGTGGAGATTCAAAATCAGTAATATATATAATCATGATAGCGACAGTATACTCATGGCTTATTTATGGGCACGTATTTAAACATACATTAGACTGTACAACTTTTATGGGTTTATCAATTTCATTTTTGTATAGCATGATAATAGGGTTTATGCTTATTATCGTCCTTTCCTTACTTATATGAAGATTCACATCCTAGGGATTTGTGGAACATTTATGTCAGGTATTGCAATCCTTGCAAAAAAGATAGGTCACGACGTTACTGGCTCTGATAGTGCAGCTTATGATCCTATAAAATCAGTGCTTGAAAAACATGATATTAATATAATTATTGGCCATAAGATTAAAGACATAAAAAATAAAGATTTAATACTAATTGGCAATGTTATGACAAGAGGTAATCCTGTTGTTGAGTATATTTTAAAATATAAATTAAATTATACTTCAGGCCCTGAGTGGTTAGCTAAAAATATATTAAAAAATAAACATATTATCGCCATTAGTGGTACACATGGAAAAACGACTACGACTACAATGATTGCTCATATAATGAATAAGTTGAAATTAAATCCTAGTTATCTAATCGGAGGTGATCCGTCTGGAACGATGGCTTCTGTAAAATTAACAAAATCAAAATACTTTATAATAGAAGCTGATGAATATGATACGGCATTCTTCGATAAAAGATCAAAATTTATTCACTACAAACCCAATACTCTCGTAATCAATAATATTGAGTTTGATCATGCTGATATATTTAAAAATATTGATGATATTAAAAAATCATTTCATCATATGATCAGACTTATTCCATCTAATGGAAAAATAATATTCAACACTAATGATAAAAATATAAGAGATTTACTTAATCTAGGATGTTGGTCAAAACTTATATCTGTAAATACAAAAAAAGATTCTGGCGAGTATAGCTTAGAAAAATCTGATTACTATAAATTAAAAATAAAAAATAAAACATATAAGTTACCAACTAATTTAATGGGTCATCATAATTACATCAATGCTGTATTCTCACTAGCTACATGCAATCAAATCAGTAATAAGATAGACAAGCAAATAGAAAGCTTATCATCATTTAAGGGTGTTAAAAAAAGAATGGAATTTATAGGTAATATAAATAATATCAACATATTTGATGATTTTGCACATCATCCTACTGCGATAAAATCTGCGATTGAAACAATCAAAAATAAATATAAAAAGAAGAGTATGCTGACTATATTCCTCCCAAATTCAAATTCTATAAATCTTGGTGTACATAACAATAATCTATTAATGTCACTCAAAAAGTCTAACTCAGTACTTATAATAACTAATAATAATAAGCTTAAGAGGTACTTCAGCAATAACATTAAAATAAATGTTATTGAATGTGAATCTCAAATAGGCCAATATCTGTCCAATGAAAAAAAATTTGATAATATCTTAATATTATCTAATAAGAACACGAAAAATGTTATTAAATATATAAAAGATGAACTACATGGATAAAAATAAGCTTAGAGAGATGTTGAGCGATGAAGAGTTTTCTGTAACACAAAATAAAGCTACTGAAGCACCTTTTTCAGGTAAATATTTAAATAACAAAAAAATAGGTACTTACAAATGTATTTGTTGTAATACTGATTTATTTTCATCTAAACACAAGTATGAATCTTACTCAGGTTGGCCAAGTTTTTTTGATATTATAGATATAGAAAATTTAAAACTTATTATGGATAACTCTCATGGTATGTCTAGAACAGAAGTTACATGTAATAAATGTGGTGCACATCTTGGACATGTGTTTGATGATGGGCCAAAACCAACCTATAAGAGATATTGTATCAATTCAGCATCATTGAGGTTTAATGATGAATAATTATTCAAATATAGCTATCTTTCCACTTAAAAGCATAATATTACCAGGTGGTCAATTTCCACTTAGAATATTTGAAAGAAGATATTTAGATATGATCAAAGAATGTCTTAAAACTAATTTAGGTTTTGTAATTGCTTTAACAAAACAAGATGCAGAATATATCTCTTCAGTACACGAGTATGGGTGTTATGTAGAAATAGTTGATTGGTCACAGCTCGATGGTGGTTTATTGGGTATTACAGTAGAAGGTAAGAAAATTGTATCTTTAAATAATTATAAACTTGATGAGTCAAATTTATTAAAAGGTGATGCAAAAGAAGTTGATCTTGGAATTGACTATTTGATACCACAGAAATATCAAATATTATCCAAATTTTATAGAAAGATTTATCCAGAAATCAAAGCTTACATATTTCATAATAAATCTAAATATAATGATGCAAATTGGATTGGATTTCGCCTTATTGAATGTCTGCCAATTGAAATAAGTGATAAAGCTGATTTAATATCAACTCATGAACCTCTGGAGAGATTAGAGAAAATTCTACATATTGTGAAAAGAATTTATCCTCAAGAACTCAATGTATTAGATTAAGTAGTTGTTGCTCCTGTATCTGCTTGACTGACTAACTTAGCATATTTTGTAAGAGCACCATTATGAGTTTGACCTGTAGATATTTTCATTTTTTTTCTTCTAGATAATATTTCTTTATTACTTACAAGAAGGTTTATTTCTTTTTTTATGGCACATATTTCAATACTATCACCATTTTTTATCATTGATAGTGGACCACCGACAGCAGCTTCAGGAGCAATATGCCCTACCACAAAGCCATGACTACCTCCAGAAAATCTTCCGTCTGTGATGAGTGCAACGTGATCACCTAAACCTTGTCCCATTATGGCAGATGTTGGTGACAACATTTCTCTCATCCCTGGACCACCCACAGGTCCTTCATTTTTTATAACGATTACAGTGCCTTTAGAAATTTTACCACTCAGGATACTCTTAAGACACTGCTCCTCAGAATTAAATACTTTTGCCTTGCCTTTAAAATATGTACCCTCTTTACCTGAAATCTTTGCTACTGCCCCATCAGGAGCAATATTGCCCCTAAGAATAATCAAATGGCCATCTTTTTTTATAGGTGATTTCAAAGGCATTATTATTTTTTGATTTTTTGAGTATGGTTTTATTTGCATTAAATTTTTCGACAGTGAATTACCTGTAACTGTAAGACAGCTTCCATCCATGAGCTTCTCACTAATTAACATTTTCATTAGAGGGGCAACACCACCTATGCTTACTAAATCAGCCATTGAATAGCGTCCACTAGGTTTTAAATCGGCTACGACTGGTGTCTTTTTACCTATCCTTTCAAAATCTTTAAGCGAGAGCTTTATTTTTGCTTCGTTTGCAATGGCTAGAAGATGTAAAACTGCATTAGTAGATCCTCCAAGCGCCATAACTATTGTAATAGCATTTTCTAAAGATTTTTTAGTTACTATATCCCTTGGTTTTAAATCTTTTCTTATGCAATCCATCAGTGCTATTGATGCATTTTTTGTATCAACTGATTTAGATTTTGAAATAGCTGTTTGTGCAGAACTATTAGGTAAAGATAATCCCATAGCCTCAATTGCACATGCCATTGTATTTGCAGTATACATACCTCCACAAGAACCAGGACCAGGAATAGCTTTTTTTTCGATTTGCATTAGTTCTCTATCATTTATTTCACCATTTGCATTTTTACCTACAGCTTCAAATACAGAAACAATATCAATTTTTTTATTTTGATGAACACCAGGAAGTATTGTGCCTCCATAAACAAATACAGAAGGACGATTTAATCTAAGCATAGCCATTACACATGCAGGCATATTCTTATCACATCCCCCAAAACTAATAAATCCATCAAGACCCTCTCCGCCAACTACTGCCTCTATCGAGTCAGCAATGATTTCTCTTGAAACCAAAGAATACCTCATCCCGTCAGATCCCATAGATATTCCATCTGATACAGTAATTGTATTAAAGTTAACTGCTTTTCCACCATTTTTATCAATAGTAGAACTCGCAACTTTCGCCAAATCATTTATGTGCATATTACATGGTGTTACCATGCTCCATGTTGAGGCAATACCTATTTGTGGTTTCTTAAAGTCATTATCATCAAAACCTACCGCTCTGAGCATTGATCTGCTTGGTGCTCTATCTTTGCCATCTACTAATTTTGATGAATATTTTCTCATAATATTATTGTACCAGTTTACCAAATATTTTATATCTCCATCCTTTCATGAATCTTGCTTTATCATGAAAATGAGAAAAGAACTCTAAATCTCTTTTATTTGCTATTATAGTAGAATCAATTTTAAATTCATCTGAAACAGAATTAAGAATTTCAGTAAATTTATTTTCAAGATTTTTATTTGGAGAAATATTTTTATTTTTGGACTGAGCCTTGTTTTTAAGAATATTTTTAATAGCTCCAATTTCACTATCTGAAATACTTTGTTTAATATTAGCTAAAATATCATTAGTTTTTTTTGGATTAGCCATCATGACTTTTATTACTAATGAATCACTTAATATCCATCTTTTTGGAATATTATATTTAATTGCTAATTCCTCTCTCCAATATGCAATATCTTTTAACATTTTGAGATCATAGTCAGAAAAGTATAATGGATAATTAATTTTCTCCCATGCATCAGCTGCATTTAGAATTATATTTGATTTTTTAAGTTCATGTTCTTGCTCTTCATTAAACCATGAAACTCTATCTAGTTTTTCTAGTTCTCTCATAAGAAATTTTTTTATATAAATAAGATACTTTACATCATCTGCTGCATAATTAAGTTTTTTATCACTTAAAGGTCTCTCTAGCCAGTTAGTTCTCCAAGAACCCTCTTTTATATCACAATTACAAATCGTTTTTACAAGCGACGAATACCCTACATTAGATTTTTCATACAAAAAATTTGAAGCAATTTGTGTATCAAATATATTCAATGGATATGTTTCTGTATAGCTATATAATGCCTCTATGTCTTGTTTAGATGAATGAATAATTTTTAATAGATTGTTATTGTTTATAATATCAACTATCAATTCTCTTCGATTAATGGATTGTGGATCTATAAGGTAAATTTCACCATTAGGTAAGGAAATTTGTATTAGTGCAAGTATTGGTCTATACGTTGACTCTCTGATAAATTCAGTATCAAGGCCAATTTCAGTGATATCATGCAACTTAGATGAAAGAATTGATAATTTTTTATCTGAATCAACTAGAAAGTTTGTCATAATATTTAAGAGACTTAAATAATAACATAACTTCGATGGTGATGTTGAAATGAAGAATAAATTTATCCTAGATAATTCAAAATATATTGAATCATGTAATTGTGAGGATAGGCCTAATAATACAGTGGTGGATAGCATCATCATACATTGTATAAGTCTTCCAGAGAATGAATATGATAATGATAATGTCATTAATTTATTTACAAATACGCTTGATATTAATTTGCATAATTCTTTTAAAGAGCTAAAAAATATAAGGGTTTCCTCTCATTTATTTATAAGAAGGCATGGTGATTTGATTCAGTTTGTGCCTTTAGATAAAAAAGCTTGGCATGCAGGGAAATCAAAATATATGAATAGAGAAAATTTTAATGATTTCTCAATAGGGATAGAAATGGAAGGTTCTGTAAATGATTGCTATACTGATAAACAATATTTCACACTTAAGAACACTATTGATGCTATAAAGAAATTATTTCCATCGATACAGGATAGTAATATACTTGGACATAGCGATATAGCTCCAGGACGAAAAATGGATCCAGGTAAATACTTTTTATGGGAAAAAATTAAATAAATGTTTACATTATCAATAATTATTTTAGCACTAACGATAGAATATTTTTATGATGATATAAAGAACTTTAGAAGCGCTATTATTATAAATGATATTTTTAGCTTGTTCCAAAATAAATTGAATAATATTTCACTTATTAAAAAGAATACATATATTGCATTTTTAATTCTCTTTCTACTAATTAGTATGATTATAATGACATTAATTAAGTCAATATCTTTGATTATATTTTTTATTGTTACATTAATGATAGTTTTATACTGTCTAAGGACAAATCAATATAATAGAGATATGGAAGAGCTTAAAATTAAACTAGAATTTAATAATAGTGATGTTGATAAAAGCTTATTATATAGATTATGCCCAAATCTAAAACAGACTCGTATAAAATCAAACTTAAATAGTCTAATAATTCAAAATTTATTTTTTAATTCTATTGCTAATACCTTTGGTATATTATTTTATTTTTTATTAATTGGCCCTGCAGCTGTTCTTACCTACACTATTTTAAATACAATGATTTATTCAGAGAAATTCAAACTTCCTGCAAAGACTAGACAAGATTTGAGAGAATATATGTATTTCATCGATTATATTCCAGTTAGATTAACTTCCTATACATTTTCAGTAATAAGCAATTATGATAAAGTCATCGATAGAATTAATAACTTGAAACTATCAAATAATAGTTATTTAAGTAATGTAGAATTCATTAATCAAACAGGTGATTCAGTTTATGATAGTGAATTAAAGGAATCTGAACAGATAATACAAATTCAAAATATCTTAGCAAGAACATTAATAGCTTGGGTAAGCATTATAACTCTACTTTCGGTTTCTGGCATCCTTGTTTAATTCAGAATAAAACTTAATACCAATTTCTACATCTGGACGATTATTTTTATTCCTCCAGATATTTGTATCTCTTAGAGAATAAATGCAACCACAATATTCTTGCATATAAAATTCTTCTTTTTTTGACACATTAATCATATTTTCAGAGCCTTTATTCTTACGCCAATTAAAAGTCCAATAATCGATATTTTTAAAACTTGAAGCAGCCCTTTGTCCTGATTCATTTATTTGATTCATATTTTTCCATCTTGATATACCTAGTGTACTCGAAATCAAAGTAAAGCCATGGGTTTCTGCATACTGCGCAGTTTTGTAAAATCTCATATCAAAACACGTGGTACATCTTTTCCCTCTTTCTGGCTCCCACTCTTGACCTTTTACTAAATCAAACCAGTTGCGTGTATCATAATCATCATCTATAAATGGTATGTTGTGTTTTTTTGCAAGATCTAAATTTTCCTGTTTTCTTAGTAAATATTCTTTCTTAGGATGGATATTAGGATTATAAAAATATATCGTATAGTCGATATTTGACTCTTTCAATCTTAACATTATGTCACCAGAGCATGGAGCGCAACAACTGTGCAAAAGGAGCTTGGTATGTCCATTGGGTAATACAAGACTATTCATAATCACAAATTAAAAAAATTATCTGTATTAGTATATATCTCATTAGCAAGAACTGTCTTATCTTTTTTCAATATTTGAGATATTGCATCTAGAATATATATTAAATTACAAGGTTCATTATATTTTTTATTCTTAATAGGATAATTGAATGGCAGCAAATAAGGAGAATCTGTCTCTATCATAAGTTTATCAGCTGGTATATATTTGATAATATCGTGTAGATGCATACCTCTCTTCGGATCAGTTATCCATCCTGTGATTCCGATATAACATCCTAAATCGAGATAATTTTTTAAATCTTTTTTAGTCCCAGTAAAACAATGCACTACTACATTCTCAATTTTATGAATATATTCTTTAAGAAGCATTAAAAAGTCATCATGCGCCTCTCTTTCATGTAAGAACATAGGAAGATTATTCATACATGCGAGATCCAAATGCTTTCTGAAACAATATATCTGATCTACAGGATTAGAGTAATTTCTTCGGTAATCTAACCCGCACTCCCCAATTGCTTTTACTTGAGGAAATTTACACAAATTATTCATTTCATCATAATATTGATCTTCGTAATCTTTCGCATTATGAGGATGAAAGCCTACTGTTGTAAAAAACATGTCCGGCTCTTTTTGCATGAATTCTATTGCCTCTCTAGTATCGTTGATATGAGAGGAGGTAATAATAATTTTTTCTATATTATTAGATTTACAATTTTGAATGATTGTATCTATGTTTTGAAATAACTTTTTGTCTAAGAGATTTGCGCCAATATCAATCAGCGGCAGTACGTTTTTAGCCATTAATGCTTTTAATTACGGATGCAATAGTCTCACCAATTACTGATGGATTCTTAGCTATAGTGATACCCGCAGCTTTAAGTATTTCAACTTTTTCTGCAGCAGATTCACCACCAGCACTAACTATAGCTCCTGCATGCCCCATTCGTTTACCCTTAGGTGCAGTTAGTCCAGCAATATATGCGACAACTGGTTTTGAGACATTCGCTTTAGCATACTCTGCTGCTTCTGCTTCTTGTGGACCACCAATTTCACCAATCATGAGAATAACTTTTGTTTCATCATCTTTTTCGAATTTAGCTAAATGATCTTTAAAGGCACTACCATTAATAGGGTCTCCACCGATTCCAACACTCGTTGATATACCAATACCTAAGTCTTTCATTTGTTGAGCAGCTTCATATCCGAGTGTACCTGAACGTCCAATTACACCTACATTACCCTCTTTGTAAATATGGCCCGGCATGATACCAAGCATGCATTTTCCTGGGCTGATTACACCCGCGCAATTTGGACCAACCATTGTCATCCTATCTTCAGGTTCATATCTTTTTAGGTATCTTTTTACTCTAATCATGTCATGTGCAGGAATCCCATCTGTTATAGCAACAAGTGTTTTGATACCAGCATCTGCAGCCTCCATGGCTGAATCTGCAGCGAAAGCTGGTGGTACAAAAAGAATACTTGCATCAGCACCTGTTTCTTCAACAGCTTCTCTAACTGTATTAAATACAGGTCTTTCTAGATGTTTTTGTCCACCCTTTCCTGGTGTAACACCACCTACAACATTAGTACCATACTCCATCATTTCTTCAGCATGGAATGTACCAATTTTACCAGTAAACCCCTGAATAATTATTTTAGATTCTTTAGTAATAAGAATTGCCATTTACTTACTCTCCAAATCTTTTTGAGCTTTTACTGCCTTATTAGCGGCATCTTCAAGTGTTGATGCTTCTATGTATTCTATTTTACTATCTTTCAGAATTTTTATTCCTTCATCAACATTAGTTCCTGCAAGTCTTATAACAAGAGGTTGTTCAATATTTATTTGTGCAAGAGCATCCACAATACCTTGTGCTACCCAATCACAACGATTAATCCCAGCAAATATGTTGATTAATATAACTTTAACATTTGAATCACCTGATATTAATTTAAAAGCTTTAACAAATTTTTCAGGAGTAGCTCCTCCACCTACATCTAAAAAATTAGCAGGTTGGCCGCCAGCAAGTTGTATCATATCCATAGAAGCCATAGCTAACCCAGCTCCATTTATAATGTTACCTATATCACCATCGAGTGGAATATAGTTTAAACCTTGCTCTGCCGCATATGTTTCTTTTGGATCTTCTTGAGTTTCATCTTTTAATTCTAGAAGATTAGATTTTCTGAATAATGCATTATCATCAATAGTCATTTTACAATCTAGAGCAAGAATTTTATCATCTCCTGTAAGGACTAAGGGATTGATTTCAGCCATAGTTGACTCTGATGAGCAAAAAGCTTCATATGTGCCCAGTATAGCCTGTGCGCATCTACCAACAGCTTTACCATCTAAACCTAAACCAAAAGCAATTTCTCTTGCTTGAAAAGCTTGAAGTCCTACAGCAGCTTCAACTTTTGTTTTTACAATAGATTCTGGTTTTTCTTGAGCAATTTCTTCTATGCTCATGCCACCCTCAGATGAAGCTATAACCATTATACTTTCAGAACTTCTATCAAAGACTAACCCCAAGTAGAATTCCTTTTTTATATCTGTTCCCTCTTCTATGTATACCTTATGAACTGTTTTGCCTTCTGGGCCTGTTTGATGTGTTACTAAAGTTTTTCCGAGAAGCTTGTTTGTAGCATCTGAGACATCATCTTCATTTTTACAAACAATAATACCACCTGCCTTTCCTCTAGCGCCTGAATGTATTTGAGCTTTTACAACCCATAGATTACCGCCTAATTCTTTGGCGTTACTTTTAGCAGCTTCTGGACTATCTGCTACAAGCCCTTTTGGGATAGGTACATTAAATTTTGATAAAATCTCTTTTGCTTGGTACTCGTGTATATTCATTATTATTTTTTAGATTGGATTAGATTATCTATATTAACGATATTTTCAGCCATACGCTCAGATGCAGCATCAATCATCCTGCCATCTAGCTGAGCTGCTCCTCTACCCTCTGCAGCGGCTTTAGCAAGTTCTTCTATAATCCTTTTTGCTTTATCTACTTCAGATGCTGGTGGTGAGAAAACATCATTTGCATGTTCGATTTGTGATGGGTGAATTGCCCATTTACCCTCAATCCCAATTGCAGCTCCACGTTTTGCAGCTTTAACGTAACCATCAGGATCTTGAATATCACCGAACGGTCCATCTATAGGTCTCAAACCAAATGCTCTACATGTAGCAACTAACTTAGATAAACCATGGTGCCACTGATCTCCAGGATAATCTGGATTTAGGCCACCTATAACAACTGTTCTGGCACGAAGACTTGCTGCAAAGTCAGCAACTCCAAAATGTAATGCTTCTAATCTATCTGATGATTGAGCTATTTCTTCAATGTTAACCATGCCTAATGCA
This sequence comes from bacterium, assembly GCA_029979505.1. Classification (GTDB taxonomy): domain Bacteria; phylum Pseudomonadota; class Gammaproteobacteria; genus CACLCV01. Next base: position 21,388 of record JAPOHH010000002.1, on the reverse strand, counting down.
CTTTCTATCAAACATTCTAGTCCTACCTTATTTTTTAACTCTCTTTCTTGTTCTATCTGAGTTACCATGCAATCAACCATATATACATCATCTCTTACTCCAACTTTTGGTATCAACAAAGTATCTATATACTCTCCGGCTTGCATCATTAGTTCCACTACATCTCTATACATATAATGAGTATCTAAACCGTTTATGCGAACAGATATGGTTTTACCATGGCCTCTCCAATCAAGTTCTTTAAGAGCTTTAATTACATTTTCTCGTGCTGAAATTTTGTCATTTGGTGATACAGCGTCTTCAAGATCTAAAAATATATAATCAGCGCTAGAGTTTAGCGCTTTTTCGAACATTTTAGGTGACGATCCTGGAACTGCTAATTCGCTTCTTTGTAGTCTGGTTTTTGCGCTTTTGTATGATGTATGACTCATAAATCTATTTCAAATTTTGACTTGATATACCCCTGTATATTCGCTATAACTCGATAAGTTTTGGAGAAGTATATATTATAATTTTGCAATATGCAAAACACATAAGCTTAAATAAATGACTAAATACGCACTAGAAATAAACCAACTTAATAAAACATATAGAAATGGTGTGACAGCCCTGAAAAATATCAATTTAAATGTTGAAGATGGTGATATATTTGCCTTTCTTGGCCCCAATGGAGCTGGGAAATCGACTGTCATAGGTATAATTACCACTCTAGTGAATATCACATCTGGAACTGTCAAAGTTTATGGAAAAGATATAGCTAAATATCCGGAGTTCACGAAACACATGATTGGAGTAGTCCCGCAAGAATACAATTTAAATCAATTTATACCAATAATTGAAACGATGATTAATATTGGTGGATATTTTGGATTATCTAAAAAACAGTCATTAACTAAGACGCAACAGTTATTTGAAGACTTGGGTATATGGCATAAAAGAGAATCTACACCAAGGGAACTTTCAGGTGGCATGAAAAGAAGACTTATGATTGCTAGAGCTCTAATTCATAACCCTAAACTACTCATTTTAGATGAACCTACTGCCGGTGTTGATACTGAGTTACGATTAACAATGTGGGACTTTTTCAAAAAAATAAATAATGATGGCGTAACGATAATTTTGACAACGCATTATCTAGAGGAAGCCGAAAGATTGTGCAAGAATCTTGCGATTATTCATCATGGTGAAGTCGTAAAAAGTTCCCCAATGGCAGATGTAATATCATCAACTAGAAAGCACACTTACATTATAAGAGCCGACTCAAGTATTATTGATAAAAATATATTTGAAAAGAATATTCATATCATCGATGACAAAACATGTGAATTAACTGTCGATAATAAAATATCTATAACAGAAATTATCAATAAATTTAAAGACAATAATATTAATGTTGTTGATATTTTAAGCAAAAGAAATAAGCTTGAAGAGCTTTTTATTGAACTTACTCAAACTAAATGAAAAATTTATACCTAATACAGCTTTTTACTATTTTTAAAAAAGAGTTTGCTCGATGGTCAAGGATCTGGATACAAACGATACTGCCGTCGGTGATAACAATATTTTTGTACATTACTATATTTGGAAATTTTATTGGAGAACGTATAGGGGAAATTGGCGGCCTACCTTATATACATTTTATAATACCAGGTTTAATAATTATGCCTATAATTTCAAATTCTTATATGAATGTAGTAGGTTCATTCTATAGTGGAAGATTCCAAAAAAGTATCGAAGAATTGTTTGTCTCACCACTATCTAGTCATGTCATTTTAATTGGATATGTCTTGGGAGGGGTATCTAGAGCATTTGTTGTTGGTTTTGTTGTGTATATCGTTTCTTTAAGTTTTACAAATATTCCTATACATAACATCACGCTAGCATTATTTCTTACTCTATTGATAAGTTTCTTATTTTCAATTTTAGGATTTATAAATGCTGTATATGCTAAAAGTTTTGATGATATAAATATAATTCCTACATTTGTTCTTACACCACTCACTTATTTGGGGGGAACATTTTACTCCATATACAATCTCCCCGAGGTATGGCAAACAGTATCTATGTTTAATCCGATAGCTTATATGGTAAGCGCTTATAGATATGCATTCATTGGTGTTGAAGAGATGAATACATATACCGCCATATTAATGATGTTCATTTTAATATTTGTATTGTATTCTTTAGCTATATATTTACTCAATAAAGGTATTGGTGTAAAAAATTAACTCTCACGAGGTTGGGAAAGTCAGTGAATACATAATCTGACACTGCCCCCGCAACGGTGAACAACAGTCCGAATGCCAACGAGGTGAGACCAACATTAGCGGTGGTGCTATGAAAATTATCTTAATAATATAAAAAATATAAACCATTACTTTTTGAAGATTACTGTTGTGTCATGCATGACTGTTGTTGCCGTGTGTAATAATTAATAACTTTCGTAAACGACGTTTCAAAATATCTATATGCATTGCTACATATAAATTTCAGAAAATCTTAACATACGTTTGCATATACATAGTAGCTTCAGAAAATATTTTAAATTAATTAACTTATTAGTAGGAATGCTATGAACTTTAAAAAAATTTTATTATTAAATATATTACTTACATATTTTTCGTTTTCGAATGCGAGTGAAACCTTAAATCCAATTGTAGTGAGTAATTCTATCTCACCAATAGACCTTCATTCATCTCCTGCATCTATGGAAGTTTTCACTGCTGTAGATATTGAAGAAAGGGGTTTTACAAGCCTGCAAGAATTATTAGGGTCTATTAGTTCTATAAATATAAGCAGCACAGGTGGACTTGGACAACTGACTTCTGTTTTCACTAGAGGTACTGAGAGTAATCATACAAAAATCATATTAGATGGTGTTGAACTTAATCCGGGTACACTTGGCCTTGCACCAATCCAAAATATTTCAATCAATTCCATCGATAAAGTAGAGATTATAAAAGGTTCCTCGTCGGCTCTCCACGGAGCAAATACTATTGGCGGAATCATTAATATTTCAACAAAAGATAATTCAAATTCTATTTCAATTTCATCAGGGTCATGGTCAACTAATACAGTATCATTCACAGATAGTTATAATAGAAATGGACTAAAAATAAACATTAATGCTAATAGTACTGAGTCAAAATCAATACCTGCTAAAATCACGTCTTCAAGAAGACACTCTTATAATACAGAAAATATAGCTATAGGGTTAAGCAAGGAATTAAGTGATTATGAGATCACATCAAGATTATATAATTCTAGAGGAAATACTCAGTATGATAACTACAACAGCTCAGTTGTACTTAATCAAAATCATGATGATTACTTCTATACTTTAGGGATTAAAAAGTTTGTAAATAACGATATTTTGGAAATAGTTTATAAAGGTTCTCAAAATAGAATCATTCAAACTGCAACTGGAGCTACTGATTTTACAGATACTCTCAGAGATATATATGACTTCTCTTATACAAGTGTAGGGGGTAACGTAATACAAAAGGCTGGAGTAATTTATACGAAAGAACATATGAGTGAACTTTCTTATGGCAGCCGTTTCACGGTTCAAACAAATAACAAAGAATATTATTATCAAAGTGAATTGTCACGCCCATCCTATCTGATTAATTATGGAGCAAGGCATATTGATCATTCTCAATTTGGACATTTTACAACTGGAAATTTTGGGCTGTCTATTCTGTCTGCTAATGATGTATATTCTTTTAATATCTCAAAGTCTTTAAGGCCCGCAGATGCAACAGATCTATATTCAGAGTGGAGTGGTATTCCTACACTTGAACCTGAAGAATCTTTTTCATATGAATTTGGTGTAAAGAGATATGTTAATGAGAATGCTTTTATTCGTGGCACTGCATTCAAAACAACAATTAAAAACTTAATTGAAGCAGATAGCCTTTCCCAAGTATACATATCAGATTCTGAGGTAACTGGATTAGAACTTAGATTTCAAACAATACTAAATCTAATTGAATATGATATTGGTTACACGTACATGGTTCCGGAAGATACTAAAAACAATCAGCCACTTACAAATCGAAGTAAACATAAGCTTAATGCAGATCTAATATATACTATTAACCCAAGTAGTACCTTGCGGGTAAATATTTTGGCAGAAGGAAAGAAAAAAGCTTCACCATACAGTGATATTAATTTGGGATCATATTATATTGCTAATTTTAACTATAGATATAACTTTAATCATAGCTCTATCAATTTTAGTATGAATAATATTTTTGATAGACCATATAGAACTTCTCACAATTTTAATACTCTTGATAGGTCGTTCTTTGCTACCTATTCACTTAATTATTGATATTATATAACTAGATAATGAAAAAAATATCATATACAAGTTTATCGGTATTAGTGATACTCCTAGCAAGTAAGTTATCTTCTAGTTTTACAAATATATCGCCTTTTATCGCAACTATTATATTTTCAGTTTATTTATTAAAAGATAAATATCATTTGTTATTTATGATTTTTATTTCACAAGCTCTATCCGATTTAATATATGGAGCTCATATATCAAATATATTTGTATATCTCTCATATTTTGTTGTTGTTTTATTTTTATACAATCATAAAAAAGAAATTAGCCTATTTAACAGCTTAGTTTCCTCAATATATGTCAATGGCATCTTTTTTTCAGTTAGTAACTTAGGCCATTTTGTTTTCTTTAGTGACTCTTACACAATCTCAACCCTACTTATGAGCTACAATGATGCTGTTCCTTTAGGATGGAATCTGATGCTTTCAACTGTATTGTTTATATGTGTTTATCACATGTTACTAGCCGTCAATAAAAAACGGCTAGTAAAAGCTTAGTTCAGATAAAAGAAAATTAGAACTTGAGTTGTCCACCTGTTTTGTATTCAGTAACACGTGTCTCAAAGAAATTCTTTTCTTTATTTAAGTCCATCATTTCTGACATCCATTCAAAAGGATTGGTTGCTCCAGGATATTGGTGTGGTAACCCAATACGTTGAAATCTTCTATTAGCGATGAATTTTATATATTCTTCAAATTGATTTGCATCCATACCTAACATTGGTTTAGGCATAGTATCTCGTCCATATTGTATCTCTAAATCAACACCTGTTTTGATAAGATCAATCATGTCTTGCTGAAAAGATTCTGTCCATAAATTAGGATTTTCATTTTTGATTTGATTTATGACATCCATACCAAAATTCATATGCATAGATTCGTCTCTTAATATGTATTGAAACTGTTGTGAAACTCCGGTCAATAGATTTCTTCTGCCTAGAGATAAAATCTGAGTGAATCCAACGTAGAAGAATATTCCTTCAAATACAACATAGAATGCTATCAAGTCTCTGAGAAGTCTCTGATCATCATCATGAGTACCTGTTTTAAATGTAGGATCTCCAAGGCTTTGTGTAAAAGGAAGCGCCCATTCAGCTTTTGTTGCCACTGCTGGCAACTCTCTGTACATATTGAATATTCTTGCTTCATCTAAACCTAGAGATTGAACACAGTACTGATAGGCATGTGTATGGATTGCTTCTTCAAATGCTTGACGTAATAAATACTGCCTACATTCTGGATTAGTTATATGTTTATATACAGCTAAAACTAGATTATTAGCTACAAGAGAATCAGCTGTCGAAAAAAATCCTAGGTTTCTCTCAACCATTTCCCTTTCTTCGGGTCTTAGCGCATTTGGGTCATTCCAACATTTGATATCATCGTGCATTGGAATTTCCTCAGGCATCCAATGATTAGCAGAGCCATCAAGATATTTTTGCCATGCCCATTCATATTTAAATGGTACTAGTTGGTTTAAATCTGCTCTACAATTGATAATAGCTTTATCGTCAACCTGAATTCTTGCTGCACCTTGTTCGATATCTTCCATTCCTGTTGAACCGACTCCACTATCTTGTGTAGCAGGGAAGCTTTCAACATCAGCTGATAGTTGTGAAGTGTCTTCGATTGCTTTAGGCGTTACTTTTTTTTCTGGCACTATATCAGGCTTGCTAAGTGCATCATTAATAGGGTCATCCCAGTTATACATTATTTTCTCCTTCAAATTTTGTATCAGAATTTTTTAATACTGATAATCTTTCTTTTTCAAGTTTGTTTAGTTTTATAATCACAAATAGCATTGCTATAACTGCAATGGTATAGATTATGAAATCAGGTATATATAAACTCATTATTGACAAGCCTCGCATTCTGGATCATCAATTAAACATTGCTTAACCTCACCTGACTGTGATTGAACAGCATTTAAATTAGATCCAGTATTGTCAGATGTACTTTTCTCAACATGTGTTGCGCCTAATGAGCGCAAATAATATGTAGTTTTTAAACCTCTTATCCATGCTAACTTATATGCACTATCAAGTTTTTTACCATCTGAATCAGGTATATATAAATTCAATGACTGCGATTGATCTATCCATTTCTGCCTTCTTGCAGCAGCTTCAACCAACCAACGAGTATCTATTTCAAAACATGTCGAGTAGATAGATTTCAAATCATCTGGGACACGATTAATAGGTTGTAATTGCCCATCAAAATATTTCAAATCTTTTATCATGACTTCATCCCATAAATCTCTTTCTTTAAGATCTCGAATTAAATATGGGTTTATAACTGTGAATTCTCCAGATAAATTAGATTTAACATAAAGATTCTGATATGTGGGTTCTATTGATTGTGATACACCGCAAATATTTGATATTGTTGCGGTTGGTGCTATCGCAAGGGTATTGGAATTACGTATACCATTTTTTATTATTTTTTCTCTTAGGTCATCCCACTTAAGAGTCTCATTGAGATTAACATCTAAGTATTTGCCACGTATCTCTTTTAAGTTTTTCAAACTATCTATTGGGAGGATACCTTGACTCCATAATGAACCATCGAATGTTTCATATGCACCTCTTTCTTTTGCAAGCTCCATAGATGCTTCTATTGCAAAGTAACTGACGTATTCCATACTTTTATCAGCAAACTCAACAGCTTCTTCAGATTCATATGGTACTCTAATTTTATAAAGGGCATCTTGGAAACCCATAATACCTAGCCCTACAGGGCGGTGTTTAAGATTAGAATTTTTTGCTTTGTCTACACTATAATAATTATACTCAATTACGTTATCCAGCATTCTCATTGCAGTCATTATTGTTTTTTTAAGTTTTTTAGTATCTATTTTACCTGCATCTGTTATGTGTGCTGCAAGATTAACAGAGCCAAGATTACATACAGCAATTTCATCTTTAGATGTGTTAAGGGTGATTTCAGTACATAGGTTTGATGAATGAACAACACCTTTGTGTTGTTGAGGCGACCTAATATTACAAGGATCTTTGAAAGTAATCCATGGATGGCCAGTTTCGAACAACATGCTGAGTATTTTTCGCCATATATCTACAGCATTAACTGTTTTAAAGTTTTTAATACCACCAGACTTAGCAAGTTCTTCATATTCTGTATATTTTTCCTCAAACTCCAATCCATATAAATCATGCAGATCAGGTGTATCTGAAGGAGAGAAAAGTGTCCATTCTTCATTAGCATGTACCCTTTTCATAAATAAGTCAGGTATCCAGTTGGCAGTGTTCATATCATGAGTTCTTCGTCTCTCATCGCCTGTGTTTTTTCTCAGTTCAAGAAACTGTTCAATATCTAAATGCCAAGTTTCAAGATATGCGCACATAGCGCCTTTCCTCTTACCGCCTTGATTAACTGCTACTGCAGTATCATTGGCAACTTTGAGAAAAGGGATAACTCCCTGACTTTTTCCGTTTGTTCCTTTGATGTATGAACCTAAAGCTCTTACCTGCGACCAATCATTGCCTAGGCCTCCGGCAAACTTAGACAGCATTGCATCGTCACTTATACCTTCAAATATTCCACGCAAATCATCAGGTAAGGTTGACAGATAACAAGAAGATAATTGTGGCTTCAAAGTAGCTGAATTAAATAATGTTGGTGTGCTAGACATAAAATCAAATGAAGATAGTAATTTATAAAACTCAATCGATTTAGATTCCCTATCTTCTTCATTTATTGCAAGCCCCATTGCCACTCTCATAAAGAACGCCTGTGGCAATTCAAACCTTACTTCGTTGTGATGAATAAAGTATCTATCATATAAAGTTTGTAAACCTAAATATGTGAATTGCATGTCTCTTGAAAGATCAATGTTTTTTGCAAGTAATTCCAAATCATAATTTAATAGTTCTGAATCTAAATGTTTTAGTTCAACTCCTTTTTTTATATAACTATTGAAATAATCAGGATAGGTTTTTTCCATCGAACTTATGCTTAAGTCTTCAGAACTTAAACCAAGAAATGTGTATGCTTCATCTGCCATACTATTTGATAAAAGTCTTGCAAGCACGTATGAGTAATTAGGATCTTTTTCAATTAGTGGTCTGACAGATATTAAAATGGAATCGGATAAATCAGACTTCTTAATTCCGTCGTAAATATTTTTATCTATGGTATCAAATATTAAATCTACAGAAACGTCCTCTATATTTAAACAACTTTCTGTAATTGTTTTTTTTAATTTTTTATAATCTATTGGAACAATGGATCCATCATCGAGCTGCATGTTTTTAGATATTGGCATATCTTCAATTTGCTCGACTCCTAGTTTTCTTGCTTTAGATCTGTCCTCTCGATAGATAACATATGCTCTAGCAACGTCTTGATAACCTGCTCTCATTATTGCTAATTCAACTTGATCTTGAATATCCTCAATGTGAATTACACCGCCATTTGGAAATCTCCTTTTAATTGTATCGTCTACTTTATCTGTTAGATTCTCTACTTCTGTATGAATTCTAGATGATGCAGCTGCACTGCTTCCTTCAACACTTAAAAATGCTTTAGTCATTGCAACAATAATTTTATGAGAATCATAAGCAGTGACTTTACCGTTTCTTCTCATAACACGGTAGCGACCTGGTACAGGCTCAACTTGCTTGTTATCACTTATTACTGGTTCGTTGATTGGCGATTCTATATTTATTTTTTCACTTTTTTCCGACATTTTCTCTCTCTGGTTTGAGATGTTATGTTATCAATTATATCACTAAATATTGTGGTATGAAATTACTAAAAACACTATATATTGTGTTTAAGTTTGTGATTTAGTTGTGGATAACTTGTGAAAACGTTGAATTTACTTGAATATAAGATTATTGAAATATACTGATAATCACATCAGAAATGTTGCAATTCCAAGGAGTGAGACAAAACCAACAACATCAGTTATTGTTGTTAAAATTACACCACCAGCAAGTGCTGGATCTATGTCTAATTTTTCAAGAATGAGCGGTAAACTTACACCACTAATTGCACCAACGATAAGATTAATCATCAATGCTGCAGCAATTACACCTCCAAGGAAAATACTGTCAAACCATAAATAAACGATACCTGCTACAACTCCAGACCAAATGATTCCATTCAATAAACCAATAGCAGATTCTTTATAAATTAATAACTTGGAATTAGTTGTACCAATTTGATCTAATGCTTGAGCTCTTATTACTAATGCAAGACTTTGACTTCCTGCTATACCGCCCATACTTGCAACGATAGGCATTAATATAGCTAACGCTACAACCTTTTCAATCGTTGCTTCAAAAATTCCTATTGCTGCTGCTGCTAAAAGTGCAGTAAGAAAGTTTGCTCCAAGCCACAATGTTCTTCTTTTTGTACTTTGAAATACTGGCGCAAATATATCGTCGTCTTTTTTGAGGCCTGCCATGTTCAAAACGCTTTCATCAACCTCCTCTCTGATAACATCAACAACATCATCGACTGTAATTCTACCTAATAAGAAGCCTTGACTATCAACGACTGCAGCAGAAACTAAATCTGCGTTCTCAAATCTTCTTGACACTTCGTGTTCACCTAAATCTGGATCTATAGGGTCCTCATCTTTCTCCATTATTTGAAACACATACTTAGATGGCTCAGCTACCAATACATCTTTTAAAGAGACAAAACCGTGATACATGTTTATTCTGTCAGTTACAAATATTTTATCTGTTTGCTCTGGAAGACTTTTCATCCTTCTTAGGTATTTTAATAACACGTCTATAGTAACGTTGCTTCGGATAGTGATAGTGTCTGTATTCATCAAACCGCCAGCAGTACCATCTTCAAAAGATAATACTTTTTCTAGCCTTTCTTGATTTTGTTTAGTTAAGCTTTTAATAGCTTTTTTTGTTAAGCCTTTTGGAAGAGACTGTATAATATCTGCAAGATCATCAGTATCAAGCTTCTGTGCAATTTTAGCCAAGCCCTCAGTTCCATCTCGATCTATAAGTTCATCAATTAAATTTTCTCGAACTTCATCGTTAAGCTCAGCGAGTGTCTCACCTTTATTTTCATCAGTAACAAGAGCCCACAAGAGATCTCTTCTATTACGAGGTGAACTTTCAATTACATCAGCTATTTCAGATGGGTATAAAGAGTTAAGTAAATTTTTTGCTTTGATAACTGCACCGCTATCAAGAACTTCGGAAAGTTGATCAAGAGTGACAGTATTATCATTGTGAATGCTCTCTGCAGACATTATTCTGACCTCTCTTGATTTTGATTATTTTTTTACATATTCCTATGGTAAAGATAACACAAAAGACTCTACTTTAGTAAATAAGGTCTGTATATATATGATTTAGATGAAAAATCTTAAGAAGTAATAACTAGCTTATTATTGCTCATATAAGTCAGACATGTGTTCGGTTTACTAAAATTCCCATTTAGTCTTAATTTCAATCTTGTGTGAATTTTTAGCATTATGATTCTCTATTCCTTCCCATTTACCTTTCCATGAAAATGTATCGGTAATCTTTTTGCTAAATCCAAACTCATATGACTTGCCTGCTACCCCATCAAGAATATCGTTTCCATGACTAACAGATTCTGCTGCACCAATCTCACCATATAGCTTTAAGCCACCTTCTGTTTTCCAAGAATGTCCAAATCTTATATGATTGATAGTACTGCTGTAATCTGTGTCTTTCATTTTAAATTCATGTTTAGACATCAAATATGGACCTGCGTGTATGGTATTTGTAATAATAAAAAATAGAGACAGTATTAATATTTTTTTCATTAGTTTCTCCCTGTGTTTAAGTATTATGAGTTTTAGAAGAATACTGTTAGCGCCAATTATGCAAGTACAGTTTGCTTCTAAAATTTTTGCCCAAGATAACATGGAGGGGCTACTTTGGAAATAGCCCCAGGTATATATAAATGAAAAACTTTACAGTGAGAAAAGAGACTAGTTTTAAATTAGGTTGGTGTTAACGTCAAACTAATAGGAGAACTAGCCTCTACTATCCAATCTCAAAGAGGATTAGAAGTCATGTCTTAATCCAAAAATATATGTTCGATAATCAGCATCTCCTGCAGCTGACTCACCATCATAATCTGAATAACCAGCATAGAATCTACTTGTTTTAGATAACTTATATTGCATGCCTAAGCTGTAAGCATCGCCGCCAGCATTTGCAATTGTGTCATGCTCTGAATCAGATATTGTATACATTAATTTCATAGGTCCTGTTGAATATGTGATCCCATACCAATCGACTTCACCATTACCTGTTGTCTTGAACATGCTTGTATCAAGTTCAACATCTTCATGCATGTACCATACCTTTACTTTCTGCTTGTCACCAAGTTTTGTATTGTATGTAAGTGTGTATTTTTTATTAGCTTCATCAGCTCCTTGATCATGGTTATATGCGTAGACAACTTCAAAACCTTTGATTAAGAAGTTTTTGTATTCAATACCGTAACCATAATCTCCTTTGTCACCTCCGTTGTGTTCGAAAGTATCGCCATCATGATCAGTTACACCCTTAATTGCAGCAAATTTAAGATCACCCATTTTTAATTCATAGTAAACTGAACCTCTCCAATAACCAGAGTGAGACATTTCACCTGCAGATATACCATTGGTATCTCTCATTTGAGCAAGTGTGTCATGCAAGATGTCATGTTTTGCCATAAATTTGTATGGCGATTCCATTGACCCAAACTTGAACTGACCCATAGGAGTAAGTAACCCAAGCCAGCCTTGTTTTAAGGTAAATGCATTAGACTTTTCGTTGCTACTTTCTTTTAAGCCAGAGGCATCACCATCACCAAGATCGATTGCCCATTCAACTTTATAGTTAACTGCATAGCCGTTACCTATTGAAGATTTTCCTTTAACACCAACTCGGGCCATACCCTCGTCATCCATAATTGCAGTTTGTGCATTTCCGCCCGATGTTTTTTCATTACTGTACTGAGTCCAAAGGCGTCCATAAACCTTTGCACTAGATCCTTTTTTACCTTGTGCAGCCACAGCTTCGTTTGGTTTAATGACAGAATTTGTAACATATCCGCCTGTAAAACCAACTAAAGGAACTGCTACTAAAGCAAGAACAAGATATTTATATAATAGTTTCATATTTCCTCTTTGTTTAATAACGTTTAGATGTTCAAAATTATTTATTAAGAACAAGGTTATGTTACAAAGTGAAACTACACGCTTTTGATAAAGTTACATGAAATATTTGTTTTTGTAATGTTTCAGTTTTATGAAAAAAATTACATTTCTTGCTTGAAGAGTAAATTCAATTTAGATCCTATATCATGGTATATCGAGAATAATTTCTGTTTACGAATTTCAAAATCTGTAATTAATGCTGGATCTTCATAAGTCCAATGAAAAGTATTTAAGGAATTATGAAATACTGGACAAGTTTCCCTAGCCTGATCACACACAGTAATTGCAAAATCAAAAAAGAAATTGTTATTTGAGTAAAGCTCTATGCTTTCAGATGCTAACCTAGCCTTTGGATATAATATTTCTTCGGCAATTTTAAGAGCTGCGTTATTTATTTTTCCAGCAGGATTAGAGCCCGCTGAGTATCCGATAAACTTACCTTCAGTAAGTGTATTAGCAGCAAGTTCTCCCATGATGGATCTTGCTGAATTTCCGGTACATATAAAAAGCACACTAATGGGTTTTTCTTTAATCACTTAATTAATAAATTTTCATACGTTAGAATCTAATGAATACCCAGAAGACCTAATTGTCCTGATTACTTTACATTCCTCAGTTTTGCTCAATGCTTTTCTTAATCTTCTTATGTGTACGTCGATAGTTCTATCAGTGACATAGACGTTTGTTCCCCAAACAGAGTCTAATATCTGTTGACGAGAGTAAACTCTTCCAGGATGTCGCATGAGGAATTCCAGTATTCTATATTCTCTTGGTCCAAGTTTAGCCTCTTCATCACAACAATAAACACGATGAGTTCCTGTATCCATTTTAATATTTCCATACACCAGTACCATTTTATCCTCTTTATCATTACTTCTTCTTAAGAGCGCTTTAATTCTTGCGATTAACTCAGCGGGGCTAAAAGGTTTAGTTATGTAATCATCACAACCCATATCAAAACCAGAAATAAGATCCTGCTCCTCTCCTTTTGCTGTTAGCATAATAATAGGAGTAGATTTTAGCTCTTTGTGTGCTCTGATAAATTTACATACTTCTATCCCTGATGTATCTGGTAGCATCCAATCAAGTAAAATTAGATCAGGTTTAGATTTTTGAATACTTAACATTCCCTCATAACCTGTGGATGAATGTGCGAATTTAAAACCTGCGGATGTAACGTTATACTCAATTAGAGATACGAGAGCCTCTTCATCCTCTATAGAAAAAATAGTGGTCATTTGTTTGAATCTTCTAATGCTTCTTCTAAGTTTCCTTCCTTATTATCTTTTAAGTCTATGTGCTCGCCAGTAACAATGAAGTGAATTTCTTCTGCTACGTTACCTATGTGGTCTCCAGCCCTTTCAAGTGTCTTGATAGCAAATAGCAATTTAGTATATGTGAGAAGTCTAAGTTTTGATACTTTACCTTTTATTAAATCAACAATTTTTTCATAAATAACATTGTAGTTATTATCTATTTCAATATCATTTTGAATAACTTCCCTTGCCTTGCCAATATCTTTTGACACATAGGCATCTATGACTTTTTTTAGTTGGACTTGCACAAGAGTGACTAATCTTAAAATATCATTTTTTATATTAGTTTCTGGAATCTCTTCGAGAGTGGCGACTCTCATGGCTATATTTTTAGCATAATCACCAAGTCTCTCTAAATCCGTTGATATTCTCAGAGAAGTAAGAATATCGCGTAAATCAACTGCTACAGGAGACCTTAGTGTAATAAGTGTAATTACTGCATCTCTGATTTCCGCGTCATAGTTATCTAGCTTGGGTTCATTTTCTAAAATATCTTCAGTAGTAGAAGGTGATCCCGTATCTACCACATGATATAAAAGCTTGTACTGTTCCTCTACTAAAGTAGCCATCTTAGTTGTAAGATGTATTATATTGGTAATCTCCTCATCAAAAGATTTTACGATATGCTCTCTATAATCAGTCATAATTTTTATTGTATATTATTTATAAATAATATTATCCAATCCTCCCTGTAATGTAGTCTTGAGTTTTTTCGTGTTGTGGATTTGAAAAAATCGTTTTAGTCATACCGGTTTCAATTAATTCACCCATATGCATATATGCTGTCCTATCAGATACTCTTGCTGCCTGTTGCATAGAATGTGTAACTATCACAATTGTATATTGCTGTTTTAGCTCTGCTATTAAATCTTCAATTTTTGCAGTCGCTATTGGATCTAATGCAGAACAAGGTTCATCCATTAGAAGAATTTGTGGGTTTACAGCTAATGCGCGCGCAATGCACAATCTTTGTTGTTGACCGCCAGACAATCCTGTCCCTGGTTCATATAATCTATCCTTAACTTCTTCATATAATCCAGATTTAGATAAACTTTGAATAACAATATTATCTAAATCTTCTTTTGATTTTGTCATGCCATGCAGTCTAGGTCCAAAAGCCACATTATCATATATTGATTTTGGAAATGGGTTAGGTTTTTGAAAAACCATACCTACTTTCATTCTTAATAGTACAGGGTCTTGAGATACTTCGTTTATATCAACAGAATCTAGTAAAATTTGACCGTTTATATTGCATATCTCTACCAGATCATTCATTCTATTAATGCATTTTAGTAACGTTGACTTTCCACAGCCTGATGGCCCAATTAATGATGTGACCTCTTTTTCCATTATATTTAGAGATACATCAAACAATGCTTGTTTTTTTCCATAGAAAACATTTAGATTTCTTATAGATACTTTTAGATTTTCAGTCATATTTTATTACCATTTTTTTTCTAGTTTTTTTCTTAAGTAAATTGCTGTTAAGTTAAGCAATATCAAAAAGCCAAGCAGTACCATAATTGCAGCTGAAGTGCGTTCTGTAAATGCTCGTTCTGGACTGTCTGCCCATAGATATATTTGTACAGGTAGAGCAGTTGACGCATCTAAAGGGCTACCGGGGACATCGACCACAAACGCAACCATTCCTATCATAAGTAATGGTGCAGTCTCGCCAATAGCTTGTGCTATACCTATAATCGTACCAGTCAAGATACCAGGCATAGCTAGAGGAAGTGTAAAACCAAATATTGTCTGAACTTTACTAGCTCCCAATCCTATTGCGGCCTCTTCAATTGATGGAGGTACCGATTTGATAGCTGCTCTTGAAGCAATAACTATTGTGGGTAATGTCATTAAAGCAAGAGTAAGACCTCCAACTAAGGGAGCCGACCTAGGTAATTCAAAGAAGTTTAAAAATATTGCAAGTCCTAACAGGCCAAATACTATCGATGGAACTGCAGCCAAGTTATTTATATTTGTCTCAATTAAGTCAGAGAATTTATTTTTTGATGCTATCTTTTCAAGATAGACTGCAGCCATAACTGCTATAGGAAATGAAACTAGAAAAGCTATTAGAATTGAATACAATGAACCAATAATGGCACCTCTAATGCCGGCCATTTCCGGCTCTCTACTATCTGCGGAGGATAGTAAATACTTATTTGCTTGAAGCTCAATTAAATTTTTTGATAGTAGTTTGTCAATAAAAAACATTTGGTTCTCATCTATCCTACCTGCTGTATCGCCTTGTCTTTTGACGGTGCCCTTAATATACATGTCTAAATCTGCTGATGCTAAAAACCAATGATATCCTTGAATGCTTCTTTCTTTATTTTGATTAATAAGTTCACTAAATTCATATCTTGCTCCTTTACTAAGAAGTGATAGCAGCGCCCTCCTTTCTGTTCTTGTTGTAGCTTCAGGAAACATTTTTAAAAAATGTTTATTTAACTCAGTTCTAGGATTAATATTTTTTTTGTCAAAATCAGCAGGTATTTCCAAATTCACAGCAATGTAAGTTTGTTTGAAGGCGCTTATGCCTGTAGAAAATATATTAAATAATAGTATCACTAGAAAACCTATTGCAATCAAGACAGCTGTCTTGCCATACATTTGGAATCTTTTTTCTGATTTGTTTCTTGCGCTAATATTATTCATACTCTTCTCTATATTTTTTTACAATTGTTAGTGATATAACATTCAAAACTAATGTGATGAAAAATAATACAAAAGCTAATGCAAAAGCAGATAATGTTTTTGGACTATCGAACTCCTGATCGCCAGTTAGTAGGCCAACTATCTGAACTGTAACTGTGCTTACACTGTCAAATGGGTTAAAAGTAAGATTAGCAGCAAAGCCTGCAGCCATTACGACAATCATAGTTTCTCCTATCGCACGCGAGACCGCCAATAAGAAGCTTCCTACAATTCCATGAAATGATGCTGGTATGATTACCTTTTTAGTTGTTTCTGATAATGTTGCTCCCATAGCAAGTGAGCCTTCTTTTAAAGAGCGCGGAACAGCAGTTAATGCATCATCTGTTAGTGAGGCAACAAATGGTATTATCATTATACCCAAAACAGAACCAGCAATTAGCGCGCTCTCAGAGCTCATATTTGTAAAAGAGAAAAATGCACCCATATCTCTAAAAAACGGAGCAACTGTTATTACTGCAAAAAAACCGTATACAACTGTAGGTATGCCGGCAAGTATCTCAATAATAGGTTTTGCATAACTTCTTATATTTTCTGAGGCATATTGTGATAAATATATCGCTGAAAACATACCGATAGGTGTGGCAACTGTCATCGCTATAAATGCTATAAGCAGTGTCCCAGTAAAAACTGGTACAGCACCAAAACTACCTGAGGATCCAACTTGGTCTGCTCTTATAGCCATCTGAGGGCTCCAGTGTAATCCAAACAAAAAATCGAATACATTTACAGAATCAAAAAACCTAAGAGTCTCAAATAATAAAGACAAAACAATGCCAATAGTCACGAATATAGCAAAGACTGCTGATGCTCGCATAACAATCACTATTACTCTCTCTATATAATCTCTAGCTTTAAATTCAACTTCAACAAATTTTAAGGAATATCTAAAGAGCATCAAACTTAAAGTTGAGATTACAATGAATTGTAAAATTTTATTATTGTGTTGTAATGCTTGATAGTGTTCTACAGCCGGCATAAAACCGGCATGATTTATTATTTTATCTGTCGCGCCTTCTGCGTATCCTATGACACCATCTGTGTAGAATTTTATTAAACCTGTATCGGTAATATCAGAAAAAAAATCTTTCAAGGTTATGTTTGTAATCATATTCACAATGAATGACCAAAAAAATAGGAGTAAAATTGCCGGAACTAAGGTAATAAATGCAGAATATAAACCATGATAATGAGGTTGGGAGTGCATTATGTTTGTGTCTGACATAACACTAGCTTTGCTTTTATTTAAAATGAATCCATAAACCGCTAGGCTTGAAATTAAAATTAGTAGGAATACTGTCATATTATTTAGTTGATTAATGATAAGTCTCGAATGTTACAGTTATGTTAAATAGTACTAACTTTTGAGGTATTTATAAGTTATTGTTGCTAAATATGAACCAATAAGCTGAGCAGATATAAAGCCTGCTATATTTGATATATGTATACCTGTATATGAATCAGTGAATATTCGCGCTACTGTTATTGCCGGGTTTGCAAAAGAGGTGGACGAGGAAAAAAAGTAGCCAGCACCTATGTATAAGCCGACGAGTAAAGCGACTGTCATATCATCTTTTTGTTGAGACATGCAAATAATAAAAACTAATAAAAATGAAGTAACTATCTCTGAAAATATGATATTCAATCCATCTCTATATTTTGAGCTAAACTCAAAAATATTCATGTCGAACATTATATGTATGAATATTATTCCTACTATCCCGCCTGTAATATGAGCAGCCACATATCTAAAAAAATCTAATAGTTCTAATTTATTTTGGATGTAAAAGCTTAGGGATACTGCTGGATTAAAGTGTGCACCTGAAATTTGTCTGAATGTTAGAATAATGACTATTAAAATAGCTGAAGTCGAAATTGAGTTGATTAATAGTGTAATTCCTTCAAATCCCTGGCTTATATTTTCTGCCATAATGCCACTTCCAACTACACACATAGTAAGCGTCATCATTCCCAGAAATTCTGATATTATCTTCTTCATCAATCTGAATAAGTATCGCCAGATTATAACCGGGCGATACTTACTAATTTATAAATTAATTAATTAAGGACTAGTTTGCTTAGTGATTTTGCATCAGCTTGATACTTAGCTCTAGAGCTTTCAGGCAGAGGAATTAAACCCTTATCTAGGAGATAACCATCGGAACCGATAGCATCATCACTCATGAAAAACTCCATATACTCTTGAACTCCAGGTATAACGCCAACATGATCATTTTTCACGTAAAAATACAGAGAACGTGATACTTTATAATCACCTGAAGCAATAGCATCAAATGTTGGGGCTACGCCATCAATCACAGATCCTTTTACTTTGTCTTTATTTTGATCTAAGAAACTAAATCCAAATATTCCAAATGAGTCTTTATTGGCAGTTAATTTTTGAATAATTAGATTATCATTTTCACCAGCCTCAATATATGGACCGTCTTCACGAACTGTACGGCAAAGTTTTTTCCAAGCCTTTTTATCTTTTTTCTTTAGCTTTTTTATCCATGGTATTTCATTGCATCCGCCACTTAGAGCAATTTCAGCAAAAGCATCTCTTGTCCCTGATGTAGGTGGAGGGCCATAAACAACTATAGGCATATTAGGTAGATCTGATCTAACTTGATTCCATGTTTTGTATTCATTAGTACACGTTACACCATCTTGTATACCGCAGGGAACTTCAGCAGCAAGGGCTAAATATAAATCTTTTCTTGTAAGACTTAATGTAGCTCCATTTTTAGCATTAGCTACTACAATACCATCGAAACCAATTTTCATCTCAGTTATGTCTGTAATGCCATTTTTAGCACATAGCTTTACTTCTTTTGACTTTATTCTTCTTGATGCATTAGTAACATCAGGTGTTCCTGGACCTTTTCCTGCACAAAAGAGCTTGAGACCGCCACCTGATCCTGTTGATTCAATTATAGGCGCTTTAAAACCATTATCAGCTCTTCCAAACTCCTCAGCTACTACGGTAGCAAAAGGGTATACTGTAGAAGAACCAACAATTTTTATTGAATCCCTAGCGTCTGCATTCGACAGGCCAAATGCAACTAAGAGAGTTAATACTATTGAAAGATATTTCATACTGTCTCCATTTATTATTTTAGTAATGCAATTACACTAGCTATGCATGAAGCTGAAATTAAACATTTGTTACAGATTTATGAATTAATCCCAAACTTAGGCAGATCTATCGAAAAAGTAGACCCGACTCCTTCCTCACTATCTATATATAAATTACCAGCATGCCTTTTCACTATATGCTTTACTATAGAAAGACCTAGACCAGAGCTATTTTTTTTATATTTGTTTGCTGTTTTAGACCTAAAGAATCTCTCTGAAACCCTCACAATATCATCTTTTTGTATTCCACAGCCTTGGTCTAAAACTTTAAACTTAATAGTTTTTTCTT
This sequence comes from bacterium, assembly GCA_029979505.1. Classification (GTDB taxonomy): domain Bacteria; phylum Pseudomonadota; class Gammaproteobacteria; genus CACLCV01. The sequence goes on along the minus strand of JAPOHH010000002.1, from coordinate 1,401 downwards.
TATTAAAAAACATTATTTTGATTCTAGTGTCTTCGCTACTGTAAGTGATAGCATTATCCAATAAATTTTCAAAAATTTCAGTGATTTGATCCTGATTTCCCCTCACATATAAAACACCAGCTTTATACTCCTCATTAAAAGAAATTTTTATCCTTTTTTTATCTGCTAAAGACCTTACAGAATCTATAGCTGAACTGGCACATAACCATAGGTCTACTTTTTCATTAGGTGTTTGGTATTGTGACTCTTCCACACGAGTTAACGAAAGCGTATCATTTACAAGTCTTTGCATCCTCTCTGCTTCAGATTGAATAATTTTTAGGAATTTTTCTTTTTTTATACTGTCGTCTTTTGCTGGTCCGTTTATTGTTTCAATAAATCCGATTATTGCTGTAAGTGGAGTTTTAAGCTCATGACTTACGTTTGAAACAAAATCTGATTTTACTTTTTGAGAAACTTTTTCCGATGTTTCGTCAATTAATATTATGAGTGCATAAGTTTCATTTTTAATTTTTATAGGAAATACCTGTGATTGAATATATTTATGGACCTGATCATAAATAATAAAATTTATATCTCCTATCCTTTGATTAACGAAAGTGTTACTCAATGCATCATTTAATTCATTTGATCTTAAACATAATGATAGATTCATTCCTTTCGCATCTTTTCCAATAAATGAATTAAAAGCCATGTTCGAAGATTCGATAGTAAACGATTTGTTTACTATGAGCATTGGAAATTTATTTTGGGTAAAAATACTATTATTTTTTTCAGAGAAAAAAATGTCGTTTTCTTGTTTACTATTGTTTAATTTTATAACAAGTTTTTTATTTTCCTTTACTTTTTTTGATGTCAAATAATAAATTAAATAGTAAAAAAATAATGATACTAATAAAATATATATTGGAGCGCCACTAGACAGTGTAACGAGAAGAGTTACTATAAATGCAAAAGCTATAATACTACTCATAAAGTGCAACTTATTATTACTGTTGAAAGTATAGAGTTCATGATAAAATCTACAACCATAATATCAGATATATGACAGATATAATATTCCATAAATCAAGCAAATATATTGAGGATGACATAGACTATTATGCATCGGACACAAGAGACAAACATGGCGCTGTGAAGCCCAGCAAAGACATTAAAAGTTACACTCTAGATTCAATAAATTTTGATAATGACACAGAGCTTCCCTCTTTATATTTCCCTTTTCAGAAAGAATCTATAGACAGAATATATTTAGGCATCAGTTTCCCGCTCTATGCTAATAACTGGGGGGCAGAGTTTCTCAGATATTTGATGTATGTAATCAAAAGAGATGGTGCGGTGATTTTTCCAGTTTATGCTGAAAGACAAGGTGTTGAAAAAAACTATTGGTCGAGAAGTATT
>JAPOHH010000003.1 GCA_029979505.1 bacterium | reverse complement strand
GGCAGTAGTCGACAAAGTATTAGTTGGTGAAGCACTAGTTGTAACCGAAGGTGGGGATAACGAAATTTCACATATCGACTTATTAATGGGACCACGTGGTTCTGCAGTAGAAGATGCATTTTGTAATACATTATGTAACAACAAAGATGGATTTACATCTTTACTAGCTGTAGTTTCACCTAACTTACTATGTAAACCAGCAACAGCTATGTTTAACAAAGTAACAATTAAAGGTGCTAAACAAGCAGTTCAAATGTTTGGACCAGCTCAAGCAGCGGTTGCAAGAGCAGTAACTGAATGCGTTGAGGATGGAACAATTCCAGCTGATGAAGCTGATGATATTTTCATCTGCGTAGGTGTATTTATTCATTGGGACGCTGATGATAATAAACGTATCTACGATTATAATTTTGAAGCTGTGAAAATGGCGATCAAAAATGCTATAAGTGGTGAGCCTAAAGCACAAGATGTTGTTGCTAAAAAAGCTACAGAACACCCATTTGAAAAATAATCTTTTTGATTATTCGAGAGAGAGAGCTGGCTTATTGCCAGCTCTTTTTGTTATTAGGTAGGAACTAGTAAAATTTTTAAATAATATTGAAGAAACTAATACTCCACTAAAACCCATTGTTTCAAGTTTATTGATATCTAGCACTGATTTGACACCACCACCAATATAATATTTTATTGATGATTTCTTATTCATAGAACGTATATGTTTATAATTTGGCCCATTATCATTACCAACATCGGAGATATTCATAAATATTACTCTACTTTTATATGATGAGTATAATTTTTGAAACACTTGAATTCCTAATGGCTTACCCTTGTAATCATATGAATGTATGTAGTCCTTATATATGTAGTTAATATTTTTTATAGTTGTACAATTTTCACTACATAATATGGGTACGATGTTAATTATGTTTAATCTTCTGTCAACTCTGCCTCCAATGTCGACCCAAAATATACATCCTCTAAACTGTCTGGCAATTTCTATAATTAAATCAATATTATCTTCATTATTAGATAGTGAATTAATATCAGCAATATAGAAGATTCTTGGATGATATATATGAATCATTTTTTTGATATACGTGAATGGATTACAGGTGAAACCTTTATCATTGCTGATAGGTTGATAATTTTTCCTATCGCCTTTTAAAGCCTTCACAACTTTACCATTTTTTATGTCAATTGCAGGTATAATGTCCATGATGAAAAAAATTCTTATTTTTGAGTATATTACAGGTGGAGGCCTGATTGATAATAAACTTAATTATAATTTAGTAAATGAAGCTAATATTATTCTCTCTTCATTAATACATGGATCAGATTTCATTGTTCATTTCTTTTGTGATTATCGGAATGAACTCAAAAATAATAATAATGCTATTATAGTTTCACCTAACAATAAAGACATTATATATGATAGTACTTTTATAAATAAATATGATTATTTTCTACCTGTATGTCCCGAAACAAATTTAATCTTATTCAATTACTTGAAAAAAATTAGACAAAAAAAAATATCAAATATCTGCATGTCTGATAATAAGGCAGTATTTATCACCAGTGACAAGATTAAGCTTAAAGATGTCTGCAATCAACATAAGATACTTAACCCAGATTCATACTCAAATACAAAAAACATTAAATTTATCCTTAAAGATAGATATGGATGCGGTAGCAATAACGTGATGTTAATTAATGACGCTATAGCCAAGGAATCAACCAAATTGATTCAAGAGAACTATATTCCAGGAAAATCATATAGTGTAAGTCTATATATAAAAGATTTTGGTTATAAGATAATATCTTTAAATCAGCAGCATATATCAAGAATTAACAAAAGACTTAAACTTGATACTATAGATGTTAATATACATCCATTTTTTAGTAATAAGATTTATAAGTTTATAGATGAAATTTTGAATGCTATTCCTGGATTGAGAGGGTTTATAGGATTTGATTTTATTTTTTATAACAATAAGATATTTCTTATTGAAATTAATCCTAGATTTACAACATCAATGGCATTAGTAGAGAAATCTAAAAATAATCATATACTTAACTATATTGATACTAACCTCAATGAACAAACTGGAAGAATATGCAAGATAAAAATCTAAAAAAAATATCAATTGGTTGGGATATTGGAGGAGCACACATAAAATACTGTGTTACATCAGAGCATTCAAAATTAATTTGGTACGATATACATGCTTTCGATTTTTGGAAAGATTATAAAAGTCTTAAAAGTTTAATAATGAACATTAATTCCCTTTACAAGAAAAAAAATTTTGAAATTATAAACTATTTTACTATGTCCGCAGAAATGTGTGACTGTTTCGATAATCGAAATGTTGGTACAAAGTTCATAATACAAGAAATTATTGACAGTAAATGTAAATCTTACGTATTTAGTCGAAATGGGTTTGTAAAACCAAAATCTATTACAAAACCCTTATTAGGAACAATAGCTTCTAATAATTGGTATGCAACTGCTCTATACTTGTCTGAAAAGTATTCAGATATTATTGCCATTGATTTTGGATCAACTACATGTGATTTTATGATTATTAAAAATGGAAATATCCAAAATAAGAGAACATCAGATTTATCTGGATTGCAAAACAGGGAGCTTCTTTATAGTGGATGCGCAAGGACACCCGTTTATTCACTAATACATAAAATAAAATATATGAATCAGATATATATAGTTATACCAGAGCAATTTTCATCTATGGCTGATATCAATATCATTTTGGACAAACTGAATCCAGATGACATATACTCTAAAACAGCTGACGGTACTGTAAATAACAAAATTAATGCTTATAAAAGAATTTCAAGATCATTTGGTTTTGATTATTCAAATAATAAAATAAAATTAATTAAGTATTTAGCTAACCAGATATATAATAGTCAAGTCCAGCTAATAAAATCCTATATTGCACATCATATGAATAAACATTTTTCTAATAAAAAAAATATTAAAATTCTAGCTCTTGGCTTAGGTCATAAAATCATATCTAATATAAGCAGAAAAGAAAAATATTTTTATCTGGATCATAATAAAGTGCTAGAGTCAAAAATTTATGGTGGTTCAGCTCTAACAAATATTTTTTCTTCATATGTAATGTGCAAATTAAAAAAATGAATTACAATATTAAAGATTTAGATTATTCAATCCCTTCTATTAAGTATTTTGATATTATAAAAAATAATGATTGGTCTGTATTTTTAAATAGTAATCATCAAAAATATTCTGATCAAAGATTTGATATATTAACCTCTAATCCAGTTGAAAAAGTCATCTTAGATAGCTCTGACAAAGGGTTTGAGAATAATAAAGATGAAATTTTCACTCGAATTCAGAATATTATGAAAAAAAGTAAATGCTCTCCTCAAAAAGATATTCCATTTTGTGGAGGAGCAATAGGTTTTATGTCATATGATTATGGTAATAAACTTCATAAAGTTAAATCTTACAAACCTAAAGATTTTAACTATCCCTTAATGGCATTTGGAATATATGATTGGTGTATCACTTATGACCACTTCAAAAAGAAATCATTTATTTTATTCCATGAGAAAAATGACATTGTAGATAAAATTATTAATTATAATTTTGAAAATAAAAAATCTAACCATATAAGAAATTTTAAAAGTACATCAAGTTGTGAATCAAATATGACATTTGCTTTATATGAATCTAAAATAAAGAAAATATTAAGTTATATTAACGATGGTGATTGTTATCAAGTTAATTTAGCTCAAAGGTTTAGCCTAGGATATGAGGGAGATGAATACTCTATGTATAAAACCTTAAATTCATCATTTGCATCTCCTTATTCAGCATACATAAATTATCCTTTCGGTAAAATACTCTCATTTTCTCCAGAACGGTTTTTATCTATTCAGAATAATATTGTTGAAACTAAACCTATTAAAGGCACTAGGCCTAGGTCAAATGATTTAGAAATTGATCAAGCTAATATACAAGAACTTAAAACATCTGAAAAAGACAGAGCTGAAAACTTAATGATTGTAGACCTTTTGAGAAATGATTTAGGTATTAATTGTAAAAATGGATCTATTAAAGTAGATAAGTTATTTGAAATTGAAACATTTGCTAATGTTCATCATCTTGTGAGCACCATAACAGGGGAGGTAGACAAAGAATCTAGTATTTATAATCTTATAAAAGATGCATTTCCTGGCGGTTCAATCACTGGGGCACCTAAATTAAGATCCATGCAGATTATAGAAGAGTTAGAACCAAACAATCGTCATGTCTATTGTGGAAGTATAGGGTACATAGGTTTTGATGAAAAAGTTGATTTAAATATTTCTATTAGAACTATGCTTGCTGTTGATAAAAACTTATATTTTTGGGGTGGGGGAGGAATTGTTGCTGATTCAGATATTAAAAGTGAATATAATGAATCAATAGCAAAAGTTAAACCGCTTCTTGATACATTTTCAGATTAATATCTCTTACTTTATTTAAAATGTCAGTACATTTTTTAATGTCTAGATATTTTCTTTGAGTTGGGAGGCACAAAGCTCCTCTAAATCCAATGAAATCAGATTTACATTGCATGGCGTTTTCAATATTATCTTGATTAATAGACCCAGATATACCACAAAACTTATTTTTTTTACGACATTCTTGAATAAAGTGCATTAGAAAATCTCTATCAAGAATATCAAGTGTGGACATTTTAGATTTAGTCACTGTATCAATCATTAATCCATTATAATCAAGTTTACATACTTCAAGAATATCATTGAGTTGTAAATCTTTATTTGCAAATATTACTCCAACAGTTTGAATATTATAAGAAGATACTTTCTCTAAAAAAATTGCATGTTGATCTAGAAAGTTCATATTAAATATTCCAATCTTCATATATTTAATTCCAATGGAGCATAGAAATTTAAGTTTTTTTTCAACTTCTATATTATTTGGATGAGAATAATTACCTGCAGTAACACTAAGGTCTTTATTTGTTATAGCCTTTGCTATGAGCTCAATCTGATTATTTCCTACATAACCTAAAGCTCCATCATTCACATCTTTTATATCTACGATATCAAAATCCAATTTCGATAAAGCTCTGGCTTCATCTATATTCTTAATACTTCCCAATGTTTTAATCATTATTTTTTAAAATATTTATTTATTTTTTTTTCAATCCAAAGCCAAGCATCTTTTTCATTCTCACCTGCTGTCTTGTCAAATCCTATCTTAAGATATTCATATTCATTTCTAACTTTATCATCACTTATTCTACCAAGTCGTGTTGATAAAACAGCAAGCTCAATAACAGAAAACTGAGCTCTATTAAATCCCAAAAATGGTTTGTGAATTTCCTCATTAAGTACCTCGCATTTAATCCTGGGTCTAACTGTATCATCCTCAATGTTAGATATAATAACATTCATGTGAGTATTAGTATCTTCAAGATGTGGCACACACCCATGAGTTACTGGGCTAAGCCCCCAATCTCTCTTTTCATTAGTAACTATTCCTGAAAAAACTTTGACATTATCAATAAAGTTGATAGTTGCTATTCTACTTTCTAATAAATTATCTAAAGTTTGGGAGGGTCTAAAAGGTGAAATTTGAACATATTTCTTTTTTTGTTGATTAAAAATCTTTATTCCCATAGGAGCTATGTGTACTAGTTTTTCTTTATTAATTGTTGTTACTATTACTTCGTGAATCATTTTCTTTTTTTAAATGTTGGTCCAAGCTCTTTTGACATAAGCATGTTATCAGTTTTTTTATCTATTAAACAACCCCAGTCTAATTCTTCGTCCTGGGAATATTCTTTTTTTAGCTGATAAGCAATTTGAGCTCTAGCGAGTTCAACACCTAAATAAAAAGCATGCCCGGAGTCTTCATTCACATCCAGATATTCATAGAAATGATAAGGATCTGAAAAAACTTTATAAATATTTTTATTGAATAAATGAATACCATCATTATTTACATAAATACGATAGTTTTTATCTTTAATACTATTTTTCATTTCTAATAGCTCATCTGAGTTAAACGCATAATCTTTATGACCATGATTAATCAATAAACCATCATTAATATGTTTTGGAGTAATATTGTTTTCTGAGGCAGCATGAATAATTCTTCTTGCAAGATCAGTTTCTCTGATAACTGTCGAGCAATGCCTGCTGACTTGAGTAGTAAGTATATGGTTTAGCTTGAGTTCTTCTACTATACCCAGCATTAGCATATTTATACCAGTTGTGTCTGCATGTGTAAGTTCTGTTATATTACCTATGCCTATCATAATATGAATCTCAGGATATTTTTCTCTGAGATGAATATATCTCTCGATACTTTTTGTAAAACCATAAGATATAGGGTCCAATATAGGATCAGCAATAAATGTAAGCTGGTCTGCAATTGCTCTATCTATTAGACTGTAGAATTTTTGCATATCACCGTCTGTAGGTATTAATATCGGATAGGAGTCTAAGTTTTCCAATATATGATAAGATTCTTCTTTTATGCTTAATAGATAATCTGCACCTGCTTTTGATCCTCTTACAAGTTCATCAGTATTATGCGAGTCAATACTTACATAAAAGTTTCTGTTTTTAAGTTCCTGAACTATTTCTTCTAGATGAGGAAATTTTTTATTTGGAAGACATCCAATATCAATAACATCTGCGCCTTCTAGTCTAAAATATTCAGCTCGTTTTATTACCTCTTCGACAGTCATATTCAGAGCATCAGTAATTTCTCCAAATATTGATGTCTCGAACTTTGATAAGTCATATTTAATAGGCTTCTCACCAAAAAGTGTTGGTAAATCTTTTAGTTCATCTGGACCCCTTATAATTTTTTTTCTGATAGATTTTTCAAGGGCAATAAGATCACCTCGAACTCTTCCAGGTATAATTATTTCATCAAATGAACTTACATCTCCGATTCTTCTCTCAATCATGTCGGTTGTAAGTAAAGCAGCAACATTAACATTTAAATTTCTTATTTGATAAATAAAATCCTTACTATCCATGGATTCAATAACAGTTTTAAGACCCTTTTCAGCCAGTTTTCCAGTAATGAATAATATATTTTTCATTTGAGTAATTTTTTAAGAGAATTTTTTAGTGATTTAACATTGTCTACTACAGTGACATTTTCGAATTTTTTTAATGCATTATAGTTTTTTAAATCTATTTTTCTTGGATAAAGAGTCACCAATTTCTTTGGTGCTTGTGTAATAACAACAGGTTCTGTATCACAAGCAAAAACTAAAGAATGAATTTCACATTTTCCTGCTTGTGCAAACATATTAGTTACCAAGTTGTTTGAAACTCCTTGCGCCATCAGTGCTATAGTATTTGATGTTGCTGGAGACACAACAATAAGCTTATATACAGATTCGTATAGAAGGCTAACTGGAGATGAGCTTGATGTTACATCTTTAAAAATTTTTATCTTATTTTTTTTGAAATCAGATAACTCATAGTTGTACCATTTTAAAACCTCTTCGCCAGCCTTACTCAAATATAAATCAACATTATCCAGTGTGAGCATTAAATCAATTGATTCTTTCAGGTAATGACCTGAGCCAGTAATACACCAAGCTATTTTTCTTTTATCCATATATCTTTTTAATTAATTGTTTATTATTTTCAATATCATGTTTGGAATTAATATTTATAAACATTTCTTCATCTTTATCAAATAATATTTCATCAAATTTGCAAGCAGTATACCATCTATCAATCTTTCTCTCTCCAGATAAAAGAAACTCCTCAAGATTATCTGCCAAACATGATTCTATTAATGCATATACTGGTTGTAACCTAGTTCCAGTTTTTACGACTTGTATACTTTTTTCACTCATACTTGAAGTTAATTTTTCAAAATATTCCTTTTTTATAAAGGGACCATCACAAGGTAATATTATTACTTTTTTACTTTTTGATTTACGCAGAGCAGTGAAAATCCCTGATAATGGCCCTTGAAATTCTCCAAAAATATCAGAATAAACAGGTTCATGTAATAGCTTATATGATTCAATATTATTATTTGCTATTACAAAGATATCTGATGAGTATTCTCTCGCTAGATTAACTATGTGAGATAGGACAGATATATCATTAAATTTCATTAAACCTTTGTCATTTCCATCCATTCTTGATGATTTCCCACCAGCTAATATAGCTATTGATACGTCATGTTTTTGTAGTTTATTAGACATTACAATATTATAATCTGATAATTTGAAATTAATAACTTATAAAATTAGATATGAAAATATTCTTAGCACCAATGGTTGGACGTACAGACAAATATTTTAGGAAATTAGTACGAATAATTTCACCAAATATTGTTCTTTTCACTGAAATGATTACTGTTGACTCTCTTTTGAGAGGACGGTTCAAAGAATATAAAATCAAAGATACTGAGCACCCAGTAGTTGTTCAGCTTGCAGGTAGTGATAAAAAAAAATTCATTCAATGTGCTGAGATAATATCAGATCAAGGCTTTGATGAGATTAATCTTAATATTGGTTGTCCTAGTTCAAAAGTAGTTAAGGGTGGTTTTGGAGCGTGTCAGATAGAATCACCGCTTAAGGTGGCAGAATATGTTGATGCTATAAAATCTCATACTAAAATCCCTATTTCAATAAAAACTAGACTAGGTCTGGGTTACGAACATGATTTGAAAAAAATTGAAGAGTTTATCACTCAGACGAGTAATGCAGGGTGTGGCACGTATTATATTCATGCTAGAAATGCAATCTTAAATGGAATATCTACTAGAAAAAATAGATCTATTCCTAAACTTAGATATGATGATGTTTTAAAATTGAAAAAAATATTCCCTGATATAAAAATGTTCATAAATGGCGGGATTGAGGAAATTGATCAAATAGAGGAAATGTTGGATATTTATAATGGTGTTATGATAGGAAGGAAAATATATAACAATCCAATGTTTTTAGCTGAGATAGAAAATAAGATATTTCAAAACCCTAAAGTTTTTTCAATTGAAGATATTATATGCGAGTATATAGATGAACTAGACGCTGATGATGCCAGGAACAAGTTATACGCACTTAAACATTTAACAAATCTTTACAAGGGGACTAGATTATCAAAAAAATGGAGAAAATACCTTTACAATTTAATTAACTCTAATGAGCCTATATATAACTTAAAAAATTTCTATATCGAGAATTATCATGAAGAAAAAAAAGAAACTATCTGCTAGCAATGCTGATAAAAATAGATTGTATGAGGAATCTGTACAATGTACAGAATTTGAAGTTGATTTTATTAACAAAATATATAGACGCTATAATAATACCAAATGCAAAAGCTTAAGAGAAGATTTCTGTGCTTCTGCGTTAATATCCACTCAATGGGTATCAAATAATAAAGAGAATACTGCTATTGCGATAGATCTAGATAGAAATATGGTGAAAGAAGCAAAGAAAAACTCACTACTAAAACTTTCTACAGAGCAACAAAGCAGACTTAAAATTTACTACGGCGACTCATCAAGATTCAGCAAAGATAAAGTAGATTGTGTCTTAGCTACAAACTTCAGCTACTTTGTTTTTAAAGAAAGAACAAAGTTAATTAATTATTTCAAACATGTATACAATCAACTAAAAAATAGAGGTATATTAATGTTAGACGCCTTTGGTGGTTATGAGGCTCACCAGCTCTTGGAAGAGAGAACAAAGCATAAAAACTTCACTTATGTTTGGGACCAGTCTTCATTTAATCCTATAACTCATGATATTAAATGTCACATACATTTTGAATTTCCTGATAAAACAAAGATTAATAAGGCTTTTACATATGATTGGAGACTTTGGACATTACCAGAAATACGTGAATGTCTCAATGAGGCTGGTTTTAAAAAAATAGATGTATATATGCAGGGCTGGAATGATAAAAAAAATGAGGAAACTGAAAGATTTTACAAAGTAACTAAATGTGATGCTGATCCAGCATGGGTGGCTTATCTAGCTGCACGTAAATAGTTTGCATACTCCTACTAGATTCATATAATGATAGCGAGAGTTGGTTATACAGCTACTATATATCTTATATATAGAGGAAAGTCCGGGCTCCAGGGATAAAAGCGCCAGGTAATACCTGGAAAATGTGAGTTTTGGAAAGTGCTACAGAAAATAACCGCCTTCATTGAAGGTAAGGGTGAAAAGGTAAGGTAAGAGCTTACCGCTATCGAGGTGACGAGATAGGCATAAGTAAACCCCGCTTGGAGCAAGGCAAATTTGTGATTAATCCCATTATAATCACGTGGTTGCTGCTGATGAGGTTATTGGTGACAATAACTCCAGATAAATGGCTGTACTAGACAGAACCCGGCTTATCAACTGACTCTCAATCTTATTTATACCCTATAAACTATTGATATTTATATCATTTCAAAATTTATATAATTTTCTATAAATCATTACTTTAGAGCTATATATGCTTGCATATCTCAATAATAAGGCATATAGTGTTGATAAATGGTATTATTTGTTAAATAGTGGAGAATAATGGATAATCTTTTTAAAGGAATACATAATCTAAACCTTGATTCAAAAGGCAGACTTGGTATTCCAGCGACATATAGAGACCATATTATTGGACTTCTTAAAGGATCAATGGTTATCACAATTGATACAGAGGAAAAATGTCTTTTATTATATCCATCAGAAACATGGTCAAAAATACAGAGCAAAATCAGTCAGTTACCATCTTTTAATAAAAATGCAAGACGAATTCAAAGGCTATTAATTGGTCATGCTGAAGATATTGATGTTGATTCAAGCGGAAGGATTTTGATTTCTAGACCGCTAAGAGATTATGCAACCTTAACTAAGAAGATAATATTGATAGGACAAGGAGATAAATTTGAGATTTGGGATCAAAACTCATGGAATCAGAGTGTTGAAAAATGGAGAGAAGAGGTTACCTCTAATGATGATGCGCAAGCACTTAGTGATATAAGCATATGATAAGCAACAATAATTATAAGATTTTAGGTGTTAATGCTAATGAAGACATTGAAACCATAAAAATTGCTTTTAAAAGGCTAGCCTCAAAATATCACCCTGATAAAAATCATAATAACTCAGAACACACCAAGCTCTTTTATAAGATTAAAAATGCTTATGAAGAAATACTGGAGCAAAAGAATAATGGATAACACAAATTTTCATATTCCTGTATTAAAAAATGATTCCATACGTGAACTAATTACTGATACCGATGGAATATATATTGATGCAACTCTAGGTTATGGAGGCCATACAAAAGCAATATTAGAGGCAACAACAGATAATTCTAGAATATTTGGTATTGATAAAGATTTAGATGCGATTGATTTTAATAATGAAGAATTTGTAACTGAGAAGAGGATTACCCTAAAACATGGATGTTTTTCTTCTATACAAGAGTATGCAAAAAACTGGAATATATTCGGATCTGTGAATGGAATCATGTTTGATTTGGGTGTGTCATCTGTCCATCTAGATGATGCAAATCGAGGTTTTAGTTTTAGCAAAGATGCCCCATTGGATATGAGATTCAATAGAACCAAAGGTAAAACAGCTTCTGACTATCTTAATGAATTGCCAGAAGAAGAAATCGAAAAAATATTAAGAATATATGGCCAAGAAAAATTCTCAAAAAGAATTGCTAAAAATATTATGAAATATAGAGAAAACAAAAAGATAACAAATACTCTTGAGTTAGTGAATATCATAAATAAATCGGTACTAGTAAATGACAAGTATAAGCATAATGCCACACGTTCTTTTCAAGCATTGAGAATTTTTATCAATCAAGAGCTCGATGTTCTCAAAGAAGTTTTAGAAAAATCATATGATGTGCTCGCTCCAAATGGAAGATTAGTACTTATCACATATCATTCACTTGAAGAGAGAACCATAAAAGATTTTCTAGTCTTTACAGATGAGTATCTTTCTGCACCAAGGAAAATGCCAATAAAGCCAGAATTTATGAATAAAATGTTTAATCTAATTAAAAAAATAAAACCATCGGATGATGAGATAAAGCAAAATCCAAGGTCAAGATCAGCAAAAATTAACGTATTGGAGAAGCAATAGTGAATTTAATGTCGACATTGATATTGATTTTTCTAATTACAACTTCAGCATTTGGAGTCATATTTATAAAGTATCAGAATAGAGCTCTTAATATTGAAATATCAAAAAACGAAAAGATTTTATTTGAAGCATCAGAAGTTTACAGAGAGCTACTGAAAGAAAAGACTAGGCTAACTGATAATAAACTTCAGAAGAGTAGTTTGGGTGAGGCATTAGGTATGCAGTTGCCATCAAAAGAAAGAATTTTAATCATGAACTTAAACCATTAGGAGGAACACCATGTTTGAAATAGTAAATAATTATAATCAGAATGCGGTTATCAAAGTCATTGGTGTTGGTGGCGGTGGCGGAAATGCTATTATCTCAATGCTAAAGTCTCAAATTCATGGAGCAGACTTCATAATTGCAAATACTGACGTGCAAGCTTTAAGAGATGTTAGTGGAGCTACAACAGTGCAAATTGGTTCCGAGATTACCAAAGGCTTGGGTGCAGGAGCAGATCCTGAAAAAGGTAAGCAAGCTGCATTAGAAGCTAGCGAAACTTTGAAAGAGTCTATTGAAGGAGCTGATATGTTATTCATAGCTGCAGGCATGGGAGGCGGAACTGGGACCGGCGCAGCACCTGTGATTGCACAAATTGCGAGAGATTTGGGTATTCTTACTGTAGCGGTTGTAACTAAACCTTTTGAGTTTGAAGGTCCAGAAAGAATGTCAAATGCTCAAGATGGTATAAATAATCTTGAACAGTGGGTCGACTCATTAATCGTTATTCCAAATTCAAAATTGAAAGAAGTATACGGCGGAGACGAATCAATTTTTTCATCTTTTGAAAATGCGAATGATGTATTACGAGGTGCAGTGAAAGGTATCACTGAAATAATAACTATTAGAGGATTCATGAATGTAGATTTTGCAGATGTTAAGACAGTAATGTCAGGCATGGGTAAAGCAATGATGGGTTCAGGAGTATCCTCAGGCGAAAATAGAGCTGTAGACGCAGTCACAACTGCATTGAGCAGTCCATTGCTAGATAATTTTGATCTACAAGGAGCCAGTGGCGTACTTGTTAACATTACATCAGGTTCAGATTTAACTACTGATGAATTTGAGATTATTGGTAGTAAAATCAAAGAAATTGCAAATGAAGATGCAAAAATAATTACAGGTTGCATAAAAGAAGATGATAATATTGGCGACTTACGTGTAACTATAATTGCAACAGGATTTGCTCAAAATAATGCTACACAAGAAGTTAATCCTGATACTGTTAGTAATCAAAACGAGCATACTAACCTGGGACAAACAGTAAATAATAATATTGTATCTAACATAGACGCAGCACCGAATGTTAATAGCATTCAACCTGAAGAACAAACGTCTATTGATATACCAGCTTTTTTAAGACAGCAAGCTGATTAATAATACAAAAAGAAATGACAAGCTAAGGCTACTGTTATTCATAGCAGTGGCCTTTTTTGTTTTTTTTATTATTCTATTAAGACTTTACTTCATTCAAATAAAAGCAACAGATTGTTTTTATTTTAATGGAGAAGTTTGCAAAGAAAATATTTTGGATGAGGCAAAAAAAAGACAAATACATTTGGTAAAGATATCAGCACAAAGAGGTAGTATCTATGATAGAAATAATGATATTTTGGCCATGTCCTTACCATCAAAAACACTATGTATTAATCCAAGTAAATTATATAGAAATTATGATAAATCAATAACAATGCTTGCGAGAGAATTGAATATATCTGAAAAAAAAATAAATTCTATAATACTAAAAAATAAAAATAAAAAAGAATTGTATGTAAAAAGACATGTATCTAAACAAGTCTATAATAAAGTTAAAAAGTTAAAAAATCCTTACATCTATTTTATTAATGAAAATAAGAGATCATATCTTGGTGGCGAATCATTTTCAAATGTCATTGGATTTACAGACATAGATGATAAAGGGCAAGAGGGAATAGAATTAATAAATAATGATATACTCTCACCTGTTAGGGGTTTAAAAAAAGTAAAACAAGACAATATTGGTCGACCTATTGAAACAATCGAGATAATAAAAAAATCTCAATCTGGAAAAGATATTTCTCTAACAATTGACAAAAGAGTGCAAATTATTGGGTATGAAATTCTAAGAAAATATATCCATAAATTCAATGCAGAGAGTGGTTCAATTATTTTGATTGAATCAAATACAGGAGATATATTATCTATGGTTAATTATCCTTCTTTTAATCCTGAAAAAAGAAGTCAATTTAAAGGCAAAAATATCAAAAATAGAGCTGTATATGATTTGATAGAACCAGGTTCCACAATAAAACCGCTCATAATATACACAGCTCTGAATCATAAAATTATTGATGAATACACAATTATTGATACTGCTCCTGGTGTGATAAAACTGGAAGATAAGGAAATTAAAGATTGGAAGTATTTAGGATCAATTAATCCAACAGATATAATTCGCCTATCAAGTAATATTGGAGCAGCTAAAATATCAAGTAAATTATCAAAAAAACAACTTATAGATGGATTGAATAAATTTGGATTTGGACAATCACTATTTTTGAATTTACCGGGATCAAAGAATGGTACTCTACCTATCGCATCTAATTTATCAGAATCAAGTCATATGAGTCTTGGATATGGTTATGGACTTTCAATGTCTCTGATGCATCTAGCTAGCGCATATACTACATTGGCTAATTATGGAGAGAGAGTTAGCATAAATTATTTAAATAATTCAAATAAAAATAATAAAGAAAGTATTCTTGATTATAAAAAATCAAAAAAAGTTCTAACTATGATGAAAGAAGTTGTTCATTCCAAAGATGGTACTGGGAGAAAAGCTGCTGTTCAAGGTTATACGGTATATGGTAAGACAGGTACTGTCAGACAGCTGATTGATGGCGAATACGTTAAAAATAGACATAATGCTCTTTTTATTGGCATATTGGGCGACCCAGAACCAAAGTATGTTGCTGCAGTAATTGTCAGAAACCCGCAAAATCGAGAGGGATCTGGAGGTGTACACGCTGCTCCAATATTTAGTGAGTTTATGCAACACTCCATGAGAATATTAAATGATCAAAACTATGTCACAAGAAACTATTAATCTGAATCTTTTAGAGAAGTTCATAAAATTAAATGGAAGGATATCTAAAAATATTTATGATAAGTTTTCAATTGACTCAAGGAAAATAGTTTCTGGACAAATTTTTATTTCTTTAGATACAAGGCGGGAAAATAATCTCATAAATATTAAAGACGCAATAAAAAATGGTGCATATGGATACATATCCGCTTTTCAATTTACCAGAAAACAAGTAAATAGTACCATACCTTTTTTTGTTCAGAGAAATCTTGAAAATTGTTTTTATAAGATATATCAAAATAATTTGAAAATCTTAAATTCTAAAACTAAGACTATCGGTGTAACTGGAACTAACGGAAAAACATCAACAGTTTTATTGCTAGCAGAATCACTCACAAATTTAAATAAAAATGTAGGTGTTATATCTAGTGAGGGGGTAGGTCTATATCCATCATTGAAAAAAAATGATTATACGACGCCACCAATTGATGTTATCTACAAAAACTATTTTAATTTTTTATCAAAAAAATATGATTATGTAATTATTGAATGCTCTTCACAAGGATTAGACCAGGGGAGGCTTAAAGGGATATGTTTTGACTATTCATTTATAACAAATATCTATAGTGATCATTTGGATTATCATAAGAGTATTAAAAACTATGCAAGAGCAAAGATTTCTATCATACGACAGTCTAAATGTACTATTTTAAATAAAGACTCTGACATATTAATGAATGAAATATCATTACAAGATAAGACAAGAAAAATTCTTATATCTAATGATATTAAAAATAAAAATAATTGCTTAGTAACTTATGACGATAAAATAGGAAATATATATATAAGAAATAAAATCATTAAGCTTCCTAAGAATAACTTTATTAGTTTTAATATATATTCATTATTAAATATTTGCACACTTCTTCATCTTGAAGATTTCAAAAATAATACTATACAAAAAGCAATAGATAATCTAAAACCATTACCCGGAAGAAGACAAGTAGTTAACACAAAAGAAAGAGGTAGATTTATAATTGACTATGCTCACACAATACAATCCTTTCAGGATATATATAATGATTTTCATTCAAATTCTAATATCACAACACTGTTTGGGTGCGGGGGCGATAGAGATAAATCTAAAAGAAAAAATATAGCAAAAGCTGTGGAAAGTAATTCTTCTTTATCAATAATCACTGAAGATAATTCAAGAGATGAAAATTTCTATTCGATACTCGATGATATTAAATCAGGATTTAATCACAACAACTATATAGTTATAGAATCACGTAAAAAAGCGATTAAATATTTATTTAAGAAATCAAATAAAGAAAGCTTAAATTTCATATTAGGAAAAGGTAATGAAGATTATATCTTGAAGAAAAATAAAAAAATAAGACATAATGATATCAATTATTTAAATTTACTAATTAAAAAACATGAATCTTAAAATATCAGATGTAGCAAATTATCTTTCCAGCACATATACCGGTGATGATACCTCAATTAATAATATAGTTATTGATAGCAGAGACGTTACAGATGGAGATTTATTTTTAGCACTACCTGGACAAACATATAACGGTCATGACTTCATTACAAATGCTATCGATAATGGAGCAAAGTGTATAGTTTACAATAAATCACATGTTATAAATGATCGAAGGGTAACGACTATTAGTGTTGACGATACAATTCTTGCACTAGGGATAATAGCCAGAAAGTATAAAAACAAGATAGGCTCTCCCCATACTATTGCTATAACTGGCACTAATGGTAAAACAACAGTTACGCAACTATGTGAATCTATATTAAAAACATCTTTTGAAACGAGTACGACTATAGGAAATTATAATAATCAAATAGGTTTGCCACTATCTATACTTAATGCTTCAAAAGAAACAAAAAAATGTATATATGAACATGGAGCTAGCAAGTTAGGTGATATCAAATATTTAACGTCAATATCTGAGCCAAATTTAACAGCGCTATTAAATGTATCTGAAGCACATATGGAATCATTTATAAATATGGACAATTTAATCAAAACTAAAGAAGAGATTTTTTCACATTCAAACACAACAACAGTAATCTTAAATCTAGATGACAAATACTATCAACAGTGGAAAAATATTAATATTAATAAAAATGTTGTAACCATTTCTTTGCACGGTAATGCAGATTATGTTCTGAGACGATATTCTGATTATACTTATGAGGTATCTACTTATGGAAATACTTTTGAAGTAGATAAAAAAGCTATCCAGAATGTATTACCTATAAATATTTTGTTTAGTATTGCAATATCTATGGAATCTGGCGCAAGTATAAGTGATGTAATTGAAGGCTTAGGAGCATTCGCAGGAGTGAAGGGTAGATTTTATAGATTTATTGCGAAAAATAAATCAATAGTTTTTGATGATTCTTATAATGCAAATCCAGAATCTATGAAAGCTGCTCTAAACCAATTTTCACAAATTGATCGTGAAAAGTTATTCGTAATGGGAGACATGGGTGAGCTTGGAGACAAATCATATGAAAGTCATTTAATGATATTTAAATTATCAAAAGAATTAGGAATAAAGTATTTATTTTATATGGGAAAATATATGAAAGATGCTAAATCAATATTTGGCAAGAATTGCTATACTTCAAATGATATGAATAAACTAATTGAATACATAAAAAATACATCTAATAGTCAATCTGCTATTTTGATAAAAGCATCTCGTTTCATGAATTTTGACATTATTGCCCAGGAACTTAAATAACTATGCTTTTAGCTTTTTTTGAATATCTTACTCAATATAATACTGGGTTTAATGCATTTTTATATTTAACTACTAGGATAGTTATGGGTGCACTCACAGCTTTAGTAATCTCACTTCTTTTAGGCCCAGCTATTATCTCATATTTAAGAAATAAACAATTTTACCAATCTATAAGAGAAGACGGACCAAAAAGTCATTTAGATGATAAAAATACTACTCCGACAATGGGCGGCGTAATAATTATATTTTCCGTAGTGATATCAACATTATTGTGGTCAGATTTAAACAATAACTATATATTAGTATTATTATTTGGGATTCTAGGATTTGGCCTAATAGGTTTCTATGATGATTATAAAAAATTAATAAAAAAAAATAGTGATGGCATTAAAGGAAGATTAAAACTTTTTTTTCAAATAGTTATTGCCTCATTAATCACAATATTTTTATATACATATATGCAAACGGGTGCAATTGAATCTGTTGTTCCATTTATGAAAGACAATAGTTTTTATTTAGGAATCCTCTTTATACCTTGGGCAATATTCATATTAGTTGGTTCGTCGAATGCAGTAAATTTAACAGATGGTTTGGATGGACTTGCTATATTGCCTTGTATTTTGATCGCATCAGCATTTGTTATTTTTTCATACGTGCATGGGAATGTGATTATTTCTGAATATTTGCTTATACCATACATTGAAGGGTCAGGAGAAATAGCAATATTTGCAGCATCATTGGTGGGTGCAGGTTTAGGATTCTTATGGTTTAATTCTTACCCAGCTGAAATATTTATGGGTGACTGCGGATCATTATCTCTTGGTAGTTCTCTGGGGTTGTTAGCAATAATTCTAAAACAAGAATTAGCATTTGCAATTATGAGCGGTATCTTTATAGCTGAAGTCATATCTGTCATTTTACAAGTTCTCTCATTTAAGCTGAGAAATGGGAAAAGAATATTTAAAATGGCACCTTTACATCACCATTATGAGCTATCAGGATTATCTGAACCTAAAATAATCATGAGATTTTGGATAGTAACATTCATACTTGTGTTGATAGCATTATCTACTTTAAAAATAAGATGAACTTATCTAAGTCGTCGTTTCTTATACTTGGTAAAGGCGTAACTTATAATAACTGTAGAGTATTTTTTGACAAAAAATCAATTACTTATCAAGCGATAAATACTGAAGATATTTTGCACATTGATAATGTTAATATCTCGACCACATCTGGCAAGATAAATATCAAAAGTTTCGACTATATTGTAATAAGTCCAGGTATTAAAAAACAAAATTATTATGTGGAACAACTACTTGATCTTGATTGTAAATTTATAACAGATGTAGAGCTTCTCCAACATCAATTAAAAGCTAAATATATTTGTGTTACTGGTACTAATGGAAAAACATCAACAGTGAATCTACTTGCAGATATCTTAAATAATAATAATCAAAAAGCAATTGCATGCGGAAATAATGGTGTTTCACTCTTTAAAGCTCTTGAGGAAGATTACAGTTACGTAATAATCGAGCTTTCAAGCTATCAGTTAGAATACATACAAAACTTAAATTCATTTATTTCAATAGTACTAAATATCTCTGAAGACCATCTAGACAGGCATAACTCCTTGCAAGAGTACTTAGACATCAAGCTTAAGATATTCAATGGCGCCATTAATTCAATTATTAATGCTGATATAGGAGCTCCAAAAAAATCCTATACATTTAATGTTCATAATAATAATTTTCTTATTAATGGAGAAATTATAAATGGCATTTCATTAATGGATTATAATTCTATAAACTTCAATGGAAGAATTTTCAAAATTAATGGTAAACATGAAGCCCTAAACCTATGTGCTTGTTTAGCAGTTTTAAAAATAATAGGTATTAAATTAAGTGACTCATTAATTGGTTTTTCAAAGCGCTCAATATTACCACATAGGCTAGAGAGCTTTTATAGCTACAAAAATACAAAATTTATTAATGACTCAAAATCAACTAATGCTAATTCAACACTAAATGCTCTTGAATCAATTTCAAACAACATAACTTTGATTATGGGAGGTGATAAAAAAAATATTTCTTATTCCGTGCTATCCGGAATAATTAATAACAAAGTAAAGTTACTTATATTATTTGGTGACAATAGACAAGATATATACAATGCAATAATACCAGATATTGAAACAATATTTTTCAATAATCTAAAAGAAGTTGTTTCATATATATTTTCTGATTTTAGAGAAAAAACAACCATTCTTTTTTCGCCAGGCACATCTAGTTTCTCTCATTATAAAAACTTTGAGCAAAGAGGTGATCACTTTAAAAATCTTGTAAATTATTATGCTAATAAAAAAGTTTAAAAATACTTTCGATTTTTTTGATAATAGAGGTCTCGATTCACTTTTCTTAGCTTGCGTTACAAGTCTTATAATAATCGGACTAGTTATGGTAACTTCATCCACTGTAGATTTTGCTGCAACTAAATTCTCAAATCCGTTATTCTTTTTTAAGAAACAATTATTATTTATAATTTTAGGTTTATTTGTTCTTTATATAGTTACGCATATTAAAATAAAGTTTTACTATGATTACAGCCAATTCTTTTTATTATTATCTTTGCTTCTATCCCTTCTAGTTCACATACCTGGAGTAGGTGTTACTATAAATGGGGCAACCAGATGGATTAATCTTGGATTTTTTACTTTACAAGTATCAGAAGTATCAAGATTATTGTTCTTTATTTGGTTGTCTGGATATATTGTACGAAATAACTTCAATAAAGATTTTTTTAAGATCTTCGTCTTTGCATCAACACTAATGTTTATTATTGTTTTACAAAGAGATTTCGGAAGTATGATATTACTATTCACAACATTTTTAATATATTCATTTATATCAAATGTTCTACTATCTCATTTATTGAGAGTATCTTTAATTGCAATTATCCCAATTATTTTGCTAATTATCTTATATCCTTATAGAGTTCAAAGATTTCTTGCATTCATAAACCCATGGAATGATCCACAAGGAAGTGGTTACCAAATTATTGCATCACAAATAGCATTATCTTCTGGAGGCTATTTTGGACAAGGCTTGGGTTCAAGCATGCAGAAATTATTTTATTTACCTGAACAGTACAATGATTTTATATTAGCTATCATTGGAGAAGAACTTGGTTTTATTTTCCTTATCTTTATTTTATTGCTATATGTCGTTCTTTTTTGGCGAATGTTCATTTTCTATGGTAGTACTCGTAAGATTTCAGAGTTTTCATCAAACCTAGTTTTAAGTATCATACTATTAATGATGATACAAACCATAATACATGTGTTAGTCAATATTGGTTTATTCCCTACGAAAGGGATGGGACTCCCTTTTATAAGCTATGGTGGTACAAACCTTCTTCTTATGTTCACGTATATTGGTATTCTAATTAGAATACAAATTGAAAGGAAACAAACACATAGTCAAGCAGTTCATAGAAGCATATGATCAATAAAAAAATAATAATAGCATCAAGTGGAACTGGCGGTCATGTAATACCTGCTTTGAATATTTCTGAATTATTATTAATAAAAGGTTACGATGTTATTTGGATTGGAACAAAGAATGGTATCGAAAATAAATTAATAAAAAATAAAAAAATTAAATTAATACATATAACATCAACAGGTATTAGAGGAAAAAACTTCATAAATAAAATTAAAGGACTACTAAATTTTATGAAATCTATATTCCAAAGTCTTAAAATTATAATTTCTAATAAACCTATTTTCATATTAGGATTCGGAGGTTATGTAAGTTCTTCTGTAAGTTTAGCTGGATTTTTATATCGCTTGCCAGTGTATGCTCATGAATCGAATTCAATTGCTGGTTCAGCGAATAAAATTAATAATTTAATTACAAAGAGGACATTTGAAACATTTCCAAATACATTTCAAAAAAAGTCAAAAGTTATATTATCTGGCAATCCACTTAAAAAAAAATTTAAAAACATAACAGGTCCTGACCAAAAGTATAAAGAAAAAAATCAAAAGATAAACATCCTGATTTTTGGAGGAAGTCAAGGAGCTAAATTTTTCAATGAAAATATCCCTGAATGTTTTTTGCACTTTTCCGATTCAATTAATATAAAGCATATTTCTGGTATGAATAATAAAAATAAACTTGAGGAACAATATAAAAAATATGGAGTCCAAGTTGATGTAATTGAGTTTTCATATGAGATGGAAATTCTCTATGAATGGTCTGATTTAATCATTTCACGGTCGGGATCAATGACATTGAGTGAGATATCAAGTTCTGGTAGAGCATCTATTTTAATTCCTTACCTATACGCAACTGATAATCATCAACTAATCAATGCAAGGTATTTGCATGAAAATCACGCGGCAGTGATAATACAAGAGGATAATAAATTTAAAGAAAATTTGAATATTACTATCAAACACCTTTTATTAAATAAGAATGAATTATATAAAATGGCAAATAATGTTAAATCTCTTTTTCCAAATGATTCTAGTGATATAATCTTACAAAATATTCCGGAATTGCATGAAAAACTCCATAACACAGCATCTTAAAAATAAATCATTTTACTTAATTGGAATTGGTGGTGCTGGAATGATGGGTATAGCAGAATTGTTATATAACTTAGGATTCTCAGTACATGGCTCAGATATCAAAGATACCTTGTCTGTAAAAAGATTGCGAAAGCTAAAGATAAAGGTACATATAGGCCATAACCCAAAAAATATTAATAATAACGATATTATAATTTTTTCTAATGCGATTAAAAAAAATAATATCGAAATGAAATTTGCTAGAGCTAATAGCATGACTATACTCTCTCGTATGGAGATATTATCTGAATTAATGAGATTAAAATATGGCATTAGTATTACTGGTTCACATGGGAAAACAACTACCACAAGTTTATTGAGTCATATACTCCATAAAAACCATTTGGATCCAACATATTTGATTGGAGGTATGCTCAAAACAGACGATCCTCATGTCAAGCTAGGAAATAGTAGTTATCTAATAACCGAAACTGATGAGAGTAACCCAGATTTTACAAAGTTAAAACCTCATCTTGTTGCGATAACTAATCTGGATGCAGAACATCTAGAGAATTATAATAATTCTTTCAGAAATTTAATTTCCTGCATGCGTGAATTTATAAAATCAATTCCTTTCTATGGAAAAGTTTTCATCAATGGTGATGATAAAAATTCTTTACATCTCACTAAAAATATTAATCGAAATATTTTTACTTTTGGATTTAAGAAAAATAATGATTTATATGCAACTGACATATTATGTAGTGCTCATATGATGAAATTTACAATTCATTACAATCGAAAGACATATTTAGTATCAACCAGGCTTCTAGGTAAGCATAATATTTATAATATATTAACAGCAATAGCTGTCTGTATTCATATAGGTATTAAACTATCAAGGGTTATTAAGTCTATTGTAACTTTTCATGGAGTTTCTAGAAGGTTTGATGTACATAAAGATATTTCTATTAATAATAATAATGTACTTACAATTGATGATTATGGACATCATCCCTCTGAAATTAAATCAACTATAGTTACCATCAAAGACATTCATCCTAACAAAAAAATCTTAATTGTATTTCAACCACATCGCTATTCAAGAACAAAATCCTCCTGGAGAGAGATGGTTAAAGTATTGAATGTTACAGACAAAGTTATACTTTTGCCTACATATTCTGCAGGGGAAAAAAGAACATCATATGACTCGGAGTTCTTATATAATAAAATAAAAGTTAACAGTAAGATTTATATTAAATCATTACGAAGTGTAAAAAAAACAATTGAGCAACTCATTGATAAAGATACTGTTTTACTCCTACAGGGAGCAGGCGATATAAGAAATATTATAAATTTACTTCATAATGATTCAAAATAATTATCCTCTCAAAAATATAACAACAATTGGTCTTGGTGGCACATGCAAGGAATTTATTTGTCCCTCATCAATTGATGATTTGTTAAAAATAAATAAATCTCATAAGCATATGTACATTGGAAATGGATCTAATATTTGTTTTATTACTGATTATTATGATGGAACAATAATTAGTTTAAAAAGAATGAAAAGATTTATCACACATGATACTAATTTCATTTACTGTTCAAGTAATATTTCATGTAATAAAGCATCTAGATATTTATATAAAAATAAAATATCAGGTTTTGAGTTTCTTTATGGTATACCTGGCTCCATGGGAGGGGCAATATTTATGAATGCTGGAGCATTCAATGACGAGCTTCTTCAACACGTACACAGTATAGAGCTAGTAAATAATAAGGGTAAAATTTATGAAATGAAAAATAAGGACTTAAATTATAGTTACAGAACATCTAACATTGATAAAAATTCTAGTATCATTTCAGTTACGTTATATAATCAGGTAAAAGAATTTAACAAGAATTTGCTTAGCAAACTAAATATCATCCGAAAAAATACACAACCTATAAATCAGCTCTCATGTGGATGTATTTTTAAAAATCCTAAAGATGATTATGCAGCAAAATTAATAGAAGGAGCTGAACTAAAAGGAATGAGAGTAGGAGGAATTTATATTTCAAGAAAACATTCTAATTATTTCATTAATGATGGTTCTGGTACATATAATGAATTTCTACAGCTTATGAAAATTGTGAAAAAGAGAGTTTTTTCTAAATATAACATTCATCTTCAAGAAGAGGTTATTCTAGTAAAATGAGGTATAGAGAACCAAAAATTTGTATTCTAGGTGGAGGATGGTCAAATGAAAGATTAATATCTCTTAAAAGCTCTAATGATGTTTATAATTGTCTCAAGCAAAATGGACATGATGTTATCTTCTATGACATGTCGGTAGATTCATTTGAAAACTTAAAAAAAGTAGTTAGGGATAACTCTATAGATTTGGTTTTTAATCTAATTCATGGCGAGGGCGGTGAAGATGGGACAGTTCAAAAATATCTCGATAAACTATCAGTTGAGTATTGTGGTTCAGATGCGAAATCATCAAAAATATCATTTAATAAATACGATACCAAAATAATATGGGAACAGAATGGATTTATAATTCCAAAATATGAAATATATGAATCACAAGATTACAATTATTGTTATAAAGAATATGGTGATCATTTTTTTATAAAAGATACATGTTCAGGTTCAAGCAATAATATATTTTTAATATCTAATTCAAATGAATTTAGTTATTTCCTTAATAATTATGATAAAAAGCGTCAATTTATAATTGAAGAAAAGATTTCTGCTGATGAATATACGGCTGCAATTCTTCATAATCAATTACTTCCTATAATTAAAATTAAGCCAGGCAATGACTTTTATGATTACGATGCTAAATATGCGTCTAATCTTACAGAATTTACTTTTCCAAAAATAAACAATGAGTTAGCAGCTTCGATAAATAATACTATTTTAAATGCATTTAATATTATTGGTTGTGATACATGGGGTAGAGTAGACTTCTTTATAAAGGCTGATGAGATTATTTTATTAGAGTTGAATACGATACCAGGAATGACTGACCACAGTCTTGTGCCAAAAGCTGCAATAAAAGACGGTATAGATTATTATCAGTTGATACTAAATATTTTAGATTTATGTCCAGAATAATAGTTTCTATAATTGTAGCTCTTATTTTAGTAATTACATATAAATCTGGAATCATCTCTTTTCCCATAAATGAAGTGAAGATAATTTCTTCTGAAAAAAACTATAATGAAGCCAGATTAAATAAGTTAATTAGTTCGCTATACGGAAATGACTTACTACTTACAGATATTGATATTATTCAAAAGAATATAATGTCTGATAATCAGATTAGACATGCAGAGATAAAAAAATCATTTCCATCCACACTTGAAATTAGAATATTCCATCATAAACCTATCGCCAAGTACGATAATAAAATATTGACTAGCAATGGAAGCTTAATCGATATCAAGGAGTATACGTACAAGCTGCCAATTATAGTTGATCACTATAATGATGTCACTTTTTCTAATAATGTATTCGTTTTTTCACAGGAACAGTTAAGTATGATTAATCTTAAGATTAATAAGATAGAAATATTTCATTCATTGATCAGAATATATACTGATTCTCTAACACTTATTTCTGATAGGTCTAACTTTAATAAAAATATAAAAAGATTAATCTTGTCGTTTGATGAAATATCTAGAGTACATAGAAAAAAAATTACTTCAATTGATATGAGATATTCCAATGGTTTTGCTATCAAATAGGCGACCAAATAAGATATAATACTTCATAATGAATACTATAAAAAGTACTGATACTCTTGTAGCTCTTGACATTGGCACATCTAAAGTGCTCTGTCTAGTAGCTGATATTGATGATAAGGGTGAGCTTAGAATTATAGGCATTGGAAATGAACCTTGCACAGGTCTAAATAAGGGTGTTATCTCAGAAATTGATGCTACTGTATCAAGTGTAAGACGTGCTAAAGAAAAAGCAAGCAGCATGTCTAGTTGCAATATTGAGTCTGTAACTACTGGTATCGCAGGTAATCACATTCAAAGTTATAACGGTAATGGTGCTGTGAACATAATGAATGATGAGGTGACAGAAGAGGATAAAGAAAAAGTAATTGCTAATGCTCAGAACATCCAAATACCTAAAGATCAAGAAATACTCCATGTCATAGATCAGTACTATACCATTGATGGTCAAACAGGTATAAGGGAACCAAAAGGTATGGCTGGAGGTAGACTCGAAGCTAACGTTCATATCATTACTACATCTTCTACAGCAAAAAGAAATTTAACAAAATGTATTAATAATAGTCTTCTAGAGATTGATCATTTTGTACTACAACCTGTTGCATCCAGTGAAGCTGTTTTATCAGATGAGGAGAGAGATCTCGGTGTATGTTTAATTGATATAGGCTGTGGCACGACTGATGTTGCTATTTTTACTGAGGGTACGATTAAACACACTGCTGTTATTCCCATAGGTAGTCAAATGATAACAAATGATATCAGAATAATATTATGTACATCATTAGAGGCTGCGGAAGAAATAAAAATTCAATATGGATGTGTGTCATCTGATGAAGACATGAATTTGAAAATTCCTGTCCCATCTGTTTCAGATAAGCCTGATACTGAAACTAGTAAAACAATAGTGTCACAAATTATCACAGCCAGGATAAATGAAATATTTGATGCTATACAAAAAGAAATTCATGACAGCGGTTATGCAAGTAAGATACGTGCGGGCTTGGTATTTACAGGAGGTGGAGCCAAACTTGATGGTCTTGATAATCATGCGGAATCATTTTTTAAGACACCATCGAGAATAGGTTCTCCAAAAAGTATTAAAGGGCTCGAAGATTTAAGGGGAAAAACACGGTATTCTACAGCAGTTGGGCTTTTACTTTACAGAGAGAAGAAATTGAAAAACCTATCTTCATCTAATAAATATCCGTCTAAAATTGCTAATTTAATCAACAAATTCACCAGAAAGCTCTCTAATTACTTCCAAAAAGAACTTTAACGTCTAGATATGGTCTAATAATCTATATTTGTAACATTTATAACTATTTGGTAATATTTCGATATGTTAAAACAAAGAACTTTGGCAAGCAGTATTACAGCAACTGGAGTTGGTCTACATACTGGTAGAAAAATAAATCTAAGAATTAATCCTGGTCAACCAGATAAAGGCATTGTCTTTGTCAGGAAAGATATTTCAGATTCACCAATATCTGCTTCATTAAACAATGTTCATGATACTAGATTATCAACAACTATATCTTCAGCAGAATCATCAGTATCTACGGTTGAACATTTACTTTCTGCTTTAGCAGGTTTAGGAATTGATAATGCAGTAATAGAGCTTGATGGACCTGAAGTACCTATAATGGATGGAAGTTCACGTCCTTTTGTTTTTTTAATTCAATCTGCTGGAATATGTGAACAAAACCATCCCAAACGATTCATAAAAATAATTAAAGATATTGAAGTTAAACAGAATGATAAATGGGCTAAAATAGAACCATACAATGGCTTTAAGGTTTCTTTTACTATAGACTTTGATCATCCTTCGTTTCCTAGAGAAACTCAAAATTCAACTATTGACTTCTCAACAATATCTTACTTAAGCCAAGTAAGTAGAGCTAGAACATTTGGTTTTGCTAAAGATATTGAAAATTTAAGAAAAAATAATCTTGCACTTGGTGGTAGTGTAAATAATGCGATTGTAATTGATGACTATAAAATTATTAATGAAGATGGACTGAGATATAAAGATGAATTTGTGAAGCATAAAATTCTTGATGCGATTGGCGATCTTTATTTGCTCGGACATAGTTTAATAGGCTCATTCTCAGCATATAAATCGGGTCACCATCTTAATAATCTTTTATTAAGAGAATTAGTTAATAATGAAAGTGCTTGGGAACAAGTAATTATAGAAGATGAATCTAAATCTCCTATACTATTCACTCAGGCTGCTGAGGCATTTTAATTTTTACTTTTAAATCCTGAATATTATACATACCGTAATTTTTGAATATTTGTATGTATTTCTCTCTTTCAAACTTGATGATAGATGCAACAGAGCTATTTTCGCATTCTATGATTATTGAGGAATCTGAAAAATTTATCACGTCAATTTTATCTACAACCTCAATATCTATATTACTTTTGAGTATACTGTTGAGTTCATCAATATTCTCTTTCTTTTTAATTACTTTATCAGGTATAAAATCGGATATTTTTTTCATAAAACCTCTATTTATTGTATGATAAACCATATCCTCTTAAGTAGAAAAAAATGATTGGTAATTTCATAAAAAAAATAATTGGTAGCCGTAACTCTAGACTTATTAAAGATTATAAGATTATTGTAAAGAGTATTAATGATTTAGAGAAAAAATATCAAAATTTATCGGATTCTGACTTAAAGAATACGACAATTTCATTGAGAGAACGGTATGCTAAATCAGCCTGCCTTGATGAGTTGTTGCCAGATGCGTTTGCAGTTGTAAGGGAGGCTTCAATACGTACACTTGGTATGAGACATTTTGATGAGCAATTGATGGGAGGCATAGCTCTTCATGAAGGAAAAATAAGTGAGATGAAAACTGGTGAAGGAAAAACACTAGTTAGTACACTGCCGGCTTATCTTAATTCACTTACAGGCTATCCAGTCTTCATAGTTACTGTAAACGATTATCTTGCTGAAAGAGACTCAAGTTGGATGGGAACTATATATGAGTATTTAGGTTTGTCTGTTGGTTATATTAATAGCAATGTTCCAGCCTCAAGTAGAAGAGAAATCTATAAATCTGATGTTGTATACGGAACTAATAATGAATTCGGTTTTGATTATCTCAGAGATAATATGGCGATGAGTCAAGATGATAAAAATCAATCCATACTTAGTTATGCGATTATTGATGAAGTTGATTCCGTACTTATAGATGAAGCTAGAACACCGTTAGTTATTTCAGGATCTAATAATAAGGTCAATGATACCTATGCTAAAATTAATAAGATTATTAAAATATTTTTAAATAAAGATGATAATGATTTATATTCAATAGAGGAAAAACAAAAATCTGTTTCT
Organism: bacterium; assembly: GCA_029979505.1. Taxonomy (GTDB): domain Bacteria; phylum Pseudomonadota; class Gammaproteobacteria; genus CACLCV01. Next base: position 56,248 of record JAPOHH010000003.1, on the reverse strand, counting down.
TTGACAGAAAAGGGTCAATCCACTATTGAAAATATTTTGTTAGATAATAATTTAATCAAATCCTCCGAAGATATATATAGTACAACTAATATACAATTATTTAGTCATATAGACTCTGCTCTTAAAGCTCATTTAATTTATAAAAAGGATATTGATTATGTAGTAGAAAATACTGAAATAGTAATTATTGATGAATTTACAGGAAGAAAAATGTCTGGCAGAAGATGGTCTGAAGGCCTACATCAGGCCATTGAAGCTAAAGAAAATGTTTCTATTAAACAAGAAAACCAAACATATGCATCCATAACATTTCAGAATTATTTTAGGATGTTTAATAAAATTTCTGGTATGACAGGAACCGCTGATACAGAAGCTGAAGAATTTCAACAAATATATAACCTTGAAGTTGTACAGATACCACCTAATAGAAAACTTATTCGTGATGACAAAGTTGATTTAGTTTTTCTTACTGAAAAAGAAAAATATACTCATATTCTTAAAGAGATTACAGATATACATGCTACAGGTCAACCGATTCTTGTTGGTACCACATCTGTAGATGCATCTGAAAATATATCAAAATATTTAAAAAAAAATAAGATTAAACATAACGTTCTCAATGCAAAATATCATCAAAAGGAAGCTGAAATTATTCAAAATGCTGGGGCGCTAAACTCAATCACGATTGCAACTAATATGGCTGGACGAGGAACTGATATAGTCCTAGGCGGTTATAAAGATGATGATAATAATAATGAATGGATAACAAATAACGAAAAAGTAAAATCATTAGGTGGGCTATACGTAATGGGAACTGAAAGACATGAGTCTAGAAGAATCGATAATCAACTCAGAGGAAGATCGGGAAGACAAGGAGACCCTGGTGTATCAAGATTCTTTTTATCACTTGAAGATAATCTAATGCGTATATTTGCATCAGATAAAGTCTCAGAGATAATGAAAAAACTCGGCATGCAAGATGGTGAGGCAATAGAACATAAATGGGTATCAAAATCTATTGAAAACGCACAAAGAAGGGTAGAAGCGCATAATTTTGACATAAGAAAAAACCTTTTAGAATATGACGATATATCAAATGAACAAAGAAAACTAATATATCAACAACGTGATTTTATTTTAACTAAAGATGCTGATAATTTATTAAAGAATATCATTTCTAATTATATACATGACTATATTGAAATTAATGATGATGATTTAAACATGCAGAATACAAATTTTACTGAGTTAAATAATTCAATGAAATCTGATTTCTTATTGGATATTAGATTTGAGGAATATATCAAAGACAATATTATTGACTATAATCAATTGAAAGATAATTTAATATCAATGTTGCTTGAAAAAATAAAGTTCAACACAAAAAATATTTCAGTTGAAGAATATAATGTTCTTATAAAAAATATTTGTTTAGCTGTCATTGATGAAGAGTATAGAAATCATCTAAGTTCCATGGACTATCTAAGACAGTCGATAGGGCTAAGAAGCTATGCACAAAAGAATCCAAAAAATGAATATAAAAAAGAATCATTTGAGATGTTTAATATTATGCTCATGGAAATTAGCAAAGAAATATTAAAGATTTGTTGTAGAATAAAAATTGATAATTATAATACACAATCTATAAATGAATCATCAAAAAGAGAGGTTAGAAAAAAAGTAGATGATCCAAGATGTTTACTTAATTCTAATGAAAGTGATGTGCCTAGAAACAAAAGATGTCCAGTGACAAATATGAAATATAAACAATGTTGTGGCAAATTATAATGAAGTCAAAATTTATTACATTGCAGCTTGGAATAAAAAAAAATAAAACTGATGGTTTATTAATATTTTTACCCGATAATAGTTATACGCAGATTATATCAACTCTTAATAAGTTTGCAGCTGCTCCTGTGATTATCTCAAAAAAAAATATATCTAAAGCAAATCCAAAATATATTTTTATTAATTCAGGTAATGCAAACGCTTGCACTGGAAAAGAAGGTTTTGATAATGTAAATAAAATATTAGAAACATTGTCATCTAAACTTAATTGTAAGACACATGAAATTATAATTATGTCGACAGGTATAATTGGGAGACAATTGCCTATAGAAAAGATATATAAAGCCATTATCAATCAAAAATTCAATAAATATTCTTCACTAAAAGAGTCTGCTATAGCTATCATGACAACAGATAAGTTCCCTAAATATAAAACTAAAACTTATACTATTGCATCTAAAAAAATACATTTTAGAGGTATTTGTAAAGGCGCAGGTATGATAGAGCCTAATATGGCAACAATGCTTGCATTCATAGAGACAGATGTAAAGCTTGATAAAAAAAATATGAAAAAATGTTTACAATATTGTTCAAACTTATCATTCAATTCAATATCTGTAGATGGTGACATGTCTACAAATGATTGCGTTTCTTTCACAACAACTAATACTATTGATATCAATCTAAATAATCAAAAAATTCTAACTAAGTTTTTAGAATGCGCATCAGATTTTTTTATAACATTATCATCACTTATTGTAAAAGACGGTGAAGGTGCTACTAAAGTTATAGAATTGAATGTTATAAACTCAAAATCACTCACTGCTGCTCAACAAATATCAAGAAAAATTTCTCATTCATTACTTGTAAAAACTGCTATGTATGGTGAGGATCCTAACTGGGGAAGAATTATTGCTAGTCTCGGATCACTGAATGATTTGACTATAGATATTTCTAAAGTAAAACTGTTTATAAACGATATATTATGTTTCTCTGATGGAATCCCTAAAGACGCTGGCTCTAAAAAACTCTCACAATCCATGAAAAAAAATAATATTAAAATAATTATTGATCTTGGTATTGGTAAGCATAGCCAATCCCTATATTTCTCTGACTTATCTCATGAATATGTGCACATTAATTCTGAATACACTACGTAATGGGTTTTAATGAAATTGAAATATCAATTGCTTTAATTAGCGATAATTCAAAATATATATGTTTACAGAGGAATAAGTTTCCTTATAAAGGACATATCGAATTTCCAGGTGGAAAATCTAATCAATCAGAAACACCTGATAAATGTCTAGAAAGAGAAATTTATGAAGAGCTAGATATTAGAATTAAAAAATATAATTATCTTGGTTGTATAAAACACTTGTATGGCGATATATTAATTAAAATAAACATTTATAAAATATTCAAATATATTGGAAAAATTAAATCTAGAGAGAATAGAAAGATAGTAAAGTATAGTTCAGATAAAACTATGTCTATCTTGCCAACTCATAATAGGATTCTTAGACTACTAAATCTCCCTAGACTATTAAAGATACTTACGGTAGATAGTTTTGAAAAAAATCATTACATAAACTTCTCATGTTATGGAGCTATTCGATTAAGAGGGATAGATTATAACTATTATGTTAATAATATAAAAAACACATTAATATCTCAAAGATACTCAGGTAAATTAATAATAGATTATCAATACTCAAATGAGTGGGACGACTCATTTGATGGAATTCACTATTCAAGTAATTACATAGATAAACTTATTATAAATAAATCTGATTCACCGCTAATTCATTCAGCATCATGTCACACAATAGATGATATAAAATCATGTAATGAAAAACTTTATGATTTTATATTGGTCTCACCTGTTAAACAAACGCACAGTAACTATAAAATTATTGATTGGGAGGGTTTTGCTAAATTAAGCAAAGAATCCTACGTTCCAACATATGCTCTCGGGGGAATATCATCAAAAGGAGAGGACTATAAATTATCGATAGAGAATTATGGTTTCGGTATAGCAGGAATAAGTACTTTTTAACTATATGTAGCAAAGATCTAAAACAAATGGAACATTTTCTTTTAATTGTATGAACTTATTAGTCTCACTAAGTATCATAAACGTTATAGTAGCTCTTTGCGGTCCTACACTTATTCTTGGAAAATAGTAATTATCTGATTGCATAGTAATTCTTAATAATCTAATTTTTTTTTCATTGCTAATTTTTACGAGATGAAAGCCATTGCTTGCACAAATTTCATTTGTTTCTGAGCTTTTTCTTAGAATATCAAGACAGAACGCAATAGAGTTTTCTATAGGTTTGACTAATTCTAACCATAAATTTAATTGATTGAGTCTCATTGTATGATCTCTTGTTAACCAATAATCTAGTTCACTATTGTTACTATCAAAGTGTTTTATACAAAATTGAAAAAACTCATCATTATTTAAATCATTTAAGTAATTTAGTTTTAAGTTATGTAAATTATTCAAAATATAGTCTTGTTTTTCCATTATTGACCCTAACTTTATTTTGTCTGCACCATCAAATTTGATATATTCTTGATAGCGTGATTTATGTGTATCAATCTCTCTTATCAACTCACTCTTCACCTCAACACGTGCGAGTGTTTTATAGATTGAGATCATATTTGTCAAGGCACAGAAAGAGTCAAAAGCTGAATCATTCTTTTTATGATAGTCTAACTTATGGAAATAACTCTCTAGTTTGAGAAACTTTCTTATTCTCTCATCAAAAGGTTCCTCATATATAGCTGCATGTGAATCTGATAAAGTACTCATGATTTGATAATTTCTATTCCAAAATATTTATTAAAATTCTCTTTATGATTATTGTATATAATTAAGTCACAGGTCATTTTGAGCTTCATATAATCTGATTGCATGTTATTTATTTTTTCAAAAGTTGATACTTCTGCTTTATTTTTACGTTTTAAGAATCTCATTTTTCTATTTTCTATATCAGCATCTATAAAAACTGAATTATTATCTTTTAATAACTCATAATTATTCAATAATGGAGGAATTTCCACAATTAAATTATTATTTTTCTCTAATTCTTTATGAATTATATTATGCACCTCTGGATGAATTATTGATTCAATAATATTCTTATTTGTATTTGATTTAAAAAAAAGTTTCTTTATGTGCTCTTTTGGATTAACTGATAAATCTTCATTATTAAATTTTTTCTGTAGCTTATTAATTATAGATGAATCTTCGTAAAGTTTTTCTACTAATTTATCTGAGTACAATGTCTGAAAATCATTAGCTTTAGCTGCCTCTAAGAAGGTACTCTTTCCAGAACACAAAAGCCCTGTAACAATATAATTCATTATCTAAATATATATGTTAACGTAATACCTAAGGTCATTATAAGTAGTAAAGTAATCAGTAATGGTTGTCTTTCTTTCATTTCTTATTCCTACACTCACTAACCTCTTTTGATGAGTTACATTTACAGTTTTTTGGAACATGATAACCACATTCTAAGCACAAAACCATATTATTAGTAGCCATATTTTGCTTTTCTTTGCTTCTCTTTCTAATATTTATTAGGTAATAAGCAATTACTAAAGTTATAATAATTATAATAAATTTCACAATGTTAAAATTATTTCATACAAACTACTAAATTAATATATGCCTATGATGAATAATACGCAGAAAATTCAATATATAGCCCAGTGGATTGTCGATTATGTAAATGAAATGCCTAATTCTGCTGAAACGCTTGTTATTGGAGTATCTGGCGGTATAGATTCAGCTCTAACTAGCACTCTTGCTAGTATTACCGGCATCAATACAATCGTTGTGACTATGCCAATAAAAACTAATCCTAATCAAGTTGATTTAGGAAGCATACATTCTAAGTGGTTAATTAATAAATACAATAATGTAAGCCATCATGTCATCGATTTAACAAAAGTGTATCAGTCATTTTATGCTACTCTACAAGGGACGCATCAAGAGTCAGAACTCGGTTTCGCTAATTCAAAAGCTAGATTAAGAATGATGACATTGTATCAAGTTGCAGCATCAAATCATGGTTTAGTTATAGGGACAGGCAATAAGGTAGAAGATTTTGGTGTAGGATTTTATACAAAATATGGTGATGGAGGTGTTGATATTTCTCCAATCGCTGATTTAATGAAATCTGATGTAAAAGATTTATCAATTACGCTTGGAATAGATCAAAGAATAATCAATGCAGAACCTACAGACGGGTTGTGGGACGATGGTAGAACAGATGAGAATCAACTAGGTATGTCATACGAAGAGCTAGAGGAAGCAATGACTAACATCAAATCTATCAACAGAAATGAATATGAAAAAATCAGGCTCAATAATTCTCATAAGATGAAGCCTATTCCTGTTTGTAAGTTACCGAAAAGTTAATCTAAAATAAATCTAGGTTGAAAAAAGAACTATCAGTTTCTAAATTATTTTCATTTATATTAGTAACCACAATTTTAGAATCATCTGCTAATTTGAAACTGTAGTTTTGAAAGTTCTTAACGAGAATCTCAGCTGTTACTTTTGCTAAATCAGTTAAGCCTAAATTATTATAACTTTTTATCAAAACTAATAGCGCATCTTCTGTTGCAGGTGATCCAGGATATTTCTCAAGCATATATTTAGCTCTCTCGCTAGAGGCTATATAAGCTTGTCTCTTGAGGTAATACTCTGCTATGTATACTTCATGTTTTGCCATACTGTCTCTTAAAAATACAAGACGATTCTTTGCATCATCTGCATATTTACTAGAACTAAATCTGTTAACTATAAATAAAAAATCGTTGTAAGCATCTTTTAGTCTAGAAACATCATATTTTGAGACATCTTGTCCAAGTATATCTTGAAAGAATGGCTGTTCTTTTTCTAAATTAGATAATGCTCTTAGGTAATACGCATAATCTAGATTAGGATGATTGGGATAAAGATCAATAAAGCGGTCACACTCGGCAATAGTGTCATCTTTCTGTCCAAATTCATAATAAGCAAAAGCCAAATCTAAAATTGATTGCTGAGAGTATGTTGAAAAAGGATATTTAGCCTCTAATGTTTCAAAAACAGTTATTGCTGAAGGAATATCTCCATTTCCAAGAAATATTGCACCTTGAGAATATAGATTTTCCTCATTCATACTTTCATACGGGTCAACTTTAGCAGACTCTAAGAATGCACAGCCTTGTATTAAAACCAAGAATACTAGAACAAATGAAAGATTATATTTTCTCATCAGTATATTATTATATCATGAAACATTCTAATATTTATGATTTTAGACTTGATGTAGATCAACCAGAACGAGTTGATAAACTACTATCTAATCATTTTCCTGAGTATTCTAGATCTACAATACAAAGATGGATATCTAATAATGATGTCCTCATAAATGGCAATCCATGTTCACAAAAAGATAAGATTTCATCTAGCTGCGATGTGTCTATTAATATTAGATTCCAACCTGTAATTGATTTAGTTCCAGAAGATATTGATATAGATATCATAGATGAAACGGATGATTATATAATAGTAAATAAAGAATCAGGCATGGTAACGCATATAGCACCAGGGAACTACACTGGAACACTTCAAAATGCCCTTTATTTTAAATATCCTGAGCTCAGGACAGTACCAAGAACTGGAATAATACATCGACTTGATAAAAATACTTCTGGACTATTGATTATCTGTAAAAAACTGACCTCACATAACATCTTAAGTAAACAACTGCATGATCGTAAAATTACTAAACTTTATCATGCAATTGTTACAAGACTAATAGATAAACCAATTACGTTAGAGGAACCAATTTCTAGACATGCAGTTAACAGAAAAAAAATGACAGTAAATACTAATGGAAGATATGCTTTATCAAAAATTAAACCATTATCTATACATAAAAATACATCTCATGTTGAAATTGAACTTGTTACTGGACGTACACATCAAATTAGGGTTCATTTATCATTCATTAATAAACCAGTTATTGGCGATACAACGTATGGCTTTAAAAGTAATATATTCAATAAATATCCAAATGTTTTAGATAAATTTAATAAATCATTTGAACAGTATTTACATGCATATTCACTAACTTTTACCGATCCTACTACAAATAAAATTAAAATCTATACTGCACCATATCCAAAAGAATACAGATTATTACTTAACGAACTAGAAAAAATATGACAATTATTAAATGTCATAAAGAATTATGGAATATTCCTAAAAATATTAACTTTTTTATTTCATCGACTAAGAAGTATAAAAGTGAAAAGTTATTTAAATTTGATGATTTCTCAAATCCATATAATAATCCTAATAGCCTCACAAAACTAAATGTAATGAATCTCCAGAAACAACTCTCAATTAAAAATATTGCATTGATGAATCAATCTCACTCAAATATAGTCCATGAGCTTGTTGATTATAAAAACTATATCAATAGTGATTCTTTATTCACATACAATAAATCGATAGCTTGTGCTGTCATCACAGCAGACTGTTTACCAATATTGATAACTAATAAAGTAGGTAATTTTATAGGTTGCATTCATGCTGGCTGGAAAGGTCTTGCTAATGGAATAATTGAAAATTTTTTTAAAAAATTTCAAAACTCTAATATATCTGATTTCAAAGTCCTTATAGGCCCAAGTATAAGCAAGAACAGGTATGAAGTTGATCAATCTATTTTCGATTTATTTCCAGAATATTCCAAGTATTTTACTTATAATAATAATGGTAAATATAATATGGACTTAAGACATATAGCTAACGAAATATTATCACGTCAAGGCATTAGTGATGTTACAATATCATGTGCTTGTACTTACGATAATCAACAATTTTTCTCTTACAGAAGAGATAAAACAACAGGGCGATTTATATCATTAATATGGTTCGATAATTCATGAAAAATATAATTAAAGAAATTAAACCTTTTCAAATAATTGGAGCATTGATTATTATAGGATTATTGTATGGTGCTATTAGTTTGTATTCAAAAATACAATTCTATAAATCATTTGCTAATAAAACTAGGATTGTATCAGTGCATGCAGAACAAGTTGAAATTAATACTATTAATAGAATTTATCCAGCAACGTCAGTGATAGAATCGAAACAATCATACAACGTTACATCTAAAACGGATGGTATTCTTAATGATATTTTCTTTAATGAGTCTTCATTAGTTGTAAAAGGTACACGTCTTTTTTCTATATTATCAACCAATTCTGTTGGAGAGATTGTTATTACAGCTCCTTTTGATGGTTACGTTGGTATAACAGATTTTAAAATAGGCGATAAATTAAAAAATGGAGATTTATTACTTACTCTTGATGATATGTCTTATATGAAAGCATACATATATTTACCCGAAAAAATTCTTCCACAAATAAAAAAATCAATTAAATATGTTGCAAGCTCTAAACTCTTCCCCAATCAAATATATTCAGGTGTCATAACAAACTTAGACCAAAGGGTTGACACAGAAACACGTACTATTAAAGCTTATGCCATTATAGAAAATAAAAATAACAACCTACGTCCGGGACTATTGATGAATATAAATATTATTCTTGATGAAATTTCAAACAGTATGCTTGTTCCTGAGCAGTCTATTCTAACTGCAAAAGATTATAGTTACGTGTTTGTTGCCGATAACGGCATTGCAAAACTTAAAAAAGTATCTCTAGGTATAACGAATAATGGAAAAACACAAATCATTGATGGAATTAAACCTAATAATCTTATAATTACACTCGGACATGAAAAACTCAAAGATGGGTCTAAAATAAAAATTATAAATAACTAATGCATATTTCAGAAGTCACTGTTAAGCGTCCTGTCTTTGCTACTGTTTTAAGTCTTTTTGTAATTTTAATTGGATTAGCATCATACGATAAATTAACAATCCGAGAATATCCAGATATTGATCGACCTGTAGTAACAGTAAGTACAATCTATACTGGAGCTTCATCAAAAATCCTTGAAAGAGATGTTACAGAAGTTATAGAAGATTCTCTTTCAGGAATTTCTGGTATCAGAGAAATTACATCTGAAAGTAGAGATGAACTATCAAAAATAAGAATAGAATTTACACTAGAGACAAATCTAGACACTGCAGCAAATGATGTAAGAGATAAGGTCTCTAGAGTAGCTGCATTGCTACCAGAAGAAGCTGATAATCCTCGTATAGCTAAATCTGATTCAGATGCACGTGCGATAATGTGGATTGGTTTCTCTAGCGACACATTAACAGATATTCAACTTAATGATTATTTAGATAGAAATGTAGTTGATAGGCTGTCCATACAGCCTGGCGTTGCCTCGATAACAATTGGAGGAGAAAGAAAATATTCTGTGAGAGTATGGATGAATCCAGAGGAGATATCATCAAGAGGCTTAACTGTTGTAGAAGTTATAAATGCTATCAAGAGAGAAAACATAGAAAGAGGTGCAGGACGTTTTGAGTCTATTCAAAGAGAAATTGGTATTAAGCTTGATACTAAATTAAGAACACTAAATGAGTATAACAATGTTGTTATAAAACATTTCGGAGACTCGAAAATATTATTATCGGATGTAGCAGAAATAGAAATTGGCCCTGAGTCAGACAGAGGATTTTTAAGAGCTAATGGTAAAAGTGCAATAGGCCTAGGAATTGTTAGGCAAACTAAATCTAATGTTCTTGATGTTACTGATAATATAAAAAACGAGCTTGAACTAATTAAACCCTCTCTTCCTGAAAATATAAATATGACCATTGGATATGATCAGTCTAAATTTGTAAGAGAATCTATCAGTGAGATAAGATTTGCTCTTACAGTATCAATGATATTGGTTATCCTTATTATCTATTATTTTTTATCATCTAAAACTGCGACAATAATTCCAGCGATTACTATACCAATTTCAATTATAGGTACTTTTTTTGTTATTCATATTTTTGGTTATTCTCTCAATGTGTTGACTTTCTTAGCTCTAGTTTTAGCAATAGGATTGATTGTAGATGATTCAATAGTTGTGATGGAGAACATTAAAAGAAAAATTGAAAGTGGGGAAGATAACTATTCAGCATCTATAAACGGAGCAAAGCAAATTACGTTCGTTGTTATTGCAACTACACTTGTTCTAGTAAGTGTATTTTTGCCTTTATCATTCATGGGAGGTAAAACAGGAAGACTATTTATAGAGTTCGGAGTTGTATTATCTTTTGCTGTAATCATATCAAGTTTTGTAGCTCTGACGCTTACCCCAATGATGTGTTCTAAACTTCTTGAAAAAAACACAAATTCATCAGAGAGAAAGGTATTTTATAGGTTCAAAGATTTCTATCATAAATCATTGATGCAGTCACAAAAAAAACCAAAGATAGTTTATATTGTTACTATTGTTTTTATACTAATATCAGTTTTATTATTCCAATTTCTTCCAAAAGAACTTGCTCCATCGGAAGATAGAGGTATATTTATTGTTTCAGTAAATGCCCCAGAAGGTTCTTCAATAGAGTATACAAATAATATGGTAAATAAAGTTGAAACTATCTTATCTGAGTATGTGGATAGTGGTGAAATTAAGACTGTATTTGCAATAGTTGCTCCTGGATTTTCTGGCGAGCCAGGAAGTGTTAATTCGGCTTTTATTTTTGCATCTCTCACACCATGGGAAAGTAGATCTAGGCATCAAAAAGAAATCGTTAGAGAAATATTCCCAAAACTTATATCGATGCCAGGTGCAATGATTTTCGCTATTAATCCTCCAAGTTTAGGCCAAAGTCCTTTTAAATCTCCAGTACGATTCGTAATCAGTGGAACAAATTATGAACAGGTTGGTGAATGGGGGCAGCTGATTCAAGACAGTTCTAATGAAATAGGTCTTCGTAATGCAAGAATTGACTATAAAGTTGACAAGCCAAGAATAAATCTCAAAATTAATAGGGATTCCGCATCAAATCTTGGAATTTCAGCTGAAGATATTGCTATTACCCTTGATGCATTATATGGCTCACGCAAAGTAACAAGTTTTTCTAAAGATGGCTTAACTTATAATGTAATAATTAAAGCCGATGATAAATACTTAAAAGATGAATCTAATTTGGATAATATTTTCATCAAATCAAACATAAGCAATGAACTAGTCCCACTTAGCAACCTAACTAGTAATTCAATTGAGGCAACTAGCAAAAGCTTAAAGCGAGTTAATCGTCTTCCATCGGTAACTTTATCGGCATCCACGACGCCCGGAGCATCATTGGGTACTATATTAAATGATTTAACTAAGTCAGCTGAAGAAATACTTCCTTCTAATGCTAAAATTTCTTTTGCTGGTGCATCAAAAGAGTATTTTGAGACTGGCTACAAATTAGAACTAACAATATTACTTGCTGTTTTAGTTGTTTATCTAGTATTAGCTGCTCAGTTTGAAAGTTTCAGAAATCCATTAATTATTATTTTAACTGTCCCCATAACAATGACAGCAGGTATATACTCTTTGTTTGTTACAGGTGGTTCTTTAAATGTTTATAGTCAAATAGGTTTTTTGATGCTTATTGGATTGATTGCTAAGAATGGTATCTTGGTTGTAGAATTTGCTAATCAACTCAAAAGTGAGGGTATGAAAAAATCACAAGCTATATTAGAGTCATCTATAATTAGGTTTAGGCCTGTCATTATGACAACAATTTCAACTTTACTGGGATCAATACCTTTGATATTAAGTTCAGGTGCTGGTGCAGAGAGTCGTTTTGCAATGGCCGTGGTAGTTTTTGGAGGAATAGCTTTAGCTTCTTTTATTACTTTGTATTTGATACCTGCATTGTATGTTTTGATAGAGAAAGATAATTAATTTTTAGGTATGATATTTAAACCCTTCTGCTTTGAGTAGTAAGTCGATAAATCTATTATATCTTGATCTGATAACCCAGCCGCGAACCCACTCATTATAGCGTTTTGTCTGGAACCGCTTTTATATGCTTTTAATGAATGTATTAGATAGTTTTTATATTGCCCAGCAAGTCTTGGATACATCTTATTATTACTATTGCCATCTGATCCATGACACGCAGAGCATGTGACTGATTTTTCTTTACCACGATTAAAGCTACTGTCTGCAATTACTAAATCGCTGAATATACTAATTAGTAATATAATTGGAAAATATTTCATCATTGAATTGACTCAAAGTATTTTGCAATATCTTGGATATCTTCATCAGATAATCCAGACGCGTTAGCATGCATTGTTTCATGTTTACGGTCACCCTTCTGGTAAGCTTTAAGCGCAGAAACGATGTAATCTGCATGTTGGCCGCCTAATTTAGGTACTTTGTATGTTGGGTAAGTGTTGTTATAACCCTCGATAGCATGGCATCCAAGGCATGTTTCCGCTTTTTCTTTACCAGTATACTCATCTGTAGCATAGACGTAAGAAGAGAATAAGATTGTTAACGTTACGCTTTTGAGTATGGCTTTCATAAAATTTGTGGCATTATAGCATTAAATTTAAAAGAGATAAAAGAAGATTTTTTTTGTATAATATCATCGTGTCTTAAATGATTTAAATCAATAAATATGCCTATATACGAATATAAATGTGATGATTGCGGAAAAGTTTTTGAAGTAATCCAAAAAATATCTGATAAAAAGCTTACTATATGTAGGTGTGATGAAAAAGGGAGCGTTCATAGGCTTGTATCTTCATCAGGCTTTAGACTAAAGGGCTCCGGTTGGTACGAAACTGACTTTAAAACAAAAAAAACTCATACAAAAAAAACGGATTCATAGAATGAAAAGAACTTATTGCGGGCAGATTGATAACGAAAATATCAATGAGATCCTAAAAGTAAAAGGATGGGTTAATACTAGGAGAGACCATGGAGGAGTTATCTTTATTGATTTGAGAGATCATACTGGCATTCTTCAAATTGTTTTTAACCCTGATGCTGAGAAAATATTTGATATGGCTCAAAGCCTTAGATCAGAATATGTACTAGAAATTACCGGAACTATAAACAAAAGATTAGAAGGAACTATAAATAGCGATATGAAGACTGGGGAGATTGAATTAATCGCTGAGCAATTACTAATTCTAAACACCTCAAAAACTCCACCGTTCAAAATTAATGATGAAAAAACGAACGAAGATCTCAGACTTCAATATAGGTATATTGATTTACGAGGTGCAAAGATGCAAGATAACCTCAGATTCAGGTCTAAACTTTACAATAGTATTCGAAACCATCTGTCTGATAATGATTTTAATGAAATTGAAACTCCAGTATTAACAAAGCCTACTCCGGAGGGTGCCCGAGATTATCTTGTACCAAGTCGAGTACATAAAACGAACTTTTTTGCACTACCACAATCACCTCAGCTGTTTAAACAATTATTAATGATTGCTGGTATGGATAAGTATTTTCAAATTGCAAAATGCTTCCGCGATGAAGATCTTAGAGCGGATCGTCAACCTGAATTCACACAACTTGATATAGAGTGTTCTTTTTGTGATGAGGATGACATTATTAATTTAACTGAGTCGTTAATGAAAAGTATTTTTTCTTCATTGGTTGATAAAAATGCTAATTTAGAATTTCCAAAAATTACTTATAAAGATTCAATGGAAAAATATGGTTGTGACAAACCTGATTTAAGAAATCCACTTGAATTGAAAGATATAAAGAATCTACTTATAAATACAGAATTTAAAGTTTTCAAAGATTGTATCAATAATGAAAAAACAAGAATTGTTGCACTAAATGTACCTAACGGCAGCACGATGAGTAGAAAAAATATCGACAAATACACAGAGCTTGTTAAAAGCTTTGGCGCAAAAGGTCTTGCGTATTTTAAAATTGATGATATCAATAATATTGATAATGGAATTAGTTCACCCATTAAAAAATTTCTTAATAAAGAAGAAATAAAAGACATATTAAATGTTGTAAATGCGAACAATGGTGATTTGATTTTCTTTTCTGCGGATACATCAGATATTGTTAATAGCTCGATGTCTGCATTAATTCATAATCTTGGTAAAGATTTAGATATCATTGAGGATGGCTATAAGTTTTTATGGATAGTTGATTATCCAATGTTTGAGTATGATAACAACACACAGCAGCTTACATCTCTTCATCATCCATTCACATCACCATCAGAAGGTCATACGGATGAATTCACTGACAAAACATTATCTAGAGCATATGATTTAACTCTAAATGGTAATGAAATCGGAGGCGGTTCTGTTCGTATACATAAGAAATCACTCCAGCTAAGTGTATTTAAAGCGTTAGGATTGTCTGATGAAGAAATTGAGAACAAATTTGGTTTCTTTTTAAAGGCGCTTGAATATGGATGTCCTCCGCATGCAGGCATAGCATTCGGTCTAGACAGGCTTGTTATGATACTCATGAATCTCCCATCAATAAGAGACACTATTGCTTTTCCTAAGACGCAATCATCTGCTTGTCTATTAACAGATGCTCCTACTGAAATAAATGCTTCTCAACTTAGAGAATTGAGTATAAAAACAAATAAAATTAAGTAATGGACATACAATACTCTGAAAAACTTAAGATTGTTAAAAACTTTCTCAAACAAAATGATGCGAAGCTCATCGCTCATTACTACGTAGATCAGGATTTGCAAAAACTTGCAGAGGATACTGGAGGTTGTGTTGCTGATTCACTTCAAATGGCTAAATTTGGTACTCAACAAAAAGAAAGTAAACTTATAATTGCAGGTGTTAAGTTTATGGGAGAAACTGCAAAAATTCTTAACCCTGAAAAAAATATTTATGTAATTGACAAAGAAGCTACATGTTCACTTGATGAGAGTTGTCAAATCGATGCTTTTCAGAATTTCTGTAACTCATATCCTGACAGAGAAATTGTTGTATATGCAAACACAAATGCCGAAATTAAAGCCATTTCAGATTGGGTTGTAACTTCGAGTATTGCTATTCCTCTTGTTGAAAACTTAGCAAGTAAAAATAAGAAAATAATCTGGGCTCCAGATAAATATCTCGGTGCTTACATTCAAGATCAGACAGGTATAGATATGAAAATTTGGGATGGAGCATGTATAGTCCATGAAGAATACAAAACTATAGAATTAAAAAAACTAATTTCTAGTTTAGGTGACTGCGATGTTTTAGTGCATCCAGAATCTCCTAGAAGCATAATACAATTAGCAGATGTTGTAGGCTCAACAACTAAACTTATAAATGCATCAAAAAATAGTAAATCAAAAAATATTATTGTGGCTACTGAAAAAAATATTTTTTATCAAATGAAAAAACTGTCCCCTGAGAAAAACTTTTTTGAAGCACCAACTGAGGGAGAAGGAGCTACATGTAAAAGCTGCGGCAGATGCCCATGGATGAATCTAAATAATTATAAAAAACTAATTAATATATTTAATGGAAATAATGAATTATTATTGGATAAAACAGTAATTAGATATGCAAAAAAATCTATAAATAGAATGATAGAGTTTGAAGATAAATACTATCAAGAAAATAAGAGGGTTTCATAATGGCAGGACATAGTAAATGGGCTAACATTCAGCATAGAAAAAAAGCACAAGACAACAAGCGCGGCAAAGTATTCACCAAGATAATCAGAGAAATAACGGTAGCGGTTAAATTAGCTGGACCAGATGTCTCTAGTAACTCTAGGTTAAGACTTGCTATGTCTAAGGCTAATAAAAATAGTGTTCCAAAAGATACTATTGATAGAGCAATAAAAAAAGGCTCTGGTCAGAATAGTGATTCTTTTGAAGAAATCACTTACGAAGGATATGGTCCAAAAGGTATTGCGGTTATTATTGAATGTCTTACTGATAATAAAAATCGCACAGTATCAGAAGTTAGGCATGCTCTTACAAAATATAATGGCAGTCTAGGAACAAAAGGTTCTGTGTCACACTTATTTAAAAAAATAGGCATCTTAACTTTACTAGATACATCTGAAGACGAATTAATAAATTATATAGATGATGTAGACATACTAGATTATGAACAATCTGATAGCAACTGTATATTAAATACAGAACCCTCAGATCTTTTTAAAGTTAAATCATTTTTTGAAGAAAAATCTCTTGCTACTAAAGACGAAGAAATTATTCTCGAACCTATTACTTTTTGTGATATTTCAGATTCAGATATTGAGCAAGTTGAGCTATTTACAGAAAATTTAGAAGAATTAGATGATGTACAAAATATATATACTAATATAAATGTATTATAATTTAATATGACCATCATATTAGGAATAGACCCTGGTACTAATATTACTGGCTACGGTATTATAAACTCTGAAAGTAATAAACTAACGTATATCCATCATGAGGTTATAAAAACTGGTCTTAAGAATCTATACACGACAAAACTATCTCTTATACATAAAAATACGCAAAGACTTATAGATATATATAAACCAAATGAGATTGCGCTCGAGTCTGTATTTTTTAGCGTTAATGCGGGAACTGCTATTAAGCTAGGTCAAGCCAGAGGAGCTGCACTATCTGCATGCAGTGGAGATGATAGAAAAATTTATGAGTATAGTCCCAGACGAGTTAAAATGATTATCACGGGTAATGGTGCTGCCGACAAAGATGAATTACAAAAATTTGTTAAGAGAACGCTTCGTATTCGCAGGAAACTTGAAATTGATGCATCAGACGCACTAGGTGTAGCGTTATGTCATGGCATCACTAGTATGAATACTCCGGATGAAATTAAATCTATTTAAGAATTATGACTAGTTTAATTATTAATGAAATGTTTTATTCAATTCAGGGGGAAACCTCTCGGTCAGGTTTACCAACTCATTTTATTCGTTTGACAGGTTGTCCCTTGAGATGTGTGTATTGTGATACTGAGTATGCTTTTAGAAGCGGTACAAAAATGACATTTGATGAAATCATTTCTAAATTAAATATTAATTTAACTAAATTTGTCACAGTAACTGGTGGAGAACCTCTAGCTCAAAAAAATGTTCTCTTTTTTATGAGTAAACTATGTGATTTAGGATACTCTGTTTCTATAGAGACTAGTAACTGCATAAGTATTAAAGACATTGATTCAAGAGTTTCAATTATTTTAGACGTAAAAACACCAGGATCTCAAGAAGAAGATAAAAATTTGATCTCTAATTACCAAGAATTAAAATCATCAGATGAAATTAAATTTGTAATCTGTAGTCTTGATGATTTTAACTGGGCAGTTGAGTATATAAATCAAAATAATCTCTATAATATCTGTCCCATCCTTTTTTCACCTTCATATGGAGAAATGCCATTACAAGAATTAGCAAATTTAATTTTAGACAACTCTTTGAAAGTTAGACTACAAACACAATTACATAAAACTATTTGGGGTGAGATTAATGGGAAGTAATCAAGCTTTAATATTATTCTCTTGCGGTTTAGACTCTACAACTGTGCTTCATCATGCAATATCACAAGGATATAAGTGTACAGCCTTAACAATTGATTATAATCAGAGGCACAAGTATGAAATCCAAGCTAGTAAAAATTATCTTAAAAAATTACAACTTAATGGTTTTATCTTTAAAATAGATCTTACTCAGATTGGTGGTTCTGCGTTGACTGATAGCAAGATATCTGTACCTATATCAAACCATGATGGAATACCAGTTACATATGTACCTGCTCGAAATACAATTTTTTTGTCCATTGCTGCAGCTTATGCAGAAAAAATGCACATCAATGATATTTTCATAGGTGTTAACCAGGTTGATTATTCTGGATATCCAGATTGCAGGCCAGAGTTTATACAATCATTTTCTAACATGATAAATCTTGGAACTAAAACAGGCGTGGATGGGCGTAAGTTGAATATACACACTCCTCTAATTGATATGTCTAAAAGTGAAATTATAAAATATGGTGACAGTTTGGGTGTAGATTACTCACAAACTGTCTCATGTTATCAATTGGATAATGAAGGGAGAGCCTGCGGTAAATGTGACTCCTGTAAATTTAGAAAAGAGGGTTTTAGATTATCTGGTGTTAAAGACCAAACTATATATAAAAATTGAAATAATTATAAAAATATATAAACTGTGACTTTGTAAGACTATGGATATCATTACTACACTATTAATTTACACATCTGTATTAGGGTTTATACTTGGGTACGTTGTTAATAAAACAAATTTCTGTACTATGGGGGCTGTCTCAGATTTAGTTAATATTGGAGATAGTTCAAGATTTAAAGCATGGCTTCTTGCAATTACTACTGCAATTGTTGGAGTTACACTACTTGAGTATATGAGTATCGTAGATATAGATGAGTCAAGAATCCCGTACAGAAATTCCGTATTTTTTTGGCCGAGGTACATACTTGGTGGAATCATGTTTGGAATTGGTATGACACTAGCAAGTGGGTGCGGCAATAAAATTTTAATCAGAATAGGGGGAGGAAACATTAAATCTGTATTCGTTTTAATTATAGCTGGATTAATGGCCTTATTAATGACTAGAACAGATTTTTATGGGCTTTTATTTCACAGTTGGATGAATCCCATCAGTCCTGATTTAGCTAAATTAGGTATTTCAGATCAGTCTCTCCACACTATGTTAGCATCCCTTACAGGGATAGACTCAAGTAACATGATAATTACACTCTTTTTGCCTGCTTTAATAAGCATATTTCTATTGAAGTATATATTTTCATCATATTCAAAGCTTTCATCTGATAATATCTTATCTGGATTTGTTGTTGGATTAGTTGTTACATTAGCATGGCTTATATCAGGTGGCGAACTTGGACAGAATTGGATTGAAAATAATGATTTCCTAGACACACCATATCCATCGGTTGGAGTTCAGTCATTTACCTTTATTAATCCAATGGGTGAATTTTTGATATATTCATCAAGCATATTCGATAGTTTCTATTTAACATTTGGTGTTACTGCACTTATTTCGACTGTGTTTGGGTCATTTGTTTATGCATTAGTTAGTAATAATCTAAGAATAGAATGGTTTGCAAATAAACATGATTTCTTCAGACATCTTTTGGGAGCAGTGTTAATTGGTATAGGAGGTGTTCTCTCACTAGGATGCACAATTGGTCAAGGAGTAACTGGTGTTTCTACACTTGCATTAGGATCTATAATTACATTGATATCAATTATATTCGGAGCTTCATTAATGATGAAAATCGAGTATTATAGAGCAGTATATGAAGATAGTACTTTTTTTGAACTCGTCAAAAATTCTTTGATAGATTTAAAAGTATTACCTGAGAAAATTAGAACTCTTGAGAAAATATAGTATATTTGGGGCGTTAGCTCAGTTGGTAGAGCAGTGGCCTTTTAAGCCATTTGTCACAGGTTCGAATCCTGTACGCCCTAGTTTACTAATCACTGCCTTATGTATAATAACTATTTTCATCGAACCAGCAAAATCATCTCCCAATCAAATTATTCTTCAAAGCCAGCATGATATTGAACTTGTTGGAGAATTGTATCGTATTGAAAAAAATGATTCTGTATTTTTAATTGTCCATGGAGCAAGATCATATAAAGGGATGGAAATTATTCAATCACTCACATCTAGATTGCATAGCGAAGGGTATGACGTGCTAACTATAAATTTAAGTTATGGGATTGACAAACGTGAAGATAAATTTTTGGATTGTAATATAAAGCATAATCATAATGAGCATCAGTCAGTTAAAGAAATAGTAAAATGGTATAAATATCTTGAAAATAAATGTTATAAAAAAATAAATTTTATTGGACATTCAAGAGGAGCTTATAATGTTGTCCAAGCATTATCTATAATTGACAAAGCAACTGTAAATAGTTACTTACTAGCACCTACCATTGATACTTATATAGGTACGAAGGAATATTACGAAAATGAATTAAATATACCCTACAAAGATATTATAAGTGATAACAAAAACTATTATATAAAAGATAAGTATGGATTAATCAATTTTCTTTTTTGTGAAAATGTTAATGTATCAGCTAAGACATTCAGATCATATCTAGATTTTTCAAATAATAAAGATTTATATCCTTTTACTTTTGATATGATTGAGCTGCTAAATGATAGCAAATCACAGACGATAGTCTTTTCTGGAACTGAAGATGAGATTTTAGAAGATACATATAAAAAATATGATTTAATTAACAACGCTAATATAAGAACTGTGATAGTTGATGGAGCAGGACACTTCTTTAGAGATTTATATCTAGACGAAGTCATTGATGTAATCTTGGAGTGATTACTGAACTATAAATGGTTCGTCAGATGAGCTATTACTATCAATTTCTAAACTCTTTTCTAACTGTGTTGATGATTTTGGACCAATCGTAATCTCTGATTCTGATTTTTCAAACATGGTACGTATCACTTTAATAGTCGCAAATCTATTTTCTTTTTCGAAATTAATTAAGATAAACCTTGATCTCACAATTCCAATTTCTGACCATCCATCTGATATAAGGTTTTTTCTATAGAAGTTAGCTATATCATCTGCTGACTTATCATGTTGAAGATAGAGTATTCCAGAAAATTTGCTTCCTTCTCCAAATATAACAGTCTTATTAATAAGATATTTCGAATCTTCTGGCAATGGAATTGCTACTTGAAGCTTTTGTTCTACTGATATTTCTTGCTCTTCCTGAGCTTGAGACTCAATCATTGCTTGCATGTTTGCACATGAAGATAGTAGCGCAATAGTGAATATATAAACGAAAGTTCTACTTAAGCTCTTGCTGAACATATGATGAGTATATCTTATTTGAATTTATTTTCTAGAGCCTGGTCCATTTACTTCTAGGCCATTGCTCATAAAAGTTGTAAAGAACTCTAAGTTGTTAAGCTCATCACTTCCGCCAGGTAATCCTTTTGCTCTGATACGATTTAGGCATCCCGAGAATCTTTCATGAAGTGTTACCAATCTTCCCATGCCCGATCTATATACTGGAAAATGTGTTGGGTGACCAATTGCAGGGCTTGGGATGTCTGCACGGAGTTTAGTACCAGTTTGATAAACATGACAATCAGCACATGAAAAATTTAATTGACCTTTTTTTGTAAAATAGAGTCTCTTACCATTTTCATATGCATCAAGTGCTGCTTGAGTATTAGGAATTTGTACATTAAATTTATTCCCTCTAGATGTGTAAGCCATATACGCTGACACGTGTGCTAGTTCTTTACCTTTGAAGTAACTGAGAGGCTTCTCGCCATTTTTAATTCTACATTCATTAAGTGCACCTTCTAGGGTTACAACTTTAGCTTTATCCTCATCAAAATAAGGATAGTTTTGTCTTATTCCAATTCCATTATTTTCAAAGCATGAGCCGTAAGTATTACCATTTTTGAATGGAGTGTTAAATAATTCTTCACCGCGGTCAACGTTAAGTTCGTATGGAGGAAACTCCTCCATTGCTTCCCATTGTTCCCTTGCAGACTTATCAATAGAATAAACGCCATTTTTATAATCTTCGTAAGGTGTATTTGGGAATCTATCTTTAAAATACTCTACAAACTTTTCATAATCATTCTCAGGACTAGCTAAAGATGATATAGCAGGAAGTAATAATATAATCACCAAGAACTTTCTGAACATTACTATTTAACCTTACCTGTGTTTGTATCTCTGTTTCCTTGATTATCTACCCAGGAAATTTGAACATTATCGCCTTTGCTACCTTTATATTTAAAAGTAAGGTAAGGATTCTTCGAAACAGCAGGTCCCCAATGAATTGTTATAATGTCCTTATTATTAGCTTTTCCATGAACTTCTTGAATGTAGTGTGCAGGAATTAAGTCACCTGTTTTCTTATTTTTACGTTGCCCTGTCTCCATAGGATGCTTTATAAGAGCCTTTACAGTTACAACGCCATTTGATTCTTTCGATCTCATCTTAATAGTGCTCATAATTATCCTCCGCAGCCTCCGATTGTTACTTTTACTTCTTGTGTTGAGGTGTATACTTTATCACCACTTTTTACCGCAGCCATGACATTTGATGTTTTACCCATCTTAAGTCTTGTGCCAATTGAAGGCTCTGCTAAGTTTGTGAGTTGATACCCACTAGATAACGGCTGTGGATTATTTTCAACAAAAATCATTATTGATTCAACATTGTCTAAAGTGGTTGAAACATTTATCGGAACAATAGCTCCATTTTCTGCGATTGAAGGAGCTTTAAGCTTAACTTTAGAGGATTCCTCTAAATTATTATGGCCATAAACACTTTTCACAGAATCTGCCAAATCTTTGATGTCAAAAGATTTTTTTGGCCATGCAGCATATGCATGATTAGATAATATCGCTGCTGGCGCTACTGCAAGAGCTCCCGCAAACAAGATACTATTTTTTATGAAATTTCTTCTTTTCATATTTGCCTCACAATGTGTATAGATAATCCATTATCTTATTAATTTCGTTTTTAGTTAATGCACCATGTTTGCCAAATGGAGGCATAAATGAGTACGGATTACTTTCTGTTGGATCCCATATTTGTTGAAATAACACTTCTCTATCAGGGAACCTTTGTTTCATGGCAAGCAGTGGAGGTCCGTTATTACCTGCAAGTTCACCATCATCAATCATATGACAAGCAAGGCAATTGCCTTTTTTCCTATCAAATGTTAGCTTTTTTCCTTCTTCAATATTATCACCAACTGCATACATAGGTGCTGCAATCAGGATAAATATGAGGTATTTCATTAAGCTTTTCATGGCTACATTATATAGATGAATGCATTTTATTAAAACATTTTTTAATTGCAGGTTTTATTGCCAAATATAGGCTCAAGCGGGGGATTAGTATCACATAAAATAGTGTTTTTGAGTCTCTTAAGACTATCTTTTTGTGAATTGTTGAGTTTTTTTAATTTTAATCCATCATCGATAACTTTGAATGCCATAGGCATATTACCCTTAATGTTGTAATAATTTATTAGTGCAATTTTAGATTCGTATGTATAGTCTATTTTTGAGTATCCTTCTGCTAATAGTTTATAAGAATCAGGATTATATAGATTATGCTCCATCAATTTATTTAATCCTGATAAGGAAGCTTTTAGATTTACAGAATCTTTAATATTAAAAAAATAAAGCTGATTATTTATGGCATTGTTATTTGGGTAAATCGCTAGTATCTTTTTTAGAATGTTTTTAGAAATATTTTTTTCACCATGCAACCATAAAATTTCAGACATTAATGATGCGATATATATATTATAATTATCTTTGTCATAACTTGGTTGTAGTACTTTTTTAGCTTTCAAATACTCACCTTGACTCATATAACTCAATGCCGCACGATGATTTTTTAGAGCTTCAGTTTTTGTTGAGTTAGCATCTACTGGTATTCCTAACATGTTTTCAAGTAAATTTTTTATGTAATGATAATCGTCAGAACTATTTGTCATTGGATTATCCTGGTACTCAGCACGTTTCTGAATAGAGCTTATTCTGTTTTTATATAATGGATGAGTCAAAAAGTATTCATTAACTTGATTTTGATTATTTGCATCCCCTTGCATTAGCCGAAAAAATTTTGCCATTTCATTCAAATCGTAATTACTCTTTAGCATCAAAGAGACAGCAAAATTATCAGATTCAATTTCATTTTCTCTGACTAGGTTAATATTGTTTTGTATTGACAAACCGATCCCAGATTTTATAGAAGCTATACTTGCCTCTGTCTGTCCAGCTAAAAGGCCTGCAAAAATACCTATCCACATAGGAATTGAATTAACATTACTATTTGCCATCATTTCAGCTGAATGTCTTAATACTACGTGGCCCAATTCATGAGATATGACACCAGCCAGTTGAGCCTCGTTCTGGGTTAGAACCATTAATCCAGCATTTATACCCATAAATCCACCTGGAACAGCAAATGCATTCACATCTGTGGATTTAGTTATGAAAAATAAATAATCTCTTTCGAGTAAAATATTTCTACTTAGTCTATTTCCAAGATAGGTTATGTAGTCGTATATAAAATAATTATTGATAATATAGTTATTTTTTTGAAGGTTTTTATAGATATTTCTACCAATCTTCTCTTCTTCATCAATTGTAATCGTCTTATTTAACGTATCACCTAGTTTAGGCGACTCCATATCTGAATGTGAGGATGAATTGCCTGAAGCAAATAGTAATAAGGTAATTAATAAAAATTTATACATTTATACCTGTCTGACGTATGTTTTTCTATATTAAATTATCTAAATGTACTAATATAGTTTGCAATATATTATTATAACTCAAGAGGTGTAAGATAATGAGTGAATTTACAAAAGAACTAGATACAAGCGGATTAAATTGTCCATTGCCTATCATTAAAGCAAAAAAAGAAATTAATACTATGGAGACAGGCCAAGTTCTTCATGTAATTTCTACAGACCCAGGAGCTGTGATGGATTTTGAATCATTTGCTAGTCAAACTGGCAATGAACTACTATCATCAGAATCTAAGGATAATAAATTCTATTTTTTGATTAAAAAGAATTAAATTCAATTTGCATGAGACGGGGAATGAAACTTAGTGGTTCAGAAATAATTATTGAATCTCTTAAAAAAGAAGGGGTTGATTATATTTTTGGGTATCCTGGTGGTGCAGTATTACATATATATGATGCGTTATTCGCAGCCAAGGATATCAAGCATGTCTTAGTAAGACATGAGCAGGGTGCTACTCATGCTGCAGACGGTTATGCAAGAGCTTGCAATAAACCTGGTGTTGTTTTAGTAACATCTGGCCCCGGCATAACTAATTGTGTAACTGGTATTGCAACTGCTCATATGGATTCTATTCCAATGATTGTAATTTCAGGACAAGTGTCTAGACATTATGTTGGAAGTGATGCTTTTCAAGAGGCAGATGCCACAGGTATAACAAGGCCAATATGCAAACATAACTTTCTTATCAATGACAGAGAGTCAATTGCAGAAACTTTTAGGAAGGCTTTTATAATAGCAACAACAGGAAGACCTGGACCCGTTATAATAGATATTCCAAAAGATTTAACGGATCCAAACATAAAAATCAATTTTGAATACAAAAAAAATATAAAAATTAGATCATATAAAGTTAAGACCAATGAGTGTGAAGATAAAATTCAAGATGCTGCTAAATTAATTTGCTCTGCGAAGAAACCAATGATTTATTCTGGAGGTGGAGTTGTACTTGGTAAAGCTAGTACAGAACTTACAAAGCTTACAAAGTTATTGAATTTTCCAATCACAAATACTTTAATGGGTTTGGGGGCTTATCCATCATCTGATTCACAGTTTCTTGGAATGTTAGGTATGCACGGAACATATGAAGCAAATATGGCCATGCATAATTGTGATGTCCTTTTAGCGGTGGGAGCTAGATTCGATGATAGGGTTACCGGTGATACAAAACAATTTTGTCCTAAAGCTAAAATAATACATATAGACATTGACCCGTCATCTATATCTAAAATTATTGAAGTTGATCATTCTTTGATTGGAAATACAAAGAAAATTCTCAAAAAACTTATCACTTATACTGAAAAGCATAAAAAAACGATTGATAGGGAAGCAATTAACAAATGGTGGAAGAAAATTAATTCTTGGCAAAAGAAAAAATGTTTATCTTATAGTAAATCTTCTAAAGTAATTAAACCACAGGCTGTAATAGAAACCCTACATAAAATATCTAAAGGGAAGTCTTTTGTTACTTCCGATGTCGGACAACATCAAATGTGGGTTGCTCAGTATTACAAATTTGATAAGCCAAATAGATGGATAAATTCTGGTGGTTTAGGAACAATGGGTTTTGGTCTACCTGCAGCTATAGGTGCGCAATTAGCTTTTCCTAAAGAGCAAGTTATTTGTGTTACAGGTGAAGCGAGTATACTAATGTGTATTCAAGAGTTATCTACTTGCTTGCAATACGGTCTTCCAGTGAAAGTGATTAATCTAAATAACAGATACATGGGAATGGTAAGACAATGGCAGGAGTTTTTCTATGAAGGCAGATACGCAATGTCTTACATGGATGCTATTCCAGATTTTGCTAAGTTAGCAGAGAGCTTTGGTCACATTGGAATGGTTATTGATAAGCCCGAGAATTTAGAAAAAGACTTAACAACGGCATTGGGTTACAAAAACAGATTAGTATTTGTTGATGTCATCACAGATCAAACTGAAAATGTTTATCCAATGATTGTAAATGGTAAAGGCCACCATGAGATGCATCTTGCGCCTTCAGCAAATGAAGATATTGAATTAGCATGAATATAGATAAGAGACATATCATATCTATACTTGTTGAGAATGAGTTTGGCTCATTATCAAGAATAGCAGGATTATTCTCTGCTAGAGGATATAACATCCACTGTCTAAGCGTTGCACCTACCTCCGATGATTCAATTTCTAGAATGACGTTAGTAACGAATTGTTCCGATACTAAAGCATCTCAATTGATGAAACAGTTGGATAAATTAGTCGACGTAATAAATGTAAAAGATTTAACAGATGAGACCCATATAGAAAGAGAGATGTTACTCTTGAAAGTAAAATCAACCTTAAAGCAAAGAGATGAGCTTAAAAGACTTACTGATATATTTAGGGCTAGAATTATTGATGTAACAGATACAACATATACAATTGAACTTACAGGACCAACTGAAAAAATTCTTGCTTTTATAGACTCATTAGGAAAAATAAAAATAATTGAACAGGTAAGATCAGGTGCTTTGGGTATCAGTAGAGGATCTGAATCATTAGAAATTAAAAAATAGGAGAATGAAATGAAAGTATATTACGACAAAGATGCTAATTTAGATAATATAAATAATCTTCAAGTATCTATAATTGGATTTGGTTCTCAAGGCCATGCGCATGCAATGAATTTAAAAGACTCTGGCGCGAATGTTATTGTTGGACTCAGAGAAGGTTCTTCAAGCGCTCAAAAGGCTACCGATGCAGGACTAGAAGTAAAAAACATTCCTGATGCCGTATCTAATGCTGATGTTGTGATGATATTAGCACCAGATGAATACCAAGCTGATTTATTCAAAGTTAGTATAGAACCAAATCTTAAAGCAACAGCTGCAATTGCATTTGCACATGGTTTTAATATTCACTATGGTCAGATTAAGCCGGCTGAGGGCCATGATGTGTTTATGATTGCTCCCAAAAGCCCCGGGCATCTAGTAAGATCTACTTACATAAACGGAAAAGGTGTACCAACATTAATTGCAATTCATAATGATGCTTCTGGTAAAGCCAAATCTATTGCTCTGGCATATGCATCAGCGATTGGAGGAGGGCGTGCTGGAATAATAGAAACTAATTTTAAGGAAGAAACAGAAACTGATTTGTTTGGAGAACAAGCAGTATTATGCGGAGGTGTTACTGCTCTTGTAAAAGCTGGTTTTGAAACATTAGTAGATGCTGGATACGCACCAGAGATGGCATACTTTGAATGTTTAAATGAATTGAAACTAATTGTAGATTTGATGTATGAAGGAGGTATGACTGATATGAGATATTCCATATCAAACACTGCTGAATATGGAGATTTAACTAAGGGCCCATTTCTAATTGATGAACATGTCAAAGAAAAAATGAAAATTGTTCTAGCTGATGTCCAAAATGGAAAATTTGCAAATGATTTTGTGAGTGAAATCAAAGCAGGCTCCCCAGAATTTAATCGTTTGAGAAAAGAAGGTTCTGAACATCTTATAGAAAGTACAGGAAAAAAACTCAGAAGTATGATGTCATGGATGGATGGAGATAAATTAGTAGGTGACAAATAATTGGTAAAGAGGAAAAATAAATTGCCAGGAGTGTATTTACTTCCTAACCTAGTAACGTCTGGAGCATTATTTTGTGGCTTTTACTCTATAATTGTAGCTATTAAAGGCGACTTCATTCAGGCTTCTATATATATCTTGATTGCCATGGTTCTTGATGGTTTGGATGGAAGGGTAGCGCGTATGACCAATACACAGACAACTTTTGGTGAATATTTTGATAGTTTATCTGACATGCTTTGTTTTGGTGTAGCCCCTTCTCTTTTGGTATACCTATCTAGTTTAGCGATGTTTTCTTCCGGGTATGTTGCCAAGATTGCATATATTGCATGTTTTATATATATAGCATCAACAGCCATAAGATTAGCTAGATTTAATTCAAGAAATCAAACAACAGACAAGAAATATTTTATGGGTCTTGCGAGTCCAGCAGCAGCAGCAATATTGATATGTTATGTTTGGCTGATGGTAGATTTAGGTATTGATATCTCATCTCATATTATACTAACTATTATATTAATAGTGTCTCTATCTATCTTAATGATTAGTAACATCGCATACATAAGCTTTAAAGATATAGATCTTAAACAAAAAGTCCCTCACTTAGCTCTTTTTGCTATTTCTCTTATCATATCTTTTATATCTTTTGATCCGCCAAAAGTGTTATTTATTTTCTTTCTCTTGTATGGACTATCAGGCCCGTCATTATATGTTGTAAGAAAAATGAGGCGAAATCGTTTTACCGATCAGGATTTATCATCAAAAAATAATCGTTAACACGATTACATTAACGTATTTTTTTATACTACCTTCTTTATGTTAGGTTATAATGCTTCGTGAGACTTCATTATACTTGGGATCTTGAAAAATGAGCGATAATAATAATTTAATAATATTCGATACTACACTCAGAGACGGAGAACAGAGTCCTGGTGCGTCAATGGATATTGAGGAAAAAATCCAAATTGCAAATGCACTTAGTGATTTAAATGTTGATGTTATTGAAGCCGGCTTTCCAATTGCTAGCAAAGGTGATTTCACAGCAGTACAAGAAATTGCGAATACTATTAAAAATTCAAGAATATGTGCATTAGCAAGAGCATTAGATAAAGACATCTTAAGAGCTGCAGATGCTTTGAAAGGTGCTAAATACTCTCGAATACATACATTTATCGCAACATCTCCTATCCATATGGAGATGAAGTTAAAAATGACACCTGAGCAAGTTATCGAAAATGCAGTGAAGGCAGTAACTATTGCAAAGGATAACGCAGAGGACGTAGAATTTTCTCCAGAAGATGCAGGAAGGTCCGATTTTAAATTTCTATGCAACATCATAGAACAAGTAATTAATGCTGGAGCAACGACAATTAATATTCCAGATACAGTTGGCTATAATATGCCGCATCAATTTGGTGAGTTAATTGCGAAAATTATTGCTAATGTTCCAAACTCAAGTCAGGCTATATTCTCAGTTCATTGTCATAATGACTTAGGACTTGCGGTATCTAATTCATTGTCTTCTGTACTTCATGGAGCTAGACAGGTAGAGTGCACAATTAATGGCCTTGGCGAAAGAGCTGGAAATGCAGCCTTAGAAGAAATTGTAATGACTGTAAAAACTCGAAGGGATGTATTCTCTTGTGATACCAGAATTGACACAAAGAAAATTATGAATTGTTCTAGACTAGTCTCAAGTATTACAGGATTTCCAGTTCAACCTAACAAAGCCATAGTAGGAAAAAATGCTTTCGCACATGAATCAGGCATACATCAAGACGGTATTATTAAGTCCAGAGAAACCTATGAAATAATGAAAGCAGAAGATATAGGGTTAGTAAGCAATTCGTTAGTTCTTGGGAAGCATTCTGGAAGAAATGCTTTAAAGCAGAAAATGCATCAACTCAATATTCTATCAGAATCTGAGGATTCATTTAATGATCTCTTTATTAGATTCAAAGAGCTTGCTGACAAAAAACATGAAATTTATGACGAAGATATTATTAGATTATCAAATAATATACAATTATCAGGAGAAGATATCCAACTCATTGAGATGTCTGTGACATCCGATTCTAGAAAAAAACCTTTCGCAAAAATAAAATTAAACATAAAAGGTGAAGAGTTTGAATCAGATTCCGAAGGTGATGGAGCTGTAGACGCTGCATATAATGCAATTAATAATCTAATAGATTTTAATGTAGACCTTAAACTTTATTCTGTTAACAACATTACATCAGGGACTGATGCTCAAGGAGAAGTTACAGTAAGGGTTGTGAAAGACGATGTTATAGTCAATGGTCATGGTGCTGATACTGACATTGTTAAAGCATCTGTTCTTGCTTATTTAAATGCCATCAATAAGATATCTCAAAACCCTAATCTTGAATCAAAAAAATTATCAGGTATATGATGTCTAGAAAAAAAGAGTTACTTACTCTAATGAATATAGACACATCATGGTTAAAAACTAATTATATAACTGAAAATAACCAACAAAGTTTTCATGACTTGAGGCTTGAGGCTAATAATTGTCAAAAATGTCAACTCGCTTATGATAGAAATAATGTTGTATTTGGCAAAGGAAACGAAAAGGCAGATATATTTATAATTGGTGAAGCGCCGGGCAAAGAGGAAGATTTAACAGGTGAACCATTTATTGGAAGAGCAGGTAAGTTACTCACAGAAATTCTTTTTTCAATGAATCTTTCAAGGGATGATGTATATATTACTAATACAGTGAAATGCCGCCCACCTGAAAATAGAAATCCGAACAGTGAAGAAATATCATCATGTTCGAATTTTTTAGATAAACAAATTAGTCTGATATCACCGAAGGTGATTATTCTGCTTGGAAAAATTGCAGCAGAAAGAATTTTAAATACATCTGAACCTATGTCATTTTTGAGAACAAAGATACATTATTATAAAGATACTGCTATTCCAACTTTAGTTTTCTATCATCCTGCATATCTTCTGAGAAGTCCTGGCGAGAAAAAGAAAGTTTGGGAAGATATACTATTTATGAGAGAAAATATTAATGTCAGCTAGAAAATCAGATATATATAATATAATACCAATGACAATCAATGACTTGGATGATGTTTACAAGCTTGAGCTTGCTTCATACTCCTTTCCATGGACTAAAGAAATTTTAAGAGACTGTATCATGTACAACTATGATTCTTTCTCTGTTTTTTTTGATAATAAACTAGTAGGTTATGTAATCTCAAAAATTTCTTATCCTGAAACTCATATTTTGAACTTAACAGTGAATGAATCTTTTAGAAGAAAAGGTATTGGAAAATCATTAATAAATATAGTTATTAATGATGCGAAAATAAGAAAATCAGAAGATATAATTTTAGAGGTAAGGGCGAACAATTTTGAAGCACAATCACTCTATCATAAGCTAAACTTTAAAACTATTGGGACTAGACATGGATATTATGAAGCTGACAATGGGCGAGAAGATGCTTATGTGCTCAAGTTGATATTATAGCTCTGACGGTGTTTTTGCACTTATAGATAACGCATGAATTTCTGTTTTCATCAACTCATTAAGTGTATTATAAATCAGCTTATGCCTGTCAATTTGACTTAAGTCGTTAAATGATTCAGACACTATAAACAGTTTGAAATGGCCACCAGATTTTGCACCAGCGTGACCTACATGCAAATGACCTTCATCTTCAATTTCAATCTTAGTAGGATTGAGATTCTTTAATCCTTCTTTGATTAGTTCAATTCTCTGTAAACTCATGCTTTATTATAATTAAATATTAACAAAATTTATACAGTACCTTAATCTAATGAATATGTTAAAATATTGGTATATGATTCATTCTATATATGTCTAAAGATATAGTTTTTTCTGGCGTTCAACCTACAGGTGAAATTCATTTGGGTAATTATCTTGGTGCCATAAAGCAATTCCTTACTTTACAAAATGACTCGGACTCAATCTTTTGCATAGTAGACCAACATGCAATAACTGTATTTCAAGATCCATCTGAATTAAGATCCAATGTGTATAGTGTGCTAGCAATTTTTTTAGCATGCGGGCTAGATCCCAAGAAAAGTATTCTATTTAATCAATCAGCTGTTAAAGAGCATAGCGTTTTATCTTGGTATCTTAGTTGTACAGCTAGAGTCGGATGGCTTAATAGAATGACGCAATTTAAAGATAAAGCAGGAAAAAATCGTGATA
Organism: bacterium; assembly: GCA_029979505.1. Lineage (GTDB taxonomy): Bacteria > Pseudomonadota > Gammaproteobacteria > CACLCV01. The sequence continues at coordinate 23,402 of JAPOHH010000003.1, read as the reverse complement.
ATGCATCGCTTGGATTATATGCATATCCTGTATTAATGGCTGCAGATATACTACTATATCGTGCTAATAAAGTTCCTGTCGGCGACGACCAAAAACAGCATCTGGAATTAACAAGAGATATTGCTCATAAATTTAATACAGATTACGATCAACAATATTTTAAACTTCCCGATCCGATTATAAATAAAGATGCACCTCGAGTTATGAGTCTCAGAGATGCTAATAATAAAATGAGCAAATCAGATGTATCTAAATACTCTAGAATACTCTTGACCGATTCCAATGACGATATTTCTAATAAAATCAACAAAGCTAAATCTGACTCCATGAATATGCCAACATCTTCTGACGAGCTAATGAACAGACCAGAAATTAACAATCTCATTACAATCTATAGTTCTATCTCTAATCAAACTAAAACTAAAGTGATAGAAATATTTGCAAACAGAGAGATTTCATATTTTAAATCCGAGATGAAAAATATCATTATCAGTTTAATTGAGCCAATATCTAGTGAGATAAAAAAAATTAAGCAAGATACAAATTATTTAAATGAAATTCTTAGAATGGGCTCTGCAAAAGCATCTGATAGAGCGAACAAAACAATCAATGATGTTAATAAAATTATGGGATTTAATTTTGAATAATATAACCGCAATATATAACGGTAAAACTATTTCTGACATACCTGAAGATTTATTTATACCACCAGAGCATTTACGTGTAATTTTAGAAGAATTTGAAGGTCCTTTAGATTTGCTTTTGTATCTAATCAAAAAACAGAACATAGATATCACTGATTTACCTATTTTACCAATTACTGAGCAGTATATGCAATACATATCAATTATGGAAGAGATGCAATTTGAACTTGCAGCTGACTATTTAGTAATGGCTTCAACTCTTGCAGAAATTAAATCTAAACTCTTACTACCTGTTGAATCAGAATCTGAAGAGGAAGAAGATCCGCGTGCAAATTTAATTAAACGATTGTTAGAATACCAGAAATACAAAAACGCATCTGAGCAGATTGATGACATGTCAAGAAACTATAGAGATTTTTTCGTTGTATCTAACGCAATTGATGTAAAGAAATCTAAAATTATTGAGGTGCCAGATATTAAAATTGATCAGCTTAAGAATGCTTTTGCTGATGTTTTGAAGAGAGCTGAAATATTCTCAACTCATAATATAATAGCTGAGACCTTATCTGTTAGAGAAAGGATGACATCAATCCTATCAAAGCTTGAAGGTAAAGAAAATATAGAATTTATCAAATTATTTAATATGGAAGAAGGAAGATTAGGTGTTATAGTAACTTTTCTAGCTTTATTAGAGCTTGTTAAAGAATCTTTAGTTGACATAATTCAGAACGAATCAATGTCAAAGATTTATATAACTATTAAATAATGAAATATACTCTTGAAAATACAATTGAATGTTTACTGCTTGTGAGTGACGAACCTTTATCATTGATAAATATAATAAAGATTCTTGATGATAATTCTATTAGTAAAAAACAAATAGAAAAAGCTATCGATAATCTTAATCAAGAATATAAAAATAAAGCAATTCACATTAGTAAAGTGGCTAGCGGCTATAGATATCAGGCAAAAAATGGACTCGAAGGATATATAGCGAAACTCAAAGATAAAGGAACAAATAAGTTCTCTAAAGCTTTTTTAGAAACTATTGCAATTATTGCATATAAGCAGCCAGTAACTCGTGGTGATATCGAGGAGATAAGAGGAATAGCAGTAAATTCAAACATCATAAGAACTCTTATCGAGCTTGAATGGATAAAGGTCGTTGGTCACAAAGAATCTCCAGGAAAGCCAGAATTATTTGGTACAACAACTAAGTTTTTAGATTACTTTAATAAGAATAAACTTTCTGATCTTCCTGAAATATCAGACGTTGATAGTATATAGCTATTCTTTCAATCGAGGCATTAACATGACTAAGTTACATGGCTTAGTATCACTATTTAGCTGATGACTTATTACTTCTTTCCAAGCTGTTTTGCAAGCATCAAGGGAACCAGGCAAAACAAAAATAAACGTTTTATTTGCAACACCAGCGATTGCTCTGGATTGTAATGATGATGTTTTTATTTTGTCATATGACTTTAATCTGAATATCTCACCAAATCCATCAATTTTTTTATCAAGTAAAGGCTCAATAGCCTCTGGTGTTCCATCAGAGCCTGTAATACCTGTTCCGCCGCTGAGTATTATTACATCAATTTCACTGTCTAAAATATAATCTGAAGCAGTCTTTCGGATTTCATATATATTATCTTTTACAATAGTTTTTTTAACAATCACATGCCCTTCATCAGTAATCATTTCTACAAGCTTTTTTCCTGATTTATCTGTTTCATGTGTTCTTGTATCAGATACAATAATAATCGTTATGTTTAATTTTTTCACTACTAAGTAATATAATCAATTATCAAGTATATGTATAGACTTCAAAAACTACTTTCACTAATAGGGTATTGTTCCAGAAGAACTGCTGAAAAACTTATTGAAAATAAGAAGATTAAAATTAATAACTCTATAGCACAAATTGGTGATAAATGGAGCGAAGGAGACATAATTAAGATAAATGATAAAATCATCACTATTCCAAATCTCTCTGAAAAGAAAATTCAGGTACTAAAATACTTTAAACCTTTAGGTGAGGTAGTAAGCAGAAGTGATCCACATAATTCAGTTACAGTTTTTGATAAACTTCCAGATGTTGATGGCAAATGGATAAATATTGGTCGATTAGACATTCAAACTACCGGCTTGCTATTATTCACTAATGACGGGAACCTTGCTAATAAACTCATGCATCCATCATCTTCGTATAAAAGAGAGTATCTTCTTCAGACTAATAAGAAACTGTTGAAAACTGAAATAAATAAATTACTCGATGGCGTTCCTATAAACAATGGAGAAACAGGAAAATTTGATCATATATCGTTAGTGGATGACAATCTTTATAGAGTAATTCTATCTACAGGTAAAAATAGAGAAATTAGAAATTCTTTATCTCATTTAAATATCCAGACTTTGAAACTTCATAGATTAAAATATTCTTTTATACAGCTAGATAATATGAAAGAGGGTGAGTATCGTTATCTAAATGATAAAGAAAAAGAATTAATTTTTTAGTTTTACTTTTATAACACCTATACCCCCATCCTTATCGTCAGCAGTGCATGCTGCATTAACTATTGTTGATTTTTTTATATATGCTTGTGTTGTAATTTTTATCTTAGGTATCTTGTCCATACTATTCATTCCTTTGCCGCATATCACACAAATATACTCAATATTATTCATATAAGAATCTGTAAAAAAATCATCAAGTTTAAGTATTGCTTCTTTTACTGTATCGCCATGAAGATCAATGATATAAAAAATTTCTGATAATTTCTTTTTCTTAAGTTTATTGAGGACATATTCTTGCACACCATTTCTTCTGTATTCAAATTTACCTGGGTTATTATCAATTAATACAATTTCATCAAAATCGTAATCAAATATTTCAGAATTATACTCCTTTAAGGGAGTCTTATCTTGGGAAGTAAAATCTTTTTCTGTTGATTTTTTCAGCCAATCATCTAATTCTTTTATTCTTTTGTCTTTTTTCATTGGTGATAAAGCTATACTATGTACTTTAATCATATCTATATATGGAGTGTTTGTGAATATTTTGTTATCCAATGATGATGGATATAAATCATTAGGATTGATGACGCTGCAGGCTGTGTTGCAAAAATATGGCAACGTATTAACAGTTGCACCACATAAAGATATTAGTGCTTCAAGCAGTAGTCTAAGCGTACATAATCCAGTTCGTATAGATAAAATATCGAAAAACTACTATAAGGTTTATGGGAGTCCAGCAGATTGCGTGCATATTGCCACTAGGGGAATTCTTAAAAAATATCCTGATATAGTTTTTAGTGGAGTAAATTTGGGTTCAAATCTAGGTGATGATGTAATTTACTCTGGCACTTTAGGAGCTGCTATAGAAGGTAGACATTCTAGATATGGAAGTGTAGCAATATCAATAACCTCTAAAGAGCCAAAATATTTGAAGGACTTGGATAATAAATTGGCCAACATAATTGATTATATTTTTAAAAACCTACTAAAATATAAATCAATTCTCAATATTAATATACCAGATCTTCCGATGAATAAAATAAAGGGTATTAAAATTACGAAACAAGGCAGAAGAGAAATATCTAAGAGGGCTATACCAATACTTAAAGGTGAAAAATCATTTTATAATATAGGAAAAGTCGGTAAAGGACTTATTTCCTCAGGATGTGACTTTGATGCTGTTAGTAAAGGTTTTGTTTCAATTACACCACTTATGATTGATATGACTGATAACGACACCTACAAAAAGATAAAATAATTAATATGAATATAGATAAAATACTAGGCTCAGGCCTTACTTCACATGCAAGTAGAAAAAAACTTATTGATGAACTAAAAAAACTAGGTATCAAAAACTCTGAAGTTATAAACCTTATTTCTAATATGCCAAGACATCTTTTTATAGATACAGCATTGGCTAATAGAGCATATGAAAATGTGTCTCTTCCAATAGGGTTTAATCAAACTATATCCCAGCCATATATGGTTGCAAGAATGACTGAACTTATTCATGAGAAAGACTCGATGAAAAATGTACTTGAGATTGGAACAGGATCAGGATATCAAACATCTATATTATCAATGCTATTCAAAAAGGTTACTACAATTGAGAGAATAACTTTACTTCATGAAAAATCAAAAAAGAAATTATTACAATTAGGCTTTAAAAATATTTCATTTATTTTAGGTGATGGCCACATGGGTTATTTACAAAACAGTCCTTATGATGCTGTTATTATTACTGCTGCTGCTGACAGTATTCCTGAAAATCTTATTAAACAAATTTCAAATAAAGGAAGAATTGTTCTTCCATTAAAAGATAATGAAGGTCAGAAATTAGTTAAACTTAAAAATACCAAAAACGGTATCATAAAAAAAATTATCGAAGATGTTGTTTTTGTCCCACTACTTCAAGGCATAGAAACAAATGAGTAATATTATTTCTATAATTATTAATAAATGTGGCTCGAAAAGCTCAGTTATGTATCTAAGAGTGCTAAGCTTTTTTGAATCAATATTTTTCCCAATTCCTACTGATACATTGCTTGCTCCTATGGTCCTGTCTAAGAAGCATAACTGGATAGATATTACAATAACAGCTTCATTATGGTCAGTATTAGGAGGTGTTTTTGGCTATTACCTTGGATTTTATTTATTTGATTTCATTGAACCTTTCCTCCATCAGTTTAATAAGTACAATGATTTTATAACTGCTAAAAGCCTATTTGAATCATACGGAATTATTTTTTTATTTATATCTGCATTTACACCAATACCATATAAGGTGTTTACCATTAGTGCTGGAGTAATGAGTTATAATATCCTTCTTTTCATATTAATATCAATTATCGGCCGCTCTGCAAGATTCTTTTTGGTTGCGTTCATATGTAATAACTATGGCGAATCTATACTTAAATTAGTAAATAAATACTTATTACTTTTTGTATTTATAATTATAATATTAATTTTATGGATAGAATATTGATATAAATGAGCGATTCTCTGATAGCAATAAATTATGAGTTTTACATGCAGATTTTGTATTCATGAACTCTAAACCTTTATTTTTTTCGTGAAGAACTCTAATAAAGTCTTGATCAGGTAAAACTACCTCTGTTCCTGTCCCTATCAGAATCATATCAATGACATCTAGATATTTTTCTATATCTTTCAGTTGTATTAATTTAGAACTTGCAACAGGAAACAGAATTATTTCTTTTTGATTATAAATGATGGGTTTTTTGTATGAGAAATTACTAATCACAATTGTAGCATCAGAATATTTGTTAATACTAAAGTCATTGGTATATTTGTCTTCAACTAGTTCCATAATCTAAGCGAAATTCGATATTATTATGATATTATATCCACATTATATAGGAGTCTGAATGTTTAAGATAGGTGTGTGTGGTTACGGTACGGTAGGAAAAAACTTAGTAAGTCATTTTCTCAAATATCAAGATTTAATATCTAATAACTGTAATGAAGAAATTGCGATATCTATTATTGCAGATAGGTCAATTCAAAAGAAAAAATTCGATAGTGACAGCATACAATTCTCATCTGACATTCTCAGCGTCGTTCAATCAGATTGTGATTTAATAATTGAATTAGTTGGTGGCGTTGAGATAGCAAAAGAGTTAGTCGTAAAAGCAATTCAAAATAATAAATCTGTCATTACTGCCAATAAAGCCTTAATTGCTGAACACGGGGATGAATTATTTAAACTTTCTAATAAACACAATGTTTACCTAGGCTTTGAAGCTGCTGTGGCAGGAGCCATACCCATTATAAATTCTCTTTCGCATAACATGCTGAATGAAAATATTTTGTCTATCAGTGGAATTATCAACGGCACATGTAACTATATACTAGATCAAATGTCATCAAATAATAAAGATTTCTCAGAGGCTCTAAGTATGGCTCAAGAATTAGGATATGCAGAAGCAGATCCAACCTTTGATGTTGGAGGCTTTGATGCAGCCCATAAAATATCTATTCTTGCTATGCTCGCGTATAGAATACAGTCACCATTTAAAAATATGTACATCGAGGGAATTGAAAATATTGAAAGAATGGATATAGATTATGCTAAAGAATTAGGTTATACGATAAAACATGTAGCGCTTACAAAAGCTACTGATACAACTATTGAATGTAGAGCTCATCCTGTTCTTATCCATAATTCAAATATTTTATCTAATGTGGATGGAGTAATGAATGCGGTAAGAACAGTAGGAAATCGCTTCGGAACATCTTTACTTTATGGACAAGGTGCAGGCGGAGAGGCTACAGCCTCCGCTGTTATTTCAAATATTAAAGATTTTTGTATCTATAAAAAATATGAATCTAATAAAAAAATGAATGAAGATTACTTAATTTCTAATAGGAGTATTACTGATATTAATGCTATCTCAACACAATACTACTTGAGAATATTCGCTAATGATGTTCCTGGGGTAATGGCAGAAATTACATCAACACTCGCATCACATGAAATTAGTATTGAGGCAGTTACACAGCATGAACCACTGAATTCAGATAAACTAATTCCTATAGTTATGATAACTAACTCTGTCTCACATGAAAAGATACTGTCATCTATTAATAAAATAGAATCATTAAATAATATAAATGGAAAAGTAAATTTAATCAGAGTTTTTTGTGATAATGACTGAAGATAAGTTTATTAAATATATAAGCACCCGTGGCGATGCAGATGAGTTACTCTTCAAAGATGTAATATTTGAGGGACTAGCTAGTGATGGCGGTCTATACCTTCCTGAATATTGGCCAAAAATTAATCAAACTATTATTGATTCGTTTGCTAGTATGTCATATCAAGAAATTGCTTTTCATGTTTTTAAACCATATATTGATGATTCAATCTCAGACGATAAAATTAGAGAAATTATTGAGGAATCGTATAAAGATTTTACAAATAAGAATATTACTCCAGTAAATAAAATTTCAAAAAATGAATATCTATTAGAATTATTTTATGGGCCCACATATGCTTTTAAAGATATTGCGATGCAATTTATTGGAAGACTTATGGGATACTATTTAGAAATAGATAAAAAGAATATCAATATTCTTGGTGCAACATCTGGTGATACTGGCTCTGCAGCCATATATGGCTTTGAAAATATTCCATCATCAAATGTATTCATATTGCATCCTTATAATTTAATCTCTTCTACACAACGTAAATTTATGACCACTATAAATTCAGATAATGTTGTGAATATTGCTGTAAAAGGTAACTTTGATGATTGTCAAAGAATTATAAAAGAAATATTTTCTGATGATGATTACAAAAAATCTAATAATCTAGGTGCAATCAACTCAATAAATTGGGCAAGAATTATGTGTCAAATTACATATTATTTTTATTCTGCAAGTAGGATAGAAAATAGTGAAAACATAGTTTATTCGGTACCGACTGGAAACTTTGGTGATATATTAGCAGGATATATTTCAAAAAGAATGGGTCTTAAGTTTAAAAAACTTAATATTGCAACTAATGAAAACAATATATTAGATATTGCTTTAAAATCAGGTGAGCATACAATTAAGAGCGTTGTAAGTACGTCATCTCCCAGCATAGATATACAAGTTTCAAGTAATTTTGAACGATTAATATATGACTCTTGTAAAGACTCTAGTTATGTCAAAAAGATTATGAATAATCTGAAAAAGGAGGGGACGTTTTCATTAACAAATGAGTGTCAAACATATATATCTAGATACTTTACATCAGACAGTGCTTCTGAAGATGAAGTAAAAGAAATAATTTTAGAATATTATTCAAAATATAATATCACATTAGATCCGCATACCGCTGTAGGGGTTGCATGCGGAAGAAAACAATCTTCATCTGAAGATATACTTGTAACATTATCCACAGCCCATCCAGCAAAATTCAAAGAAACGGTATCAGAAATTATTTCTGATGACTCGTTTGTTACTGAAAAAGTTAGAATGCTCGAAAAACAGGAAGAGAGAATGATTATTGCTGATAATGATGTCAATGAAATAAAAAATATTATTAACGAAACAGTGTCATGAGAATATTAATAATATTATTTGTCTCTATACTCGTTATAGCTATTGCAAGAAAAAAAATTAACGATAAGTATGAATTTATACATTACATGTTGTCATTAGCATACTTTGCAATGATTATACTTTTCGTATATATCCTTAGTATGCATTTTTTAGGGCATAGTATTTAATTGTCTAAATACTTTTCTGCATCTAATGCAGCCATACAGCCAGCCCCTGCAGATGTAATAGCTTGTCTATAAATAGAATCAGATACATCACCTGCAGCAAAAACACCCGGAATCGAGCATTGCGTTGCATTACCAATGCTTCCACTTTTAATTTTTAGGTAACCAGTTTTATCCATCTCTAATGAGTTTTTAAAAATATCTGTATTAGGTTTATGTCCTATAGCTATAAATACTCCTGAACAATTTAAAGTTTTGATAGAGTTTGTATTTACATCCTTTGCATTTATACCTTCAACTTTATCTCCGTCACCTATTACTTCATCTAATGTGTGATTCCACAGAAATTCAACTTTACCTTCTTTTTCTTTTTGTTTAATTCTTTCTATCAATATTGCTTCCGCTCTTAAGCTGTCTCTTCTGTGTATTAGAGTCACTTTTGATGCAATATTCGCAAGGTATAAAGCCTCTTCTACTGCAGTATTTCCACCTCCAACAACTACTATTTCTTGATCTCTGTAGAAGAATCCATCGCAAGTAGCACAAGCTGATACACCTTTTCCAAGATATGACTTTTCTGATTCAAGTCCAAGATATTTTGCGGATGCACCGGTTGCGATTATCAGACTATCACAAGTATAGATACTATCATCCCCTGTAAGTTCAAATGGTTGATTATTTAAATTTACTGACTTAATTTGATCCATGATAATTTCGTTATCAAATTTACTTACATGCTCTTTCATTCTCTCCATTAAATCAGGGCCCTGTAAATCATTTGCATCACCTGGCCAATTTTCAACATCAGTTGTAGTTGTCAGTTGACCACCTATTTCAAGCCCTGTTAGGAGTATAGGTTTCAAGTTAGCTCTTGATGCATATAAAGCTGCAGTGTATCCTGCTGGGCCAGATCCTAATATCAGTAATTTTGTATGTTTTTTATCCATTTTATCTCAGCTGTATATTTGACCTGTGTATTATACACAATAATTTGTTTACATTATATATGTATATATTTCTTACAAAAATTTGTATAATTCTTATTGAAATGAGGTTTATTTGGCTCAATTAAAAAGAAATAAAAAATTTACTAAAACCAAATTGAATTATTTGCCTAAAGAGATATTTAATTTCTTTTTTCTAATTTTTACACTACTTTTTACTCTTTCAATTATTTCATACGATCCGTCTGATCCTAATTTTTTTAAAACCGGTCTCGAAGAGACGATAAATAACTACATTGGTATTTTTGGATCATATATTTCCCATATGACATTCATGATATTCGGCAAGACATCATACTTTTTAATAGCTCTATTGATTTATTTAGTTCTTGAGCGATATACAATCATCCGTTCTCGTGGTACAAACTTTTCATATAAAAACTTATTTCTTGTCTTGTTAATATTTACAAGTATTTCAGTTAATTCTGATTTTATTTTACCAGGCACAGGTGGATATCTTGGTCATATATCCTTGCACTATCTCTCAAGCTATATTGGTATATATGGCTCTGTTGTAGCATCTCTTGTAACTTTATTATATTCATTTGTTTATTATTTCGACATATCTGTAATTAACACATATAACAGATTTAAAAAAATCCTTACCTATATTTATCTAAAAACAAAATATAAAGTCTTGAGTTTTTATGAAAAAATGAACTTACGAATTCAATTATTTAAGCAAAAGAAAATTAATAATGACAATATAACTAAGAAAAAAATAAGTATTGCTGAAGTAGAAATTATTAAGCCAAAATCAACTGAAAGCAAAAGAGCTTTTAAAGAAAAACAACAAACATTATTTTCGGAAAATAACAAATTACCTTTACTAGAATTTCTTGAAAAGCATAATTCAGAAATTATTAATCATGATGAAGAATCTTTAAAGTTGATGTCTGAAATGTTAGAACAAAACCTAGAACATTATGGAATAAAAGCAAAAGTTAAGGCAGTTAAGCCTGGTCCTATAGTAACGTTGTTTGAAATTGAACCTGTAGCTGGAACAAAAGCAGCTACCATTAGTACTATAAGTAAAGATTTAGCAAGAACTATGACAGTTCCAAGTTTACGAGTTGTTGAAACAGTTCCAGGGACAGCTCACATTGGAATTGAAATACCAAATGATGATCGGGAAACTGTTTCACTTAAAGACATAATTAGTTCGAAAGAATTTGAAAATTCCAAAGCTTCACTCACGATGGCTTTAGGAAAAGACATCCAAGGAAAGCCAGTATGTGTTGATTTACATAAACTACCACACTTGTTGGTTGCTGGAACCACTGGGTCAGGCAAATCAGTTGCTGTCCACTCAATGATTGTAAGTTTGCTGTATAAAAATGATATAGAAAATCTAAAATTTTTAATGATTGATCCGAAAATGCTTGAGCTCAGTACATACGAGGGTTTACCACATTTATTGCATCCTGTAGTAACAGACATGAATGAAGCCAAAAGTGTTTTACATTGGTGTGTACAAGAAATGGAGCGTCGATATAGATTTATGATGGACCTTAATGTTAGAAATATCGAGTCATACAACAAACAAATTATGAAAAATATGAATGACGGCAATAAAGCTGTCTATGGTCCAACAGAGGGAAATAATGAAAGATTCCATGAAAAGCTACCTTATATAGTTGTTGTTGTTGATGAATTTGCAGATATGATGCAAACAGTTGGAAAAAAAGTAGAGGATTTAATTACTCGTTTAGCTCAAAAAGCACGTGCTGCGGGTATTCATTTAATCTTGGCTACACAAAGACCATCGGTTAATGTGATAACAGGACTTATTAAAGCTAATATTCCAACAAGAATTGGACTTAAGGTCTCATCGAATATTGACTCAAGAACAATACTTGATTCTATGGGAGCTGAACAGCTTTTGGGTTTAGGAGATATGTTATTTAGAGGGTCAGGTACCAATGTACTTCAAAGAATACATGGTGCATTTGTTAGTGATTTAGAAATAACAAAAGTTACTGATTTTCTGAGGGAGCAGAAACGTAATAATGAGATCGAATCTATCCTTTTGGATAGTAACGATGAAGTAGATAATCAAGATGAAATCAACGAAACATCTGATGAACTCTATAATGAAGCAGTGAGTATTGTTAAAGATACTAAAAAAACATCAATATCTTTTTTGCAAAGAAAACTAAAAATTGGTTATAATCGAGCTGCAAATTTAATTGAAGCAATGGAAGCAAAAGGCATCCTATCCGAACCTCAAAGTAACGGTAACAGGGAAATATTATAATTTATGCTTGATTTAAAAGATATTCTGAATGATAAAGACAACGTTGCTAATAAATTATTGACTCGTGGATATGAATTAGATACAAAATTTATTGAAACTAAATCATTAGAGAGAAAAAATCTTATACAAAAAAAAGAGAAACTAGCTAGTGATAAAAACATCATATCAGATTCGTTCAAAACAACTATGAATGATGCGCAAAAAGAAAAACTTATGTCTGATTCAAAGAAAATAGATTTAGAAGTACAAAGTTTAAAATCATCATTAGAATTAGTTGAAACGTCTTTAAATAATCATCTTCTAGAAATACCTAATCTACCTCATCAATCATGTCCTATTGGACATAATGAGAACGATAATAAGATTATTGAGAAAACATTTAATCCTCAAGTAGATAATAATCGTGAACATGGTGATATTTTAGAATCATTAAATCTGATTAGTTTCGAAGATGCAGTAAAAATAACACAATCACGTTTTGTTGTTTTTAAAGGCAAGCTTGCATCTTTACATAGAGCTTTGATTAGTTTTATGTTGAATAAACATATTAAAAACTCATATATTGAATATAATGTTCCATATATTTGCAATGCTAAAAGTCTTACTGGCACTGGACAATTACCTAAATTTGAAGAGGATTTATTTAAACTCTCTAATTCGAACTTATATTTAATTCCAACAGCTGAGGTTCCATTGACAAATATATATAGAGATATGATTCTGTCTACTAACGAACTTCCTATATTAATGACAGCACATACACCTTGCTTTAGGTCAGAAGCAGGCTCTTATGGTCTCGACACAAAAGGTATAATAAGACAGCATCAGTTTGAGAAAATAGAACTCGTTCAAATCGTCCACCCTGATAACTCAGATCAAGCATTAGATGCCATTACTAACCAGGCAAAATCTGTATTAGACGACCTGGAGTTGCCGTATCAGTTAGTAGAACTGTGTACAGGAGATTTAGGATTTTCATCACAAAAAACATACGATATCGAGGTTTGGTTTCCTAGCCAAAATAAGTATCGAGAAATATCATCATGTAGTAATTTTGGCGACTTCCAAGCTCGAAGACTAAATATGAAATATAAAGAGAACAATAAGAAAAAATTTGTTCATACACTGAATGGTTCTGGATTAGCAGTTGGCAGAACACTCGCTAGTCTAGTCGAAAATTATTTTGATGGAAATAAAATCAATATTCCTGCCGTTCTTCATAAATATTTAGATTTTAAGACCATTGAATTGTAATAGTCATTACTTTTCATCTATAATAGCGACTTACGGAGACGTGCCAGAGTGGTTGAATGGGCCGGTCTTGAAAACCGTTAGGGTGTCAAAGCTCTCGTGGGTTCGAATCCCACCGTCTCCTAAAAAAGATTTTGAACTCTAAAAAATATTATAGTTGGATACTTTATGATTGGGCTAATTCAGCTTATGCAACTATAGTACTCGCAGGATTTTTTCCTATTATATTCGCTGAATATTTTGCAAAATCTATTACATCATCAGAAAGAACTTTATATCTTGGATTATCAAACTCTTCAGCAAGCTTAATATTAATATTTATTGCGCCAATATTTGGACTTTTAGCTGATAAATTTTCAAACAAAAAATTATTCTTACTTATTTTTGCATGCTTAAGTATTTTCTCTACATTAGTATTGTCATTTATTTCTAAGGATAGTTATGTGATGGCATCGATATTTTTCTCTATTTCACTACTAGGCTTTATGATGTCAAATGTATTTTATGATTCCATGTTATTAAATTTTAATTCTCATAATTATAATAAAATATCATCAATGGGATATGCGCTGGGTTACCTAGGAGGGGGTCTCGCTTTTGTATTTACCCTAGTATTTTTATATTTTAATTCTGATTCCTCTATAGAATTAATTTCATCAAATAAAATATCATTTATATTTGCAGCTTTATGGTGGTTATTATTTATGATTCCACTTATGATGTATTGGACTGAAAAGCCTAAAAAAAATATACAAACGACAAACATTTTAGATACTTTTAAAGAGATTAGATTTAACAAACCTATATTTTTCTTTTTAATTGCATATTGGATATATATTGATGGCGTAGACACTATAATCAGAATGGCAATAAATTATGGATTAATACTCGGATTTACTAACTTTGATTTACTTGTTGCATTATTAGTAACTCAGTTTGTTGCTTTTCCAGGTACTCTCATAATTAATAAAGTATCTGAGTTATCGTCTACTGAAATTACAATATCTGGTTGTCTCATAATATATTTAATCATTACTTTTCTCTCGTATTCGTTAACAAGTATCTACGAATTTTATCTGATAGCCTCTTTAATAGGATTTGTACAAGGAGGTATTCAAGCTTTGAGCAGATCATACTATGCAAGGCTTATACCAAATGATAAGCATGCTGAATACTTTGGTATTTATAATATGCTAGGTAAATTTGCTGCACTTATAGGACCACTTTTAGTTGGAATAGTAACTTATGCTTCAAATGATGCTAGGTTAGGGATTTTAAGTATAAGCATTTTCTTTGTTTTCGGTCTTATGATGTTCTACAAAAGTCAATATTATAAGAAAGCTTGATAATATACCCTAAATCATTAGTATCATCAGATTAGGAATATTTTATTTTTCTTTTTTATCTATGGTAGGTTGGCAGAGTGGTCGAATGCGCCACCTTGGAAAGGTGGTTAGCGAGCAATCGTTACAAGGGTTCGAATCCCTTACCTACCTAATAAAATGTATCTATTTACAATTTCACATACCATAAGATGAAAGACATGATAAAATATGACGGTTAAATGAATCATTCGTCAAAAACACTTAATATTATAGAAAAAAATAATATAAATCATGCCGTTGACTTTCTTGTTCCTTATGTACATTCAATAGTCGAGATTTCTTCAGAAGTAAATGTTACTCATGATCTATTTAAAGAAAATTTACTTAACTTATACTTCAATATAGATTCAGATGAGATAGGCCGTATAGAGGCGTCTGCGACACATAATAAGTTCAATTTTTCATTGCTTTACACTGGCACAAGAAGCTTTGTTCTCAAGATAAGTGGTTATGATAATTTTGATGGATTTTTATACATGGAGACTAACAAAGGTATGAATATTCATGATGATATGAATTCTGGGAATGAACTTGTGTCTAATCAAATTGTTAACCAATTTCTTAAATTATATAAAAGTCCATATTTAGTGACAGATATATACAAAAAATTTATTACAAACGGTGAAAGTTTTATATGAAAATATCTGTTATAGGAATGGGATATGTTGGCCTTTCGAACGCAGTCTTGCTATCTCAAAAACATACGGTTATCTGTCATGATAATAATCCAAAAAAGCTTGATTTAATTAATAAAAAAATATCACCAATCAAAGACTCGTTAATTCAAAGTTATTTGAAAAAAAAATCATTAAAGTTATCCATATCTATTGATATTAATGAGCAAACTACAAAATCTGATTTTATAATAATATCAACTCCTACTAATTATGATCCTAAACAAGACTCATTTGATACATCATCTATAGATGAGATTTTGAAGAAATTAAATCAATTGAAAACTAATGCATCTATCATTTTAAAATCAACACTACCTATTGGATATACGACGAGTGTAAATAAAAAATATAAAAAACTTAAAATATACTTTTCTCCTGAATTTCTCCGTGAAGGCAATGCTCTATATGACAATTTATATCCATCTAGAATAATTATTGGAAACAAAGATAATTACTCACAACGTTTCGTGTCACTTCTTAAGAAAGCATCTTTAAAAAAAGATGTTCAAATATTTATGATGTCAAGCTGTGAAGCAGAATCAGTAAAATTGTTTTCAAATTCATATTTAGCGATGCGTGTTGCTTATTTTAATGAATTAGACTCATTTGCTGTAAGTAATAAAATGAATACTAAAGACTTAATTGATGGTGTCTGTTCGGATTCTAGAATAGGAAAAGGATACAACAATCCATCATTTGGATTTGGAGGATATTGTTTACCAAAGGATACTTTACAGCTCTCATCAAGTTTTGCAGATATTCCTAATGCTATTGTTAAATCCTTAAACAAATCTAATCAATTAAGAAAAAAATATATCGTTCAAGATATCTTAAAATTTAGAGTTAAATATATAGGAATATACCTTCTTGCAATGAAAAAAGATTCTGATAACTTCAGAGAATCTAGTATTATTGATATAATTAAGTTACTTAAAAAAAATGGTAAGGTCATATACATTCATGAACCGCTTCTTGGTATTCAAAAGAGTATATTTGGATGTACTGTAGTCAATGATTTTGATAGCTTTGTAAGTAAAACTAATCTTATTATTACTAATAGGCCTTCTAAAGAGCTTAACAAAGTTCAAAATAGGGTTTACACAAGAGATATATATGGAGAAAACTGATGTCAGTTAAAATTAACTTTGTAAGAGGAGACGAGGTATTGACTACAACAATGAGCGTAGGAAGAACAATGCTGGATGCTGCAAAAAAACTAAACATACCTGAAATACCGGCAATATGTAATGGATCATGTAACTGTGGTACTTGTCACGTGCATATTGATCAAGAGTGGGTTGATAAGATAGAACCAATGGATCCTGGATCTATGGAACTTTTTATGCTTGAAAGATCTGATAATTTCGATGAATCTAGAAGTCGCCTTTGCTGTCAAATGGATATATATGATGTTTATGAAGGCCTAACCGTTCATCTTATTGACAATAGAAAAGATTAAAAATGTTAAATCAGAATTTTCATGAAAAAGTAGTTTTGCAATCTAATGAATTAAAATCAGTATTATCACCATGTAAGGGAGTTTTGAGAACTCTCTTAGAGAGAAACGAAGATTCTGAATATGCTATTTCCACAACAGTAGTTGACTTTAAGCCTGGCTCATTTTTTGATGAACATGTCCATGATTCTGGTGAGGAATTGTTTGTATTGGAGGGTACTTTTTCTGATGAATATGGAGATTATCCAGCTGGGACATACATTAGAAATCCTGATGGTTCCAAGCATAGCCCTTTTAGTAAAGAAGGATGTAAACTGCTGGTTAAATTAAGACAGTTCAGTGAATTGGATAACAATAAAATTATAATTAATACAAATAATCAAAAGTGGCTGCAAGGTCTTGTACCAGGACTTCATGTCATGCCTCTTCATAATCATGAATATGAACATACAGCATTAGTAAAATGGGATTCAAATACTGAGTTTAATTTTCATCAGCATCATGGTGGTGAGGAAATATTTGTACTTGAGGGAACATTTTATGATGAATATGGTAAATATCCCAAGTATACTTGGATAAGAAACCCTCATTTAAGTAAGCACAAACCATATACACTAGAAGATGGTGCATTAATTTTTGTAAAAACAGGACATCTACTCAATCGAATATAATGAATAATAAAATTCTAGCTTTGAAATATAGACCCCACTTTTTTAATGAAGTTGTTGGTCAAGAGAACTGTGTTCAATCACTTAGTAACTCAATAAAACTTAATAAAATACATAATGCTTATTTATTTTCTGGAACTCGTGGAGTAGGTAAAACAACTATAGCAAGAATATTTGCAAAATCACTTTTATGTAAAAAGGGAATCAGTGAAACACCTTGTGGAAAATGTGACTCATGTATTGAGATAGATAATAACAATAATCTAGACTTGATAGAAATTGATGCTGCATCACGTACAAAAGTGGAAGACACCAGAACGCTTATGGAAAATGTGCAATACGCACCTTCTTCGTCAAGATACAAAATTTATTTAATCGATGAAGTACACATGTTATCGACGAAAAGTTTTAATGCATTGCTTAAAACGATAGAAGAGCCTCCAGAGCATGTTAAATTTTTATTAGCCACTACTGAACCTGATAAACTTCCAGAAACTATTATCTCAAGATGCCTTCATTTTAAATTAGAGTCTATAACTAATACATCTTTAACAAATCATATTATTAATGTGCTGACTAGAGAAAACATACCATATGATGAGGATGTACCTGAACTTATTGCCAACTTTGCAAGGGGCAGCGCAAGGGATTCTATGAGTATTCTAGAACAATGTATTTCTTATGGGAATGGTGAGTTGAAACAATCAAAAATCATCAAGTTACTGGGCGTAATAGACCATACGATTGTTGATGATATAATTATTAATCTACTGAATAACTCTCTTCAAAATATTAATGAAATTTTAAATAACTCAGATATATCTAATTATACAAAACTATTAGATATGCTTATTGAGAGAGTTTTCCAAGTGTCATTATCACGTAAATTAAATAGCAATGAATATAATCTTAAGCCGGAACTTCTCAATGATAGCGTAGCACCTCAGGATCTTCAGCTATGGTACTCCATCCTATTACAAGCAAAAGAGCAGATCCATGCTAATGCATCAAAATCTGATCACTTACTTATGATATTATTAAGAATCTCTTTATTTACAGAATATAATCATAAAGAGAGCGATAATCCTCCTGTTAAATCAGCGAATATTGATATATCAAGCTCAGATTCAAAAAAAAAAAATAAAACTGAATTAGTACAATCAAAAAAAAGCACTCAAGTTGAATTGTCAAAATGGAAATCAACTATAGAAAATTTTAATCTTCAAGGCTTAATGCTTGACCTAGCATATAATTCTATGCTTGATTTAAGGGAAGATGCTACAGTGTTAACCATTGATAAATCCAAAGAAAACACTTACCCAAAAAAATGTATGACAGATTTTAGTATCTTAATATGCTCTGAATTTAAAACTGAACATGTCTTATCTATTGAGTATTCTGAGAACATAAATAGTCTATACAAACAATCAGTTAAGGATAATATTAATTCAAAGAACGAAATGTATGAATCAATTAAAAACAATAAAAATCTTAAAGAAATTGAAAGCATATTTGATGCTAAAATAGATAAAGATAATATAAGTAAACTATAGAAGGAGAATATTCATGGGTATGTTTGATAAAATGAAAGAAGCAAAAAACATGTATAGTAATATTAAAAAAGCTCAGAATGAAGTTAACAAAATAAAAGTCGAGGGCGTTGCTGGGGCAGGTGCAGTAAAAGTTACTGTAAAAGGAAATCATCAAATTGTTAGCATCGACATAGATAACGATACATACAAAGGCAATAAAAAGATTCTTGAAGATTATTTAGTGGCAGCATGTAATGACGCAATGAATAAACTAGAAAAAGAAACAAAAGAAAAAATGGGTAACATTATGAATCTACCTGGCGGTATGAAGCTACCATTTTAAAATATGATAAAATCAAAATATCTAGAAAACTTAATTGATGCTATTACTATTCTCCCAGGTATTGGAAGGAAAAGTGCTCAACGTATTGCTTATCAATTATTGAACACTAATCCTGAAAAATCTCTTCATTTGTCAAAAGAATTAATGAATATTGAAAATAAAATTTCAAAGTGTCTGGTGTGCGGAGTTTTTATGGACATTGAAGAAGTCCAGAAACAAACAATAGATTCTTGTCATATCTGTGAGAGACAGAATAGGGATACTTCAGTTATATGTGTAATTGAATCAGCAAGTGATGTATACACCATTGATGAATCAACGAATTACAATGGTTATTATTTTGTACTACAAGGCAATTTATCACCAATAGATGGGAGAGGGCCAGCCGAGATTGGACTAGATAAGTTAGAAAAAAGACTCGCAAGCGCAAATGTCTCAGAATTAATACTTGCAACTAACACTACTATCGAGGGTGAGGCCACTGCTCATTATATCAAAAATATGGCTTCACAAAGAGATATAAAAACTTCCAGGCTAGCCTTTGGTCTACCTTTAAATGGCGAACTTGGTTTTTTAGATAATGAGACAATATCACATGCCTTCAAGGAAAGAAAAATTCTTTAAAGTGATATAAATTTATCTATTTTAGCAGCACAAATAAAATCATTTTCTGACAAACCGTCAATTGCGTAAGTAAAATATTTTACATCAGCCTTATTATATCCAAATGTAATCTCAGGATGATGGTCTTCTGTATTTGATATATGAATTATTAAATTAATTAATGATGAAATTTCATAATGGTTCTTTCTGGTGAATGTTCTATGTATGGATTTAGCGTTAGAATCTATAGACCAATCACTATGTAGTTTTTTTAGATAGGTTTCGCATTTATCTCTGGATAAAGGCTCCAAGCCACCCTCACATGGTAGACATCTTTTTTTATCAAAATCTTTCATCATTGCTCCTTAGTCTATTTATTCTTTCTATAACTGTTGGGTGTGAGTAATAAAATAATGCATATAATTTATTAGGTACCAGGAATGATAAATTGGATTTATATAACTTTGTTAGAGATGATATTAAATATTTCTTATCGACTTGATGAGCAGCATATAAATCTGCTTCATATTCATTTTTTCTAGATAGCGATGAAAACACAGGATCTATAAAAAAAATTGCGATTTGATAAGTAAAAATTAACGCAATTAATTGTGAGCTTACATTGAAGGGTAAGTTCAAGATATCAAGATAGGCTATGCTGTTAACCAGGCTTGATAATAGAAACAATCCTATAAAAATTACAGATGTAGAAAGTATTAATGATTTAATAATATGGTTATGTTTATAGTGACCAATTTCATGTGCCAGAACCGCTTTAACTTCATCTGGCGTTAATAGTTCTAGAAGAGTATCGAAAAAGACTATTCTTCTATTATTCTTAAATCCAGTAAAATATGCATTCGGGTGTTTAGATCTTTTCGATTTATCCATGACATATAAGTTATTTATTGGAAAATTTGTTTTTATAGAGAGATCTTCAATTTTATTCTTAATTGCTTTGTCATCTAAGTTTTGAAATTTATTAAACAGTGGTGATATATATGTTGGATAAATAAATATACTCATGATTATTAAAAACAATACAGCAAATGACATAAGTAACCACCATAAATCACGGAAGCTAAACAGGTAGAAAAACAATAAACTTACTATAGAAATTACTAACATGGACAGTACTAATGAAATTATATTATCCTTGAAAAATAGAAGTTTCGTAGATGTATTGAATCCATATTTTTCTTCTATCACAAAACTAGAGTAAAAAGAGAACATTAACATGTTTAGACTTATCATCAGGTATAATGACAGTATTACGAATAAATTTGAAAGAGATGTGTTGAAGTTTCCTGAGTTGAAATACTCATTTAGCTCCATAGCTAAACCTCCTTCAAGGATAATGTATATCCATGCAACATATGTAATATTTTTTATAATAGATATATTTAACTTGGCTATATTATACTGACGTGAAATCTTGTCATCATCCTGGTTTATCTCAAGTAATTTTATTGAATCTATATCTACTGATGCATATCTAACAGTATAAATTTGCGATAAATCTAGTGATACTTTTACGAACAAATAAAAAGCTAAAATTATTGATATTTCACTCATAAGCGTTGTGGTTTTACTTTAGTCATTAATTATAATAATCTTAGCAGATGAAAGATAGAAGTAACATGATTTGGATTGATTTAGAGATGACAGGTCTTGATACTCAACGCGACTACATAATCGAAATCGCATCAATTGTTACTGATAAAAATCTCAATATTCTTGAAGAAGGGCCTAACCTTGTAATCAATCAACCTATTGAAATTCTCAATGGTATGGATAAATGGAATACGGATCACCATAACAGAAGTGGCTTAGTTCAAAAAGTATTGGAAAGCAATATTACAGAATCAATTGCTGAGAGGAAAACAATAGATTTTCTATCCAAGTATGTCCATAAGGGGGAATCTCCTTTATGTGGCAATACAATTTGTCAGGATCGCAGATTTTTAGCTCGATGCATGCCTAATTTAGAAGCATTTTGCCATTATAGAAGTATTGATGTTAGTTCAATACGCGAGCTGGGCAAAAGGTGGTACTTTGAAGAAATGGATAACTTCCAAAAGAATTCTAACCATAGAGCATTAGATGATATTAGAGATTCGATTGATGAGTTGCGTTATTACAGGAAAACGATATTTAAACTTTAGAGACGAGCTTCATTATAAAGTCTTTTTTCTTATTTTTTAGTTCTGTAGGATTATTATATTCATCTTTTATTTCTGGGTAGTCTTTATTGTAATGTAAACCTCGACTCTCTTTTCTTAAAATTGCAGAATCAGTTATGATATTAGCAACATCAATAATATTTCTTAACTCAAGCAAGTCTTTACTAATTTTATGTGTATGGTAAAAATCATTAATTTCGTTATTAATTACAGTCAACTTCTCTTTTGCTCTATGTAGCATCTTATTTGTTCTCAGTATTCCTACATAATTCCACATCACTTTTCGCAATTCAGCCCAATTATGTGAAATTAAAATATTCTCATCATTACCGTCTGTTACATAGCTATCATCCCATAATGGTAAAACTTTCTTATTTATGCGTAATCCTTTTTTGTGAATTATTTTGCAACACTCCATTGCCATAACTGCACACTCAAGTAAGGAGTTGCTAGCTAATCTGTTGGCACCATGAAGTCCAGAGTGAGCAACTTCTCCAATTGCAAATAAATTTGAGCAATCAGTTTCGCCAGAAACATTTGTTTTTATTCCGCCACAGGTATAGTGTGCTGCAGGTACAACAGGTATAGATGATTTAGTAATATCTATACCTAACTTTAAACATCTTTTATATATATTTGGGAAACGACTCAAAATATAATCTTTATCTTTAAAAGATATATCTAAGTACACACAATTATATGAATTCTTTTTCATTTCTATATCAATTGCTCTTGCAACAACATCTCTGGGAGCTAGCTCACCTCTTTTATCATATTTATCCATGAAATATTCGCCATCTGGATTTACAAGCTTTGCTCCTTCACCTCGAAGTGATTCTGATATAAGAAAACTTTTTTCCCTAGAATGATACAAACATGTTGGATGAAATTGTATAAATTCCATATTTGAAATCGTACAACCAAATCTATAAGCTAGCGCAATACCATCACCTGTTGATGTATCCGGATTAGTTGTGTATTGATAAATTTTACTCGCACCACCTGTTGCTATAATTATTACTTTTGCTTCAATGGTAATTACTGAGCGATTGATTTCATCATAAGCATAGAGGCCATCGCAATATTTATCTTTATGACCGATCAAGTCTATCGCCATTATATTTTCTTTTATAATAATATTTTT
>JAPOHH010000013.1 GCA_029979505.1 bacterium | reverse complement strand
TCGAACCTCCGACCCTATCGTTCGTAGCGATATACTCTAATCCAACTGAGCTACAGGCGCATATTTCGGGGTGATAGGATTCGAACCTACGACCTACTGGTCCCAAACCAGCCGCGCTACCAAGCTGCGCTACACCCCGTTAGTTTGCTTATTATACCTATACTCAGGATTTAATAAATAAGTCTAACGCTTAATTTTCCAAGATACGCCAGCCGATCCATCTTCTAACTCTACATTTAAGGCAGTTAATTGATCACGGATAGAATCTGCTTCAGTAAAGTCTTTATTTTTTCTAGCAAGTTCTCGCTTTTTAATAAGAGATTCAATTATTTGTTTCTCCTTGTCATTAAGCTTAATAGTCTTTATTTCACTAACTATTCCAAGAAGATTACTGTTGTATTTCAACATGCAAAGTTCATTAATATCATCTCTTGCTAACTTGCATTGCTTGATAAGATACTGAATCGCCACAGGAGTATTCATATCATCACATAATAATTTTAGAAAATTATTATCCTTTTTCTCATCAACTTCAGTTGCCTTATCTAACGTTCGTAGTAGTTTCTCATGTATATTTTTTGCATTTATTATTGTTTCGTCAGTCCAGTTTAATGGTTGTCTATAATGGGTGCTCATAAGAGCTATTCTAATTGTAATAGGATTATATTTTTTGATGATATCTGTTACTAAGATTACATTACCAAGTGATTTTGACATTTTTTTCTTGTTTACCAAAACAATACCATTATGAAACCAGTAATTACAAAATTTTGAGGAAGAACAACATGACCCTTGAGCAATTTCGTTTTCATGATGAGGAAATATTAAATCATTGCCTCCACCATGTATGTCTAAAGTACTGTCATTTCCAATAATACTTTTTATCATGCTCGTGCATTCTATGTGCCAACCAGGTCGTCCATAGCCCCATGGACTCTTCCACCCATGCTCATCATTGTCGGACGGTTTCCATAATACAAAGTCTTTTGGATTTCTTTTGAAAGATTCAGGCTTTATTCTGGCGCCATCAATTAAGTCGCTAGAAATTTTCTTTGATAAACAACCATACTCTTCAAATGATTGCGTATCAAATACTACATGTTTTTCAGATATATACGCTGATTTATTAATTAGTATTTTTTCGATAGTAGAAATTATATTATTGATATTATCAGTTACTTTGGGCTCATAAGTTGGTTTTAACATGTTTAATTCAAGCATATTACTCTGATAAACATCAGCAACATTTTCAGTTAGTTCATTAATTGCAATGCCTGTTTTAATAGATTGATCAATGATTTTATCATCAACATCAGTAAGATTTCTAATATATGTCACAGTTTCAAACAATTCTTTTAAAATTCTAAAAAATAAATCACCAGTCAAAGCGGCTCTAGCATTACCAATATGAGGCTCACTGTAGACAGTAGGTCCACAAACATACATATTTACCGATTTATCACTTGAGCAGGGTTCAAATAGTTCTTTTTTATTTGTTAGAGTATTATGGATGTGTAAATTCATTTGCTGTATTATTACTTTTAATGTTACTGAATAATAATTATAAATATTTATTGTTTTTTCTTTTGTTCGTAACTATATCTTCATGTAGTGATATTATACATGATAATCAAAAAACTAAGGAGACGAAATTGATTAAGCTTTCAACAAACATGGGTGATATAACAATTGAATTATTTCAGGACAAGGCTCCTGAGACGGTTGCAAATTTTATAAAATATACAAAAGAAGGAAAACTAAATGGAACAATATTTCATAGAGTAATACCGAATTTTATGATTCAAGGTGGGGGCCACTTACCAGATATGTCACAAATAGAGACATTTGACCCTATAATAAATGAATCAGACAACAATATTAGTAATAATAAAGGGACGATTGCTATGGCAAGGACAAGTAGTCCGAACTCAGCTACCTCTCAATTTTTTATCAATTTAAGGGATAATGAATTCTTAGATCGAGCAAACTCAGCTGACGGGTATGGCTATTGTGTCTTTGGGCAAGTTACAGACGGAATAGAAGTAGTGGAACAAATAGGAAGCGTGTCAACTGGTAACAATGCTGGACATTCAGATGTGCCTATTGAAAACATTATAATCAATGAAGTGACACTGATTGAATAAATTAATTCTATGGCTATAGATTTTATCTCAGATTTGCATCTTGATAAATCGAGACCTCATGTAAATAAATACTTTGTCACCTATATTAATAACATCAGTAAAGATACCTCAGATTTATTTATCCTTGGCGATCTGTTTGAGTATTGGGTTGGTGATGACGATCCTATGGACGGATTGAAAGAAGTAAAGTCATCAATAATAGAACTTAGCAAGAAAATTAAAATTTGGTATATGCACGGAAATCGTGATTTTTTAATATCAAAAAAAATATGTGATAGTCTAGGTATGAAAGAATTAACCGATCCTTTCATCTACGAAACAAATGGATTAAGAATCCTCTTATTACATGGCGATTCTCTGTGTACTGATGATATTGATTATCAGAAGTTTAGATCTATGGTCAGGTCAAAAGAATGGCAATCACAAATGCTCTCTAAATCACTCGACGAACGACTAAAAATAGCAGAGGACTTCAGAAAGAAAAGTGCTTTAGCAAACTCTGAAAAAAGTGAAGAAATCATGGATGTGAATCTTAACGAAGTTAATAAATTGATACATAAATATAACCCTGAAGTAATAATACATGGTCATACCCATAGACCTAATATCCATAATCATTTAGTTGATAACAATCATATTTCTCGATATGTACTAGGAGACTGGTATGATAAGTTTTTCATACTTACTTTGAAAACTAGAAGATTCACCATAACAAAAGGTAAATTAAAATAGTTTGTCGCCCATAAAGTTAATATCAGGATAATGTTGTTTTAATATTTTTTTCATAATTAATCTTAATATATCTATATCATTGTCATTAATAAGTGTATTGGAAAAAAAATCTTTTAGAGCAACGCCGTGAATAATAGATTTATTAAATTGCTTTTCTACAATTTTAAATCCTTCATTAAAATCATAGATATAAGACATTTTCTCAGAAATATTGGAATCGATTGCCATATGAAGGCCATACCCTAAGTTATCTAGGAGATTTTTTTCAAATAGCATAGCCAATCTTCGTGATGAACTTGAAGAAGTAGTAAGCTGTACTAGAAAGCTTTTATAAAAATCATATATTTTTTCAAAATCATATCCTTCTTTAATTGTCTTATAGAGTAATTCATTAATATACAATCCTAGTAAGTAATATTTTTTATGAATTGATAGATTATTGACATTTTCAAATTTTGATAAATAAGGGAAATTATATTTATCATTATAAGTAAACAAATATTCATTAAATAAGGAAAATTTTAATTGATCCTTATTGTTATACTTACCTTTGAATATTAAAGATTGAATGCCTTTATTAGGAAATAGTACATGTATAATACTACTTGTTTCTTGATATTTTCTTGAGTGAATAAGAAAGCCATTAGATGAGACTATCATTATTCGATATAACCCATTTCTTTAAGAATACTGGTATTGTTTTTCCAATTATCTTTAACAATAACAAAAAGCGATAGGTGTATTTTCTTACCCAGATAACCTTCCAAAGTTTCTCTTGACTTAATACCAATGTTTTTAATCATAGAACCTTTCTTGCCAATTATTATTTTCTTGTGGTTTTCTTTGGAAACAATAATGTCTGCTTTTATTATAAAGCTATTTTTCTGCTCTTTAAAAAATTTCAAAAGAACTGCGGATTCATAAGGTAATTCTTCATTTGTTCTGTTTACAATAGCCTCCCTAATTAATTCTTGTATATTTGATTGGCTAGTAGACAAAACTATATCTTCTGTATTTTCAGATGGTACTATTTTATCAATATTTTCATCTAATAATTTATAAAGTCCCTCGATATTAATTGACTCAGTTACAGATATATACATTGCTTGATTTAATGCGAGAGAGGATAATAATTTGTCTTCGAATTTTTTGTTTAAATCTAAATCGATTTTATTAACTACAACGATAAATTTTATTCCTGACTCACGTATTTGATCAATAATTTTCATTTCATAATTATAATTATTTTGAGGTTGTGTTAATAATATAATGATGTCTGCGGAAGTTATGTATTTCGTAGAGCTACTTTTCATAGCTTGAGACAATAAATTATTATCAGTAATTGATGCGCCGGGTGTATCAATTATCTTTATCCTATTATTTTTATATTCAAATTCATATGAAGATGCGATTCTAGTAGCATGCAATTTATTTGATACTAGTGCGGAGTGATTTTTTGATAAATAATTTATTAAAGAAGATTTGCCAACATTACTCTTTCCTAAAACAAGGAGTTTAATTATTTTCATTTATTTTCTTTAAAATAACATCTGCTAATTGCTGCTGTGCAGGTTTAACTTTATTTGATGCAAGTGATTTTTTTATCTTTAAGTCTTTTAGTTCACATGTAATTATATATTTTGTTTTTTTATTTTCTGCATATGTTGTTGTATAGACAGGTAAGTTAAGTTTTTTTGATTGCATAAATTCTTGAAGAGATGTTTTAGCATCTTTTTTAATAAGTTTTTCTGTTATGTCAGATAAAAATAGGATATCAAGAATAGATTTTGTATTTTCAAAATCACTATCAAGATATAAGGCCCCAACAAGTGATTCAAATATATCAGAAAAAATATCTCCCTCTTTAAAATTTGGATTAATTTTGTTAAATATAGTATTTAGTTTAAGTTTTAGAAAATGTTTTTTTAAGTTTCTAGTATTTACTAAATTTTGTCGAGCTAAAGTTATTTTTCCTTCTGAGTAATCAGGATATTTTGTGAATAGTATTTCTGTTACAATAAGCTGTAAAACAGCGTCCCCTAAAATTTCTAATCTTTCATAGTTATCGTCTGATGTAGATTTATGAGTAAGCGCAGAAACAAAGTAACGAATATTTTTAGGTTTATAGCAAAATGCCATATTTATAGAATTCAAAACAGATTTTTCAATATTTTTACTCAATATGTGTACCTACCCTATCAGAGAAACTATAGAAGCTATCAAAATTCCAAAACATCCAAATATAAAAAGCTTTCCCTACTAAATTCTCTTTTGGTACCGGACCCCAGAAACGACTATCATTAGAATTATCCCTGTTATCACCCATGACAAAATAGGTATCCATAGGTACCGTGTATCTGAAATTAAATGAAGAGTCTTTTTGGTTTAATACTAGATACTCTTTATTACCAATTCTTTCTAACGACACTGTACCATCAGCTATTTCTATAGGATCAAAGTTATGCCTAATATCAGTTCGAGTATATTCTATACCATTAACAAATATAGTTTTGTCTTTGTATATAATCTGATCTCCTGGCAAAGCTACAACCCTTTTAATGTAATTAATTTTTTTATTTTCAGGATATTTAAAAACAACCACATCTCCTCTTTTAGGTTCTTCATTATCAATTATTGTAATATTTGTTAGTGGAATTTTATAACCATATATATTTTTATCTACTAGAATAAAATCACCAATCATCAATGTTGGTATCATTGATCCTGATGGTATTTTATAAGGTTCAATAAAAAATGACCTAATAAGTAATACAACAAAAAGAATAGGAAATATAGAAGATGAAAATTCTGATATCTGTATAAGTATAGGTTTATTAATCTTAATAATAGAAAATAAACCTGTAAAGATGGTTAATAGTACAAGTATGAAAGTAAAGTCCATTCTATTCTTCGGATGTTGACAAAAATTTATAGAATGCTTCTCTAGGTATTTCTACATTACCAATCTTTTTCATTTTCTTCTTACCTTCTTTCTGTTTTTTTAACAGTTTCATTTTTCGAGTAACATCACCACCATATAGTTTGGCAGTTACGTCTTTTCTATAACCTTTAATAGAAGTTGAAGATAGTATCTTTGCACCTACACACCCCTGAATAGTAATTTCAAAGCTCTGTCTTGGAATTAATTTTTTAAGATTTTCAATAAGCTCTCTAGATCTTCTATATGAGTTATCTTTGTGAAGTATTTGTGACAATGCATCTATCTTTTTTTTATTCACATGTATGTCTAGTCTAATCATCTTACTTTCTCTATAATCAATTATATCGTAATCATATGAAGCATATCCTTTTGAAGCAGACTTAAGAGTATCAAAAAAGTCATATATTATCTCGGATAATGGAATTTCATATTTAATTTCAGCCATATTAGAACGATATATTAAATCTTTTTGAATTCCTCTTTTTGAAGTGCATAATTCTATAACTGAACCTAAATGTTGAGAGGGTGTAACTATAGAAATTAGCGCTATTGGTTCATAGTAACATTTAATACTATTATCGTCCGGTAAATCACTTGGCTTTCTAATATCATTAATTTCTCCCTTTTTATTTTCTACTCGATAAGTTACTGATGGCACTGTCATCAAGAACTCAAGATTATATTCTCTTTGCACACGCTCACGAATTATCTCCATATGTAATAATCCAAGAAATCCACATCGAAATCCATGCCCCAGCGATTGCGAGCTCTCTGGTTCATATGTAAATGAATTATCATTTAGTGAGAGTTTATCTAATGCTTTTTTTGATTCTTGATAGTCATTAGAATCAACAGGATAGAATCCAGAATAAACACGAGGCTGAATTTTTTTAAAACCTGGAAGTGCTGTAGCATTATCATTTTTTGACAAAATCACTGTATCTCCCACTGGAGCTGAATCAAGGGTTTTAATTGAAGCAATCATAAATCCTACTTGACCAGATGTTAAAGTCGATGTGTTTGTCATAGTTGGATTAAAAGTTCCAAGTTTATCTACAATAAACTCACGCTTATTTGAAAATACTTTAATTTTATCTTTTACTGCAATTTCTCCATCTATTATCTTAATTAAAACAACAATTCCAAGATAATTGTCAAACCAGGAATCAATTATAAAAGCTTTAAGCTCTCCATTAATGATTCCTTTTGGCTCAGGAATATCAGTAATTATTTTTTCTATAAGCTGATCAACACCTAATCCTGATTTTGCGCTAACATTTAATATTTCGGATGAATGAATTTCCAATAAATCTGATAAATCTTTTTTTACAGATTCTGTATCAGCTGAAGGCAAATCAATTTTATTAATCACAGGTATAATTTTTAAATCTAAATCTTTAGCAACATTAAAGTGAGCTATTGTTTGAGCTTCCAGTCCTTGCGTTGCATCTACTAACAGAATAACTCCATCACATGCAGACAAAGAGCGAGAAACTTCATACGAAAAATCAACATGCCCAGGAGTATCAATTATATTAATATTAAAATCTTTGCCTTGATATGATGTCTTCAAACTAACTGTCTGAGCCTTTATTGTAATTCCACGTTCACGTTCTAAATCCATAGAATCTAGAATCTGTTCTTTCATTTTCCTTGAGCTTATGTTGCCATATTTTTCTATCATCCGATCAGCAAGAGTAGATTTTCCATGATCTATATGAGCAACAATAGCTATGTTTCGGATATTCATTTGCTCTATAATATATTAGAGACTTAAAACATCAAATCATTTAGAGATTTTTAGTGCAATAAATAATGGCGATGATTGTCTATATACCAGAAGATTGACATATGAATTATTTTTTGCCATTTTCATTGTTTTTGTGAAGTCATCTGAATCATTAATGACATTATTATTAATCTTCGTAATAATATCATTTATCTTAACGTCATAGTTGTTATTGATATTATTATCTACGGATGTAACTACTACACCTGTCTTGATATTAAAAGATTTTATTTCTTGTTGAGTTAGGTTTCTTACTGAAATACCCGAGATAGAATTAGATATGATTTTTTTTGCTCCTATTGAGGCAATTTTCTCTTCTGTAGGCAACTCCTCTAAAATTACTGAAAGATTCTTAACGCGTTTATCCCTTATTATTTGTACTTGAAATGATTTACCTACTTTGGACTGTCCTACAATTAATGGTAAATCTGTGGATTTATTAATGTCTGTATTATTAAATTTTAAAATTACATCCCCCTGTCTAAAACGAGCTTTCTCTGCTGGACTATTAGGTAATATTTTACTCACGAGAGCGCCTTTTGCTTTATCAAGTCCAAAGCTCTTAGCAAGCTTATCATCAATTTCTTGTATATATACTCCTAACCAACCTCTGCTAACCACACCTTTAGTTTTTAATTGATAGTAAACGTCATTAACTGTGTCAGATGGTATTGCAAAGGACACACCCATGAAGCCACCTGTTCTGCTATATATTTGGGCATTTACGCCAATAACTTCACCGGAAAGATTAAATAAAGGTCCGCCGGAGTTACCTGGATTGATGGCAACATCAGTTTGTATGTATGGCACGTAATTATCTCCAGCAAGTTTTCTTTGTTTACCACTAACTATTCCAGCAGTAACTGTTTGATTGAAACCAAATGGTGAACCTATTGCTAAAACCCACTCTCCCAGTTTTACATTATCCTGAGATGCTATCTTAACAACTGGTAATTTCTTTGCATTTATTTTTAATAATGCAAGATCACTCCTTTTATCAGAACCGATTAATTCAGCATCATATGATGTTTTATCATTTGTAAGAATGGAGATTTTATTTGCGCCAACGACAACATGATGATTAGTCATAATATACCCATCACTTGAAAGGATAAATCCCGAACCAGAACTGGGTTGACTTCTTCTTGGCTGATTTTGTCGTTCATCAAAAAATTTTTTGAAGAGGTCGTTAAATTCATCCGGCATACCAGGAGGTGTTTGGAATTTATTACTATCAGTATTTTTATTCATTGATCTAGTTGCATTTACAATAACGACTGCAGGCATATTCTGCTCAACTATTTCAGTAAAATCTGGATACGACGCTGCATGCAATGAGAGCGGCAAGGATATTATTAATATTAAAAAAGAGGTAATAGAAAAATATTTTAAATTATTTACATTCATTATCTGGGTTACCTTCTTTATTATGTAATTCTTTGCATGAACTATCATCAATGACACGTTTTATTAAATCGTTGTCTTTTTCAATGATTTCTTGAGCTACAGTATTTTTTTCTATTGGCTCTAAGCTTATTAGAGCATATGTTGTTATCATAGCAAAGAATAATGAAGCTGCAATATTTAAAGGAGTTTTGAATTTAGATGTTTTTGAGTAGCCATTAGTATGAATATTTTTCATTACATTATCTGAAAAATTCTTCGATACATACGGAGGATAATCATTATTTATAATGCTCAAAATTCTCCCAAATATACTATAGTTTTTATTCTTCATCATCTATCTTTTTAAATTCTGAGATTAACATGTTTCTAGCTCTATGCAACCTAGAGCGGACAGTTCCGATGGGTATTGATAATTCTTTAGATATTTCATCGTACGTAAGATCTTTAATTTCATATAATTCTACTAATCTTTTCAAGTCATCTGGCAAATTATCCATCAGTGGTTGTAATTTATTCACAAGTTCATTTAGCTGATAATAATCTTTCGGATTATCGTTTGATATATTCATGTCTATTAGACAATTTTCTTCTGAAATAGTTTCCTTTTCTTTACGCTTTTCTTTAGAGTTAATATAGTTAAGGCTTGTGTTTACAGCAATTCTATATAACCACGAATAAAACTTACTGCTAGATTTAAACGTTGAAAGATTCTGATATGCTTTTAAAAAAACTTCTTGAGCAACATCTTCAGCATCAATGATGTTTTTTGTATATTTATAACAGGTATTAATAATTCTAAATTGATACTTTTGAACTAGATATTTATATGAATCTGTGTCTCCAGATAAACATTGTCTAATGATTTCATCATCTTCTTCAATAATCATATTTCTAGTCTTCAATTGATATGGTACTTTATATTATATGTCCACTAGGCTTAATACTGAAGTTTTAATAGTTGGTTCTGGAATATCCGGACTATTGAGTGCAATAGAATTAGCTAAGCGCTACAGAGTCACAGTATTAAGTAAATCAAATACAAGCGACTGTTCAACAGCTTGGGCTCAAGGCGGTGTAGCTGCTGTTATTAATGATCAAGATGATATAGAAAAGCATGCAGAGGATACAATCTTAAATGGTCATGATATCTGTGATACTGAATCAGTGTTAAAAATAATAAAAAAAGGAAAAGAAAGTATTGAGCTATTGATGAATTATGGAGTTTCCTTTAATAAAAATAATAATGGCCTCAAACAGACTTTAGAGGGTGGCCATTCAAAAAGACGAATCGTATACCATAATGATAACACAGGCGAGGAAATCCATTCATCTCTCTTGAAAAAAGCTAAGGATAATAAAAATATTATTAAAAAAGAAAATATAATGGCGATAGACTTGATCGGTCAT
>JAPOHH010000004.1 GCA_029979505.1 bacterium | reverse complement strand
GTAAAGCCATATCTGGTGCTCCTATCATCATAGGCAACTGCCAGTTTGCTAAACCAACAAATGCAGGCATAACTGCACCAAAAATCATTATTAATGCATGCATGGTAGTCATTTGATTAAAGAAACCAGGAACTACAAATTGTAATCCAGGTTGAAATAACTCTGCACGAATCACTAGTGCCATGAGTCCGCCTACGAAAAACATTAGTAGACTGAACCATAAATAAAGTGAACCAATGTCTTTATGGTTAGTAGTTGTTATCCATCTCATCAAACCTGACGGTTGATGATGTTCTTCTTTTAAGTGATCTATATTTGCGCTCATTTTAATTTCCTTATTTTGATTTATCTGCTACGCGATTTTTTTGATTTAGTGATACCCATTTTGTATATTCCTGTTTAGGTACTGCTCGGACCACAATTGGCATGAAGCCATGGTCTTTACCGCATAATTCTGTACATTGGCCTCGATATACACCTGGTTCTTTTATGTCTACCCATAATTCATTGATGTATCCCGGTATAGCATCTTTTTTACCTGTAATCTCAGGAACCCACCATGCGTGTATTACATCACTTGCTGTCAGCAATATTCTTACTTTAGTATTTGTAGGTAATACCACTTCGTTATCAACATTTAGTAAATAGTTATCAACTTTATTTACATCTATTTTAGATCCTAGTTGTCTAGCTTCGTTGCTATCGTTGGCTAGTTTACTAAAGAAAGAAACGTTATCTTCGACATAATCATATTTCCACATCCATTGGTAACCTGTTACTTTGAGAGTTATTTCAGAATTCCTAGTATCTTCCATCATTATTAATGTTTTAGTAGCTGGTATAGCCATTCCAACAAGTATTACAAAAGGAATCACAGTCCAAATAACTTCAACCGTTGTGCTTTCGTGAAATGATGCCGGCTTAGCGCCTTTGGATTTTCTATGATGGTATATTGAGTAAAACATTACTCCAAATACAACTATACCTATCACTACAGTGATATAGAAAATTAGCATGTGTAAGTCGTATGCAGCATTAGCAGTTGGTGATACACCTCTTGGCATATTTACTTCCCAATCAGCAAAGGTTGTTAGCGGAGCTAACATTGATACTATTAATATTGATAATCTATTCATTTTCATTCCCTAATATATGGTTATTGATCCTTCAATAACAACTTTTTTGCAACCCAATATTAACAAAATATTAGTACTTATGGAATTTCTAATTTACTCTTTTTTTACTTCTTTGATTGGAATCAATTTGCCTGATTTATCAAGGGTTTTTGCTTCTTTTAAGGCATATCCAAAAATTATTTCATATGTTAATTCAAATGAATCTGATGTCCCGTTGTACAAGCTATCAGCTATTATCCTATACTCACGCCTATTAATATATTGAGTCTGATCAATGTTCGTTACGTTTGTCCCAGTCAGTCTAAGAGAGTTCAGAAGCTGTTTAAGAGAAGTGAACTCAAGTGTAATGAATTCACTATCAACAACTGGATCTTTAAGGTTTGCATTAAGCATAAAATCACCGTAGTGATGCATATCTATGAAATTATTAAATCTGAGCTTCTTATAAATAGTCTCGGGGCATTTTTTGAACTCTCTAAAAGTATCTGGGCCAGCTGCAGAAAATAGAAGAAGTCCATTTGGTTTAAGTAGGTTTGAGTATCTCTTGAATACATTTTCGTTTAGATCGCACCAATGCAACGTCAAGCTGGATAAAATCGTATCAAAAGATTCATTTTTAAACGGTGGAGTTTCTCCTTTTGTTTGAATACATATTGCAGAAGGGTTTTTATCCTTATGAGCCATAATCATCTCATGTGATAAATCAATGGAAACTATATTTAATTCAGGATACTTATCTAGAAGAGTTTGAGATAAATCACCAGTCCCAGATCCTATCTCGAGTATATTTTTTTTATCATGTTTAATGAGATTAAGCCTATTCAATAATCTTTCGTTAACATTTTTTTGAATAAACGAGTAATCATCATAGCTGTAAGCTCGATTGGAGAATGATTCAATAATTTTTTTGTTCATAATATTTTTTTTATAATGTCATAGATTTTTTCAAATTCAAAAAAAGGATAATGAGGACTGTCATCAAGTGTATACGTAGAAAATTTATTTTTTTTAAGTTGATTATATTTGTCTAAGCTAGTGACTTGATCATGAGATGATTGAATGATATGAACATTCTTTGTACTTGAGATATCTTTATTGGTTTTGTTAATTTTTTTTAAATCCTCTAATCCAAGGCAAAGTATATCTATTGACGGAATGAAATTATTATTAAGGAGATTTGTTAATCGGATAAATTTTTCTTTATTATTAGTTCTACTTTTAATGCAATTAAACATAAATTTTCGTAACGCTTCTCTTGGATTACTTTTAATTTCTGCGTATAAGCTTTCAATAGTACCTTCCTTAGGCTTAAAAAAGGGATTTATTAGAATCATTGTTCCGAGACATGAACTCAATTTATTAGAGTTCAATATCATTGATGCGCTGTAGGAGTAAGCAATAATCATGTCTTCCTTATTTGCAGAAGACAGCAAATGATCTATCTTTGTAGTATTAGTTACATTACTTTTTTCTCCATAGCCTGACAACGTAATGTAATTATGTATCAAAGATTTACTAAAATAGTTTATTGCATCATCCCATATATATGAACCAAACAACCATCCATGAATATAAGTAATTCTATGTATCTTTTCTATCGGCATTACAGATTAGAATAATATAAATCTCTGGTGTATGCTTTATAAATGGAAGCTATTCTCAATAATTTTCTAATAATTATTTTATTTTATTTAATTGGTTCCATACCGTTCGCCATATTAACCCATAAGATTATGACTACCGGAGATCCGAGAATGCTTGGATCGACTAATCCCGGTGCAACAAATATGTATCGTATTGCAGGCCCGCTTCCTGGTGTCTTGACATTTCTTGGAGATTTTCTAAAAGGATTTATTCCTATATATTTGTTAGGAGACCAAGACATTCATGTCTTATATATATTTTCCTTTTTCATCTTATTTGGTCATATGTTTCCAGTTTTTAATAAATTTAAAGGAGGAAAAGGAGTGGCTTCATCGTTTGGTTTTATTCTTGCTATGGATTTGTTAATCGGTTTATCAATATTAATTATTTGGGCGTTAGTTTTCATGTTTAAAAGAATTTCAGGTTTATCTGCAATTGTAAGCTTCATGTTTTTACCAATTGTGGCACTTGTAACACTCAATAACTTTATCTTATTTTTAATGACTCTACTTCATACATTGATTATTTTATTGAATCATCGGAGCAATATTCGCGAATTACTACAAGGTTAAAGAGGGGTTAGGTTTAATTTTATAATTATTTTTGAATTTACATGTTTTTGATTTCAAAAGACCAGCATATGCAATCATAGCGCCATTGTCAGTACTAAACTTAACATCAGGAAAATAAGCCTTACATCCCTTCAATAAAGAAAAGTCATCTCTTAGTTTTTGATTTGCGCTAACACCACCAGTAATTACAATATTATTAATACCCAAATCATCAGATGCTTTTTTCGACTTATTAATCAGAGTCTCAACAATAGCGTTTTGTAATTCAAAGGATATATTGTTTATATTTTCATCTGTTAAATCAGTTTGGTTCACAACGTTTATAACATGTGTCTTTAATCCACTAAAACTGAAATCATAGTTATTACTTTTAATCATAGGTCTTGGAAAGATAAATGTATTATCAATAGAATTCTCCGCTCTTTTCGAAATTTGAGGTCCACCTGGGTATGATAAACCCAATTTACGTGCAATTTTATCAAAACACTCCCCAGCAGAATCGTCTAATGTTGCTCCTAATGTTTGTATATTAAAATTAACATCTACAGCTGACAAAATTGTATGACCTCCAGACACTAGTAATGAAATAAAGGGCGGTCTTAAATTTTCTTCAGTTATCATAGGTGAATATATATGTGCCTCAAGATGATTCACTTCTATTGTTGGAATATTATTACTCCATCCTAACGATTTAGATAGTGAAGCACCTACTAGTAGTGGGCCCAACAAACCAGGACCATTAGTGAATGCAATCAAATTGATGGCGCTAATTGTTAGAGAATTTCTTTTCAGTAAGATATCGAGCAATGGTATAAATTTTTTAACATGATCTCTGGAGGCTAGCTCGGGGACTATACCACCATACTGTGCATGAATTTCATGTTGAGAACTAGTTATATGATCTATAATTTTGCCATCAGAATTTACAATCGCTAAGCCAGTGTCGTCGCAAGAAGATTCAATGCCTAGTGTAATCATAGTTATATTATAAGTTAAAACTTGCTTTATAGACAATATCGAGTAATATTACGCAATATTTGAATAATAAAGGAAATTTATGCCAAGTGTACAAGTAAGAGATAATGAACCATTTGAAATCGCGCTAAGACGATTTAAGAGGGGATGTGAAAAAGCCGGTATCTTAACAGAAACACGCAGAAGAGAATTTTATGAGAAACCTACGGCTATGCGAAAAAGAAAAATAGCAGCTGCAACTAAGAGATGTAAAAGAAAAGTTAGTATGGATACTCTCAGAAAAAAACCTCCATACAAAAAATTTTAATTTGTAATGTCAAAATCAGCTATCAAAGATAGTATCCAAAGTGATCAGATAAAATTTTTAAAAAATGGAAACAAAGAAGATTCCTCCACTCTAAGATTTGCACTATCATTTCTTAACAAAGAAGAAAAAGACAAAAAAATTGAACTTGATGATTCATCAGTGGTAAAGATTTTGAAATCTATAATCAAAAGAAATCAAGATTCATATGATCAATTCATCAAAGCTAATAGACAAGAGTTAGCTGACAAAGAAAAAAAAGAAATGACATTAATCGGTAAATATCTGCCAGAAGTTCTCGGTGAAGTAGAAACGGAAAATATAGTCAAAAAGGTAATTGAGGATCTTGAGATTTCCTCTATGAAAGAAATGGGAAAAGCTATGAGCTCAATCAAAAATAACCACGGTGATAATATTGATATGTCTCTTGTTAGTAGTCTTATAAAAAAGCTTTTGAACTAAACCTTTTTCCACAAATATCGCTAAATAGTAATAAGTCTTGTATAATTCTTTCATGGATAAGAATCTTCAGTTTGTTGAAATTAAAAGGATGGACCCTGATGTAGTTTCGCCAGCAAAAAGAAAAAAAGACTATAAAGAAATCTATGGTCATTACAGCAGTCAAATAGCTGCTGAACAATCTGGGCGTTGTATAGAATGCGGCAATCCTTATTGTGAATGGAAATGTCCCGTACATAATTACATCCCACAATGGCTGAAACTTATCGCTGAAAATAAATTATTTGAAGCGGCTGATTTATCTCATCAAACCAATTCTCTCCCTGAAATATGTGGGAGAATATGTCCACAAGATAGACTTTGCGAGGGTGCATGTACCTTAAATGATGGTTTTGGTGCTATAACAATTGGTAGTATTGAAAAATATATAACAGATGAGGCTATTAGCCAGGGCTGGAAACCTAATATTTCTAATGTAAAAAAAAATAAATATAAAGTTGGAATAATTGGTGCGGGACCAGCAGGACTTGCTTGCGCGGACGTCCTTGTAAGAAATGGATTTAATCCTATTATCTATGATAAGTATGAAGAAATTGGTGGTTTGCTAACATTTGGTATCCCTCCATTTAAGCTTGAAAAAGAGATTGTCAAACAACGAAGAAAAATTCTTGAGGATATGGGAGTAAAATTTGTTTTGAACACGGATGTTGGTAAAGATATTAGCTTTGAAAAGTTTCAGGATATGTTTGATGCAATTTTCCTTGGAATGGGTACTTACACCTATATGAAAGGTGGTTTTCCGGGTGAAGGTTTAAAAAATGTATATGACTCACTTCCCTATTTGAATTCAAATATTAGAAACGTTATGAAAACTAGAAATAATGAATTTATAAATCTTAAAGGAAAAACAGTCATGGTACTTGGCGGCGGTGATACTGCAATGGATTGTAATAGAACTGCTCTAAGACAAGGTGCAAAAAAAGTATATTGTGCCTACCGCAGAAATGAATCTAATATGCCTGGTTCTAAAAGAGAAGTGAAAAATTCGAAAGAAGAAGGTGTAGAATTCCTATGGAACATGCAACCAATAGAAATTCTTGGAGATGATAAAGTTTCCTCTGTTAAATTCATGAAAACAAAGCTTAAAAAAACTGATATAAGAGGTAGAGAAGTCCCTGTGATAGTGCCTAATAGTGAAAAGGTGATAAAATGTGATACTGTAATTCTAGCATTTGGGTTTAGGCCAAATCCTCAAAAATGGTTCAAAAAAAATAAAATTAAGACAGATGAAATTGGAAGAGTCAAAGTCGATTCATCAAAATATCTTCATCAAACTGATAATCCAAAAATATTTTCAGGTGGAGATATGGTTCGGGGATCAGATCTAGTAGTCACTGCAGTTTTTGAAGGAAGGAATGCTGCCAAAGGTATAATAGATTATATAAGTGATAAAAATAAATGAGTTCAAGTAAGCATCTGCTTATAAAAAGTATTTATCATGAAAAAATTGATAGAACACCCATCTGGATAATGCGACAGGCTGGTAGATACTTACCTGAATACATTCAGACAAAGAATAAAGCTGGTGGCTTTATGGGATTAATTAGGAATCCTGAACTTGCTTGTGAAGTGACACTCCAACCACTAAAAAGGTATTCGCTTGATTCAGCAATTTTGTTTTCTGATATTCTTGTAGTAGCTGACATGTTTAATATGAACCTTAGGTTTGAAGAAAAAAAGGGACCTGTTTTTGATAAACCATTAAGAAGCGAATCCGATTTCAATAATTTACCTAGTGAACTTGATGTATCAAAACTATCTTATGTAAATGAAACAATAAAGAATATCAAACAAGAACTCAATGGTTCCCTCCCGCTTATTGGATTTATTGGAAGTCCTTGGACAGTTGCTACATATTTAGTCGAGGGTAATTCTACTAAGAAATTTACGCATATTATGAATATGTTGTGTCAAAATAGTAATCTTCTTAACAAAATATTAGATATGATTACTACAGGCAGCATTCACTATGTTAAGGAACAAATTAATCAAGGTGTCGACGCATTTATGATTTTTGATACTTGGGGAGGTCTCTTGTCTAAGGAAGACTACTATAATTATTCATTGAAGTATGTAGAAAAAATTATTTCATCTACGAAGTCGCATGGAAAACCAATCATATACTACAGCAGAAGTAATTCAAATTTCGAAAGTTTGAAAAATATTGGTATAGATTGTGTAGGAATTAGTTCGGAAAATAACTTAGGTAATATTTATAATTTATTCGATAAGAAAATAGCTCTGCAAGGTAATTTAAATACAGAAATTCTCAAACAAGATAATTCTGTAATTAAAAAGGAAATTAATAAAACCTTAGCAAGTTTTCCAAATGATACAGGCCATGTCTTCAATCTGGGTTCAGGTATAACACCTGATATAAACCCAGATAAGGTTGCTTTTCTAATTGACCAAGTAAATGAAATTAGTTCAAAATGAATAAGAAAATATTTCTAGTTGGTCCAATGGGTTCCGGCAAATCTACTATCGGCCGACTATTAGCAAAAAGACTTGAACTACCTCATTATGACTTAGATGCAATTATTGAAAAAGAACAAGGCAAAACAATTTCAGAAATCTTCGAAGAATATAATGAGGAACATTTTAGAAATCTTGAATCGAAAGTATTAATGGAATATTCCATGTTAGATGAGTTTATAGTCTCTACAGGTGGTGGGGCTATTCTGAGAAAAGATAATCAAAAAATATTTAAAATAGGATGTGTTGTATATCTGCGCATCTCACTACAGACTCAATATCATAGAATTAAAAATAGATCCCATAGACCACTATTAGAAAATAAGAATATTAAAACTACAATAAAAAAACTTGATAATATAAGGGGAGAAATATATCAAAAAGTTTCTAATATTGAAGTCGATGTTTCAAATTTAACCAAAGAAGATGTAGTATCTAATATTATAAACA
Organism: bacterium; assembly: GCA_029979505.1. Classification (GTDB taxonomy): domain Bacteria; phylum Pseudomonadota; class Gammaproteobacteria; genus CACLCV01. The sequence goes on along the minus strand of JAPOHH010000004.1, from coordinate 75,774 downwards.
AACTAAATTAATGCCAAATGAAAAAAGTAATTCTAAATACATCTGATAAAAAAATACCTATATGTATTGGCAATGATCTTCTTAAAAATTTTGACCCTTCGAAATACGTAAATAATAAAGATGTTTTGATTATAACAAACACTACAGTAAGCAAACTTTATTTAAATAGGACAAAAAAACTCTTTCGTGAATTTAATGTAAATACGCTAGTTCTTCCAGATGGTGAGAGATATAAAAATAGTATAACTCTTCATAAAATCTATGATTTTCTAGTAAAAAATCATTATGATAGATCGCTAACCATCGTTGCTTTAGGCGGAGGTGTCATAGGAGATATTGCAGCTTTTTCTGCAGACACTTTCATGAGAGGCATTTCTCTTATACACATTCCTACAACACTTTTGTCCCAAGTTGATTCTTCTATTGGAGGAAAATGTGGAATCAATCATTCGTTAGGAAAAAATTTAATTGGATCATTCAAACATCCAAAACTTGTACTAATAGATCCAACAGTTCTTAAATCATTACCTAAAAGAGAGTTTTTGGCCGGGATGGCAGAAGTTATAAAGTACGGACTTATTAAAAATAAAACATTCTTTAACTTTTTAAACAATAACTACAGAAAAATATATAATTTCAATGATTCTTGTATTATCAAAATGATTACTACCTGTGTACAAATTAAATCACAAATAGTAAAAGAGGATGAATTAGAAGGCGGCATTAGAGCCTTACTAAATTTTGGTCATTCATTCGGACATGCTATTGAGGCATCAAAAAACTACAAAGGTATTCTTCATGGTGAAGCAGTAAGTATAGGAATGAATATAGCATCTGCAATATCAGCTGATCAGAACTTTTTAACTCATGAACAATATTGCGAAATAGAAGACATGATTCTAAATCTAGGTTTGCCTACAATGATACCAAAAAAGATTACATCAACAAATATAATGAAACATCTTGGTCACGATAAGAAAAAATTATCCGGAAAGAATAGATTTATTCTTTTGAAAAATATAGGTGCAGCATTTATTACTGATAAATTAGAAAATAAATATCTAAAAGATTTATCCAAAAACTTCATCAGTTAATCCTAAAATAAATATTTATGGTAATATGTTCATACTATGAATAATGGACACAATTCAAAAAACACCATGTATTCTCCTACTTTTGAAAGGGATAATTGTGGCTTTGGTCTTATAGCAAACATGGATGATAAACCATCAAGCTGGATAATCGACACAAGTATAGAGGCATTAAATAGACTTAAGCATAGAGGTGCAGTGTCTGATGATGGTAAATCAAGTGATGGATGTGGACTACTAATAAAAAAACCAAATGAATTTCTCCATTTTTGTGCAGAAGAAATTGGTATTGAGCTCAGAAATAATTATGCATTTGGTACAATATTTATGCCTAGAAATAAAACTAAGCATAAAAAAATCAAAGAGACATTTTTCTTCCAAATAAAAAAATTAGGGATGGAAGTTTTAGGTTGGAGAAATGTACCAATAAATAAAAAGGTTTGTGGTGATGATGCTTTAAAATCGCTTCCTGATATACAACAAATAATAATTTCCGGATCAGATGATTTACATGAAAATGAATTCGAAAAAAAACTATATGTAGCAAGGCTTCAGGTTGAAAAAATATTAAATGATCCTGATTTATACGTCTGCAGCATGTCATCCAAAGTAATATCATATAAAGGTTTAATAGTATCTGAAAATATTCAAAAATTTTATCCTGATTTAGTTCACCCAAAAATGAAAACATCTTTGTGCGTATTTCATCAAAGATTCTCTACAAACACATTACCTCAGTGGAAACTAGCCCAACCATTTAGGCACTTAGCCCACAACGGTGAAATTAATACTATTCAAGGTAATAGACATTGGTACATGGCAAGAAGAAATAAACTCGATATAAAAGATTTGCCTGAACTTAATGATATGCATCCAGTTGTCTCGATGAGTGATTCCGATTCTTATTCACTGGATAATATGCTCGAATACCTCCTGGCTGGTGATATGGGTATATTTAGAGCTATGCGAACTCTTGTTCCTCCTGCATGGCAAAACAATAATAAGATTGATAAAAAATTAAAAGCCTGTTTTGAATATCACTCCATGCATATGGAACCATGGGACGGGCCAGCGGGGATAGTACTCACAGACGGAAGATATGCAGCATGCGTACTAGATAGAAATGGTTTAAGGCCTGCAAGATACATTATTACCAAAGACAGGCATATAACACTTGCCTCCGAGGTAGGTGTGTATGACTATGACGATTCTGATGTGTTACAAAAAGGTAGACTTGCTCCTGGTGATATGCTCGCTGTTGATACACTAAATGGCGAAGTATTACTTTCCGACGATATTAATAAAATATTAAAAGACAGACATCCATATGATGAATGGCTAAATAAAAATTCTTTAGACATAGGCGGATATGAATTAAAAAAAGAAAAGCCTTTAAAATATAGCAATGAGGAGTTAATAGCATACAAAAAATTCTATGGAGTTTCTCTTGAAGAAGAAGTTGATGTAATACTCCCTCTTGCTAAACTGGCTGTCGAAGGTACTGGCTCTATGGGAGATGACACTCCAATGCCCGTATTGTCGAAACAATCAAGATCTCTTTATGACTATTTTAGACAGCAGTTTGCACAAGTAACTAATCCTCCAATTGACTCCCTCAGGGAAACAAGTGTCATGTCGCTTGAGACATGTCTTGGCGTTGAAAGAAACCTCTTTGAAGAGTCGTCTCTTCATGCGGGCAGACTAGTTTTGGATTCTCCAGTATTATCTAATCAGGTATTTGAAAAAATAGTCAACTACAGGAAAAAAGGTTTTCCAAGTGATACTCTAAGTCTTCACTATGATAATAATATTGATCTTGAAGAAGCTATTAATACAATCTGTGATAGAGCTGTAAGAAGCGTTAAGAAAAAAAATGTATTGATTGTTTTATCTGATCAAAAATTAAACAAGGATCAGCTTACTATTCCAGCTGCTATGGCAGTTGGTGCAGTTCATCATAGGCTAATTACAGAGGGATTGCGATGTGATTGTAATATTATTGTCGAGACGGCATCAGCATGGAATTCACATCACTTTGCTGTGTTATTGGGTTATGGCGCATCTGCTATATACCCCTATCTTGCATTTAATATTATTAACGATTTACTTATGAGGAACAGTATTGATAAAAATTCTTACCCATCTCACGTCCAAAACTTTATCAAAGGTATTAATAAAGGTTTACTGAAGATTATGTCTAAGATGGGAATTTCTTGTATTTCTAGTTATAGAGGTGCACAACTGTTTGAAACTATAGGAATTAATTCTGATGTTATTGACCTCTGTTTTAGAAACAACATTTCAAGAATAGAAGGAGTAGGCTTTGAAGATATAGAGAGAGACTTAGAAAAAAATAAAGCTTACTCTCTAAAAATATCTGAGGGTATTAATAAAGGTGGACTTCTTAAATTTACAGCTGGTGGTGAATATCATGATTATAATCCTGATGTTGTTAAATCATTACAGGCATGTGTAACTAGCGGTGAATATGAAGATTATAAAAAGTTTGCTTCATTAGTTAATTCAAGAGATCCAAGTTTTCTTAGAGATTTATTTAATGTTAAAAACAAAAAACCAATTGCTTTAGAACAGGTTGAATCTTCTAAAAAAATATTAAAAAGATTTGACACAGCTGGAATGTCTCTTGGTGCACTATCTCCAGAAGCTCATGAAGCTTTAGCTATTGCAATGAATACAATTGGAGGTCGATCTAACTCTGGTGAAGGCGGGGAAGATATCAAAAGATATAACTCACCAAAAACATCTAAAATTAAACAAGTAGCCTCTGGTAGATTTGGTGTAACTCCTCATTACTTAGTAAATGCTGATGTAATACAAATTAAGATTGCTCAAGGAGCTAAACCAGGTGAAGGCGGGCAGCTGCCCGGTGATAAAGTTGATCAATATATTGCTAAACTCAGATATTCTGTACCAGGAGTTACACTAATTTCTCCTCCGCCTCATCATGATATTTATAGCATTGAAGACTTAGCTCAACTTATATACGATTTAAAACAAGTTAATAACAAAGCGCTTATATCTGTTAAATTAGTATCGCAAAAAGGGGTTGGAACTATAGCTGCTGGTGTAACAAAAGCATATGCAGATTTAATCACAATATCTGGATATGATGGAGGTACTGGCGCGAGTCCTCTTACATCGGTTAAATATGCAGGTGCTCCATGGGAGATGGGTATTGCAGAAACACAACAAACCCTCATGCTTAATAAACTCAGGCAAAAAGTACGAATACAAACTGACGGAGGTCTAAAAACTGGATTAGATGTTATCAAAGCTGCAATTTTTGGAGCAGAAAGTTATGGTTTTGGTACTTCAGTGATGGTAGCTTTAGGCTGTAAATATCTTCGTATATGTCATCTCAACAATTGTGCTACAGGTGTAGCAACTCAAAATAAACTTTTAAGGATGAAACATTTTTCAGGTAGCCCAGAACGAGTAGTAAATTATTTTAAATTTATCGCACAGGATGTTAGAGAAATTATGGCATCTATTGGTGTTAAGTCTATTGACGAACTTATAGGACAAACTCAATATTTATCTATAAGTAAAGGAATCACTCAAAAACAAAAATCTTTAAGCCTTAAAAAAATGTTAACAATCTCAGATAAAAAATCACCGAAATATTGTAATGTAAAATCTAATAAACCATATGACAAAGGTATTCTTGCTAAGAGAATTCTTAGAGATTCAAAAGATGCAATATTGAATCGAATGAGTAAAACTCTTAATTATGATATTAAAAATCTTGATCGATCTATTGGTGCAAGTTTATCTGGTGAAATTGCAAAATTATATGGAAATCACGGGTTTTCAAAAACACCAATAATCCTGAATTTAACTGGAACAGCAGGACAAAGTTTAGGTGTATGGAACGCTGGTGGAGTTGATATATATCTTACTGGTGATGCTAATGATTATGTAGGCAAAGGAATGTCAGGTGGAAAAATAATAATTAAGACATCAAAACATTTTAAAAAGGTTGCTGATAAAAATAGCATAATTGGAAATACTTGTCTTTACGGTGCTACTGGAGGAAAAATGTATGCTGAAGGAAAAGCAGGTGAGCGATTTGCTGTTAGAAATTCAGGAGCAGTAGCTGTTGTAGAGGGAGCTGGAGATCATTGTTGCGAGTATATGACCGGAGGTTGTTCAATAATATTAGGTGAAGTTGGAAACAATTTTGGTGCCGGGATGACCGGTGGAGTAGCTTTTATGTATGATAAAAACAAAACTCTTCATAAAAATATAAATGATAGTTCCGTTGAGTATGTTGATTTATCAAGTGCTGATAAAATTACTTTAAAATATTTCAAAACCATAATGAAAGACTATATTAATGAGACAAACAGCATAAATGCAAAAGAGATAATGAAAAATTTAAATAATGAAATTAAACATTTTAAACTAATCAAGCCAATTAACGCGTCAATGGAAGACATTATAAAAAATACAATCAATAAAGTTGCTTAAAAATGGCAAGCATAGATAGAGCGTTTATTGATCAGGTTCTAGCATCTACAGATATTGTTGAATTGATAAAAGAGAGAGTATCACTCTCAAAAAATGGAACAAATTATAAAGGTCTTTGCCCTTTTCATAACGAAAAAACTCCTTCTTTCAATGTTTCCTCTACGAAGCAGTTTTACCATTGCTTTGGCTGTGGCGCATCTGGCGATGCTATTAAGTTTTTGACAGAACATGATCACTTAACATTTATTGAAGCATTGAGTAAGCTTGCACAAGCAGCAAATCTTGAATTGCCGGATAGTACAAAAAAAAATGATTCATCATATAATCTTTTTATATCAAATAAAAAAGCATCTGATTTTTATAGCAAGACATTAGAAAGAAATAAAGAAGCTATGAGTTATTTATCAAAACGAAATATTAGTGAAACTATGATAGAAACTTTTCAATTAGGATTAGCGAATGATAGTTGGGATGATTTATCAAAGATATTTTCTCAACTTAAGTTAATAGAAAATGCAATTGAGGCTGGACTCTTGATTAAATCGAATAATAAGATTTATGATAGATTCAGAAATAGAATTATGTTTCCGATTAGAAATTCAACGGGAAATATTATCGGTTTCGGAGGAAGAGTATATAATAAACAAGATGGAGCTAAATACCTTAACTCTCCAGAGACTAAACTCTTTCATAAAAGCTATGAACTTTACGGATTATATGAAAGCAAAAAATATATTACTCAAGAAAATAAAGTTTTAATTGTTGAAGGATACACTGATGTGATTGGTCTTCATAATTCAGATATTAGAAATTGTGTTGCTACACTTGGGACAGCATTTACCAAATATCACTTTAAGAAAATAATAAGATATACAAATAATATTGTTTTTTGTTTTGATGGAGATACCGCTGGAAAATCTGCTGCATGGAAGGCTATTAATAATTGTTTACCTGAATTAAAAGATGGAATACAGATATATCTTATTTTTCTACCAGAAGGAAGTGACCCCGACACATATGTGCATGATGAAAAAGATATGTTTTTAAACTTAATACACGATGCAATGCCTTTATCAGAATATATTATTCAATCTCTGAAGGCAGGTCTTGACATCAATACTGTTGAAGGGCGCACAACATTTTCTTTAAATGCTAAAAAATTAATTGATCAGATGCCAAATATCACGTACACGGCTATTTTAAAAGATGAGCTCGAAAATATAGGTGGGAGTCAAATAAATAGTGTCTCATCTCCTAGTTTAGATAAAAAAAAGACAGAACAAGCTGATGAAAGTAACTTTGATATTAAAGAAATTACCTTGATGAACTTATTACTTGAATATCCAAACTTACTTAAAGAAAGCAATTATTCAGATTACATATCTAATCATATATTAAAAGAAATATATTTATCCGCATTAGAGGGAAGAAAAATGAATGAAGCTTTTAAGGCTGTAAATCTCATTAATAAATATCCTGAAAATCATATTATTCATAAAATAGTTACGATGGAATCTAATGAAAAATCTGAGGATTCTGCAAAATTGACTGTTAATGAAATTATTAATCAACTTAAGAAGAATTCAGATGAAAAAGTTTATTTTGATTTGCTTAATAGATATTCAACAGGGCAGCAGTTAACGCATGACGAAAGAGAATTTATTAAAAATTTCAAAAAATAAAGCATGAATTAGTATAATACTGACAATATTCTTTATTCCAGATTAATTCTCGTATAGACTTCTTAAAATGTATTATTTTACTTCAGAAAGTGTATCCCCTGGACATCCTGATAAATTATGTGACCATCTTTCAGATTCTATTCTTGATCATGTATTAGAACAAGATAAACATTCTAGAGTAGCTTGCGAAACATTTGTTAAAGGAAAAGAAAATCAACCAGGTACAGTAGTTGTTGGTGGTGAAATAACCACAAATGGTAACTTAGATATTGATAATTTAATTAGAGAGACAATTCTAGAGATTGGCTATAATTCGAATGAACTAGGCTTCAACGGCAATGAATGCGAAATTATAAAATTATTAACTAAACAGTCCCCAGATATACAGATGGGCGTTGATCGCTCAGATCAAAAAAAGCAAGGTGCTGGTGATCAAGGCTTGATGTTTGGTTATGCATCAGATGAAACTGAATTTCTAATGCCCTCACCTATTTATTACTCTCATCGGTTAGTTGAAAAACAGACTGAGCTATTAAAATCAAAAAAAGTATCTTGGCTTAGACCAGATGCTAAAAGCCAAGTTACTTTTCAGTATGAAAATGATAAGCCAACTTTTGTTGATACTGTTGTTCTATCTACGCAACATTCCTCAGAGATAGAGCTTGAAGAATTAAGAGAATTTGTAAAGAATGAGATTATATTTAGAGTGATACCCAGTTCACTTATCAATGAGAAAACAAAAATATTTATTAATCCCACAGGGAACTTTGTTGATGGTGGACCTCTTGGAGATTCAGGATTAACTGGTAGAAAGATTATCGTTGATACTTATGGAGGAATGGCAAGGCATGGTGGCGGAGCATTCTCAGGAAAGGATCCATCAAAAGTTGATAGATCAGCAGCTTACGCTGCAAGATATATTGCAAAAAATATTGTTGCAGCCAATTTAGCAACAAGATGCGAGATTCAACTATCTTATGCAATCGGTGTAGCTGAGCCTACATCCACATTAGTAAATACCTTTGGAACAGGCGTTATATCCGATGAAAAACTATCTAGCATTATTAATAATGTTTTTGACTTAACACCATATGGAATTACCACTTCATTGGATTTATTAAATGTTAAATATAAACCAACTGCAGGATTTGGGCATTTCGGTCGAAATGATAAGAATTTTACATGGGAACAAACAGATAAGGTTGATATACTTAAATCTGCAATTTAAATAGAGGTTAAATATGGAATTAGATAAAGTTAAAAAAATTAAGGATGATTACAAAGTTGCAGATATGAGTCTTGCAAGTTTTGGGCACAAAGAAATCAGAATTGCTGAGACAGAAATGCCTGGTCTCATGGCGCTTAGAAAAGAATATGGTTCTCAAAAACCACTTGAAGGAACTAGAATTATTGGCTGTTTACATATGACGATTCAAACAGCTGTGTTAATTGAAACTTTAGTTGAATTAGGAGCAGATGTCAGATGGTCATCTTGTAATATTTTCTCTACTCAAGATCATGCGGCAGCAGCTATAGCTGATCAAAATATTCCTGTATTTGCTTGGAAAGGAGAGACAGAAGAAGAATATGTATGGTGTCTAAAACAATCCATCGAGGGTAACCCAGACTGGAAACCAAACTTATTGCTTGATGACGGCGGAGATTTAACAAGCATGATACATAAAGAATACCCGCATTTGATTGAGGACATCAAAGGCGTCTCAGAAGAGACTACTACAGGCGTTCTGAGATTATATGACATGGCAAAAGAAGGCTCCCTTAAGATGCCAGCAATAAATGTGAATGACTCTGTAACTAAATCAAAATTTGATAATTTGTATGGCTGTCGAGAATCGCTTGTAGATGGTATTAAAAGAGCAACAGATACAATGATTGCAGGAAAACATTGTATCGTCTGTGGATTTGGAGACGTAGGGAAAGGTTCAGCTGAGTCACTTAGAGCTCTTGGTGCAAAAGTTATGATTACTGAAATAGATCCTATCTGTGCACTTCAAGCATGCATGGAAGGTTATGATGTAGTAAGACTTGAGGATAAGATTGGTGATATAGATATCTTCTGTACAGCAACCGGTAACTACAACGTCATTACCCATGAACATATGAAAAATATGAAAAGTGGAGCTATTGTTTGTAATATTGGACATTTTGATAATGAAATTGATGTAGCAAGTCTCAAAAACTATGAGTGGACTAATATAAAACCCCAAGTTGATGAGATTGAGTTCCCTGATGGTAAAAAAATTGTATTATTGGCGGAAGGAAGACTTATTAATCTTGGTTGCGCTACAGGTCACCCAAGCTTTGTAATGTCTTGTTCATTTACAAATCAAGTAATGGCTCAAATAGAACTTTGGGAAAATAATAGTAAATATGAAAAAGACGTTTATGTGTTACCAAAGCATCTTGATGAAAAAGTTGCGCTATTACACCTTGAGAAACTTGATGCTAAGATTACTAATCTTACAGAAGAGCAAGCAAACTATATAGGCGTTAAAATAGCAGGGCCTTTCAAAAAAGATACGTATCGATACTAATTAGTTTAATCTAATTATGAAACACTCTAGGTTAGTAAAAAAAGACTTGAAAGTTGTATGGCACCCATGCACTCAAATGAAGGATCATGAAAAAATTCCTATGATTCCAATAAAATCAGGTAAAGGTGTTTGGCTATATGATTATGATGACAATAAATATCTTGATGCTATAAGTTCTTGGTGGGTAAATATCTTTGGTCATTCTAATACCTTTATTAATGACAGCATTAAAAAACAGTTATCAAAACTTGAGCATGTACTGTTAGCTGGTTTCACTCATGAGCCAGCGATAAATCTTGCTGAAAATTTGATATCGCTTACTCCAAAGAAAATTACTAAGTGTTTCTTTACAGATAACGGATCATCATCTGTGGATGCAGCAATGAAGATGAGTTATCACTATTGGCAAAACAAAGGTAAGAGATCTAAAAAAAGTTTTATTGCATTGTCTAATAGCTATCATGGAGAAACGTTGGGTTCGCTATCAGTAAGTAATATTGATTTATACAAAAAAACCTATGAAAACATTCTCAAAGACACAATAATTGTCGAATCACCTGATAATTATAATAAAAAAGATAATATATCTGAAGCACAACACGCAGAATTGATGTTTGATAAGATGTATCAAACAATTAAGAAAAATCATAAAAATGTTTGCGCTGTTATAGTTGAGCCATTAATACAATGTGCTGGATATATGAGGATGTATCATCCCAGATATTTAGAACTTTTAAGAGAGACTTGCACGAAATACAATATTCATCTAATAGCAGATGAAATTGCGGTTGGTTTTGGAAGAACAGGAACTATGTTTGGCTTTGAGCAGGCCAAGATAACTCCTGATATAATCTGTTTATCAAAAGGAATAACAGGGGGATATATGACACTATCTACTATCCTAACTACAGATGATATTTATGAAGCCTTCTATGATGAGTATGAAAAACTCAATGCATTTTTACATTCACACAGCTATACCGCGAACCCTATTGCATGCTCTGCGGCGAATGCAACATTAGAATTATTCAAAACTAAAAAAACTATAGAAAAAAATAAAGCGTTATCCTCTCATATGAAAAAATCATTTGAATCATTAAAAGATCATCCACATGTATCTGATGTTAGACAAACAGGTATGGTGCTTGCAATTGAGATGGTTAAAAATAAAAAGAATCGTACATCTTATGACTGGAAAGAGAGAAGAGGTATAAGAGCTTATCTCCATGGTTTGAAGAATAATGTTCTTATGAGACCTCTTGGTAATGTACTTTATTTTATGCCGCCTTATGTTATTTCGAAAAAAGAGATATCATTTGTATCAGAGATTATGAAAGAAGGTGTTAATGAAGCAACAAAAAAAAATTCATAGAATATACATAGAGTCTGACTTTATCGATGATTCATATGAATGTTCTGATTATTTAGCTCATAGATTAGTAAATGTATTAAGAATCAAACAAAATGATGAAATAATTATTTTTAATCATAAAAAGAAACAATTTTTATGTAACTTAGAAATTAAAAAGAATAATGCAATACTTCTCAAGATAAATAATGAGATTGTAAGTACAAGTATCTCACAAATAAATATTTCTTTATCAGTAGCAATAGTTAGCATGAATATAATGGATTTAATCATTCAGAAATCTGTCGAGTTAGGAGTTAAAAACTTTTATCCTATTTATTCCAAAAGAAGTCAATATACTGATGTTAATAAAAAAATTGAACATTGGAAGAAAATAATTATTCACTCAAGTGAACAATGCGGAAGATATGAATTAATGAGTATTCATACTCCTACCTCTCTTGAAGAACATGTTGCATTAAATAAATCAATACCAAGATATCTTCTTCATCAAAATGGAGAGTCATTTACATCTAAAGAGCTATCTGATAAAAGTATTTCTTTTTTTGTTGGACCTGAAGGTGGTTTTGATGAGAGTGAACTAGAACTATTTGCAATAAATAAATGGAAAATAAAAAAAATTAGTGAGAATATACTTAGAACTGAAACAGCATGTATATCTGCAATAACATTGGTAAATAATTATGAAAGCTTCTCAAGACATAGTATATAGTGATCGAAAAAGTCATCAAAATATTCATGAATGTATAATAGCTAATTATCAGATAATAGAGAGTTGGTTCAGAAATCAATGGCTTAAATATCCAGCGCCTTTTTATTCGTCCATAGATATAAGAAATTCTGGATTTAAGATATCGCCTATAGATACAAATTTATTTCCCGCTGGTTTCAATAACCTTAATAATGATTTTGAATCATTATACATAACTGCTGTAAAGCACTCTCTTGATAGCTTTAAAACAAGCATTGATAAGATTTTAATAATTCCAGAGGACCATACAAGAAACTTACATTACCTAAAAAGTTTAGAATATTTATCAAGTCTAATCGAGAAAGCGGGTTATGAGGTAAAAGTTTCTAAACCGACCATTGTAGATAATGCTGATTTTAAAATAATCAACTCAATGCTTGAGTATGATGGATTTGTTCCTGATGCAATTCTTTTAAATAATGACTTATCTTCGGGTATTCCCTCATTCTTAGATAATCTTAAACAACTTATTTTACCCTCTAAAAATATTGGATGGACAAAAAGATCAAAATCAGATCACTTTAATTATTACAGCAATGTTTGTAGTAACTTTAGTAATCTTCTTAAGATTGACCCATGGTTAATTGAGCCAGAATTTAGAAACTGTGGTGAAATTAATTTTAAAACAAAACAGGGCGAAGATTGTTTAATTTATCATGCTGAGAAGCTCTTTAAAATAATAACTGATAAATATGAGAGGTATAATATTAATGAGAAGCCATTTATTATTATCAAAGCAGATGCAGGAACTTACGGAATGGGTATTATTTCTATTAGTCATATAGACCAGATAAAAAATCTTAATAGAAAGCAAAGAAATAAGATGCTATCAACTAAGGGTAACAATTCTTTAGATAAGGTTATTTTACAAGAAGGTGTTTACTCATTTGAACAAACAAGAGAATCATCTGATGTAGCAGAACCAGTAATATACTCTTTTTCAAATTTTCTCATAGGAGGATTCTATAGGACTCATGAGAATAAAGCTAATAATGAAAACTTGAATTCGCCTGGTATGGTTTTTCATCCAATACCACTAAATGATATTTGCATTGCACCAGATTTGAAACTTCCAATTGATTCACAAATAAATAAATATTATGTATATGGTGTCATTGCACGACTTGCTATTTTAGCAGCTGCAAAAGAATTATTTAATTTAGATTAGTATGTTTGATATTGGAATCTTAATGGACTCAATTGAATTAATAGATTTCAGGTCTGATTCAACTATAAGTATAATAAAATGTCTTCAAAATAAATCTAATATTAAACTTATAAATCCTGAATCAATATACCGAGATTCAAGTAATGTTTATGGCACGGTATATGATGTTGAAATCAATTCTATAAGAAAGTCAGAATATACGCTTCATAAAAAAAAGAATATAAATCTTAATAAGTTTGATTGTATTTTTTTTAGAAAAGATCCTCCAGTTGATTGTAACTATATTTCTCTTCTTCAAATATTAAAACAGCTTGAATACCAAAATACACTTATTTTGAACTCTCCTGATAGTCTTATTAGATTCAATGAAAAAATACTTGGTCATGAATTATCACATCCTAAAATACCAACTGTAATAGGTTCAAGCTTTAAAAAAATAAAAGCTTTATTAGATAATCACAAAGAGATTGTACTTAAGCCTATGAACATGATGGCTGGAAAAGGTATTGTAAAATTGAAAAATAGCAAGGACTCTATCAAAAAAATAAATGAATATTTAGAAAAATACAAAATAATAATTGCCCAGAAATATTTAGATGAAATAAAAAATGGTGACACCAGGATAATAATATACGACGGTATAATTCATGATAAGGTAATGATACGCTATCCAAGTAAAGGAGAATTTAGAGCTAATTTAGCGTGTGGTGGTAGTTATAAAATAAAAGAAATAGATAAATCTTGTCTGCCATTGATGACTGAAATAGCATCTTTTTTAAAATATCATGGAATTTTTTTTGCTGGTATAGATATGATAGGGAAATATGTTACAGAGATTAATATAACTTCGCCTACAGGCCTTCAACAAATTGGCAAAGGACTTCCTAACAAGATATCTAATAAGTTGTTACAGAAAATAAGAATGTTTCATGAATATACTAAATAGATGGAAAATTATTTTTTATTAGGCGTTGATTATGGCCAAAAGAAGTCAGGTTTAGCTATAGGTCAAAGTATTACAAAAAGCTGCCGCCCTCTAAGAATAATATATAATAATTTACTAGATGAGATTGAATCAACCATTCATGAGTGGGATGTAAAAATAATAATTATTGGTTATCCAGAATATAAGAAAGCAAGTCTCATACAAAAAGAAATAAAGATATTATCTCAAGAAATTAAGAAAAGAATATCTACAGAAATAGATGTAGTATTTCATAATGAAGCATTAACTAGTGAGATGGCTAAATGTAGCTACGCAGAAATGAGAAAAAAGAGGATTACAAAAAAGAAATTAGGCGATTATGATGATATATCTGCATCTATTATCTTGCAAAGCTGGATCAATGAAAATATTATTGTGTAAATGAAGATAAATCACAATATTCAACTTCAAGATAATAAACTTAAACACTTCCTTAATATTAAATCCCTCCCCAAGTCTTACATTATAGATATAATCAACAGAGCAGAAGAATTTCACAAAGGTGGATCTTTACCTAAATATCTAGATAAAGTCGTAGCTAGTTTATTTTTCGAACCGAGCACTCGTACAAAAACTACATTTGAATTGGCGTCTAAAAAAATTTCATCTGATTTTATAAATATAGATATTGCTAATTCCTCCACTCTAAAGGGTGAGTCAATTCTAGACATGATAAAAACAATTGAAGCAATGAGCTGCCAAATGTTTGTAGTCAGGCATTCAGTGCCAGGTACTGCGCATTATATTGCTGAGTCTGTCAGTGATAAAATATCTGTTATAAATGCTGGTGACGGATCAAATGAACATCCAACACAAGCGATGCTTGATATGTTTACCATTAAAAAACACAAAGGTGAATTTGAAAATCTAAAAGTTTCTATCGTCGGAGATATTTTACATTCTCGTGTTGCAAAATCACTAATTTATGCACTGAATACTTTAGAGACTAAAGAGATTAATATTGTTGGACCAAAGAAGTTAATACCCGATAATTACTCAGATATGAATGTTAACTATTTTTCAAATATGAATGAAGGCATTAAAGATTCAGATGTAATTATAATGCTTAGGCTCCAAAAAGAGAGAATGCATGATGCATTGATTTCAATGGATTCGTATTATGTTGATTATGGATTGAGTCGAGAAAGATTAAAACATGCTAATAATGATGTAATTGTTATGCACCCTGGGCCTATTAATAGAGGTATAGAAATAGAATCCTCTGTAGCTGACGGTCCTAATTCTGTAATTCTTAATCAAGTATCCTACGGTATATCGGTGAGAATGGCTATCATGTCAATATTGTTTGATAACAACTAAACATGTCTAGTGATTATATTAACAACTATAAAAAATTAACTCGTTTAGTTAGCAGCTATAAACAAAAATTTAATAAAGATATAAAGCTAGTAGTAGTCTCTAAAACTCAGGATTACAAAAAAATTATTGAACTACATAAAGAAGGTCAGAATGATTTTGGTGAGAACTATGTTGATGAGGCTGAATCTAAAATTAACAAAATTAATAATCAGAAAATAAAATGGCATTTCACTGGCAAGATTCAGTCAAATAAAATCAAAAAGATTTCAGAATATTTCTCATGGGTACATACAGTTGATACAGAGAAACATGCAAGAAGAATAGATAATTTCTGTGCTCAGATTAATAAAGTCATGAATATTTGTATACAAATTAATATTGATAACGAGTCATCAAAAGGAGGCATTGATATTCAAAAATACGCCGAACTTTCTGTCATTATTAGACAATTGAAAAATATTAAGCTAAGAGGAATAATGGCATTACCAAACCCAAATAAATCATGCTCAAATGCTTTTAGAAAGATGAAAGATTTGTATAATAGCTGTACATATTTAGATACACTATCTATGGGTATGAGTAATGATTATTTAACTGCAATTGAAAATGATGCCAATATGATAAGAATCGGACAACAAATATTTGGGAAGAGAAAATGAGTAGCCAAGTAAGTATTATAGGTTTAGGAAATCTTACAACCTCCATGCTTACTGGAATTGATAAAATAAAACATAATTACAAAATAAATGTAATTGATATTGATAAAAAAAAACAGTCAATCGCAAAGAAATTTAACGTAAGTTTCTACTCATCATTTACAGATATACTTTGCAAATCTGATTTAATAATCCTTATGGTGAAGCCAAATAACTATAAAGATGTTATACGTGCTATCAATCCTTTCTTATCAAATAAGAATATAATTTTAAGTTTTATGGCTGGTATTACTATTGCAGAAATGAAAAAAGAAATTAATATTAATGTTCCAATAATAAGGTGTATGACAAACATCACAATTAGTACTGACATATCTTATATCTTTTACTTCATGAAATCTTTTAATAAAAAATCAGATACAAAATTAAGTAAATTTTTTAATAAGTTTTCTATATTAAAAAAGTGTAAAACAGAAGAGGATATTAACAAAATAACAGCACTATACGGAAGTGGTCCTGCATACTATGTTTATTTTAATCAAATTATTAGAGACTCGTTTATAAAAATGGGTTTTAAGAAAAAAGACGCTATTGATTATACAAATGATTTAATATCAGGATCGGCAAACATAATAAAAGAAAACAAAATAAGTGACAATCTTATAAACAAGATTGCATCCAAAGGAGGAACTACCCAGGCTGCTTTATCGGAGCTAAATAATAATAAATTGAATAGTATTATTTCTAAATCTATTGTTAAGGCATATAAGAAATCCAAAAATATTTTGAAAAAATAATGTCTGGAATATCTTCAATTACATATTTACTTCTTAGTGCATGTCAATTTGTAATTTTGCTAAGGTATATTTGTCAGGTAAGTGATGTAAACTATTATAACCCTGTGACGCAATCAATAGCTAAGCTTAGCGGCTTCTTAATAAAACCTTTTGATATCATTGGGATTACAATAAGCTCTTACGTATTATTTATACTTTTATATGGATTTACCTTCCTAAAACTCTACCTACCACTGTTAGTTAATAATCAAACTTATCCTTTAGATAGTCTCTCTATAATAGCTTTTGGATATTTATTAAGAGATTTAATTAATATTTATTGGTATTTAATTGTTATATCTGCAGTTAAGAGTTGGTTTAATGTTTTTGTAAGTCACCCAATTTTTAGCCTCATAGATGAATTATGTGAGCCAATATATAAATACACCAGATCTGCTATTCCATCAATTTCAGGTATCGATTTCTCTCCTATAATAATTCTTGTAATATTACAGGTTTTAGAGATAGTATTTATCCCAAGAATTTTTAACTTAACGAGTCTATTGTAATTTGGATACAGTCATTGAACAAAAACTAAAAGTAACTGAACCGCTACATTTAAAATGCGGTAATGTTCTAAAGACATATGAACTTGCTTACGAAACATATGGTCAGCTAAATACTAAAAAAGATAATGCTGTTTTAATTTGTCATGCTCTTTCAGGTAACCACCATGTGGCCGGCTTTCATGAGGGTGATAATAAACCTGGATGGTGGGATAATATGATTGGCTCCGGTAAACCTATAAATACGGACAAACTTTTTGTTGTATGCATGAATAATTTAGGTGGTTGTCATGGCACTACTGGACCTGTAAGTATAAATAAAGAAACAGGTAGTGAATTTGGATTTGATTTTCCTATAGTTACTGTTCAAGATTGGGTAAGAACTCAAAAAGTTCTTATGGATGCATTAGAGATTTCTAAGTGGCAGTTTGTTATAGGGGGCAGCTTGGGTGGAATGCAAGCATTTCAATGGACTCTTGATTATCCTGAATATGTAAGTAACTCCATCATAATTGCTGCAGCACCAAAATTGACCGCTCAAAATATTGCGTTTAATGAAGTTGCTAGACAGGCTATCATGGGTGACCCAGATTGGTGTAATGGAAATTATCTTAAAAGTAAAAAGATACCTAAACGAGGATTAGCTTTAGCAAGAATGTTGGGACATATCACTTACCTATCCGATAAATCTATGGCGAAAAAGTTTGGAAGAGATCTTAAAGAAAAAAAGTTCAACTTCAACTTTGATGTAGAATTTCAAATAGAAAGCTACCTAAGATATCAAGGAGAAAAGTTTGTTGATTCCTTTGATGCAAATACATACCTTCTAATGACAAAAGCTTTAGATTATTATGACCCTTTTAATGAAGTAGACTTTGAAAAAAAAATAGCTACTAGTAAATCTAAATATTTATTACTATCTTTCACCTCTGATTGGAGATTCCCGCCGAGTAGGTCAGAGGACATTGTTAAGACTCTCATAAATCATAATAAGAATGTTTCTTATGCATGTATAAATTCTGATGGTGGCCATGATGCTTTTCTAATGAAGAATGATAATTATTTTGAAGTTATGAGAAATTTTATAGAGAATAATATAGATGACTAGAAAAGATTTTAAAATAATTTCTAATTGGGTAAAAGCAGACTCTAAAGTACTAGATCTCGGATGTGGAGATGGAAGTCTTCTTAAGATACTTAATGAAGAAAGAAATGTCACGGGTTATGGTGTTGATCTATCAGTAGATAAAATAATTAAATCATTAGACAATAATATAAATGTAGTCCATACAGATATAAATAACAGATTAGACTACTTTACAGATAAAAGCTTTGACTATGTGATTTTGGCACAATCATTACAAGTGGTTGATAATCCAATCAATCTAATCAATGAAATGTTAAGGATTGGAAATGAAGTTATTATTTCATTCCCCAATATGGGATATTGGAAATCTAGACTTTATCTATTCCTGAGAGGAAAGATGCCCGTTACAAATGAATTACCATTCAGCTGGCATTCAACACCGAATATACATTTATGCACAATAAATGATTTTAGAGAAATGTGTGAACTTAATCAATTTACAATTGTTGATGAGGTGATTAGTAGTAATAGAAATGAGAGTGTTCCAACTAAGTTTCTGAGTAATTTGCTAGGTGAATCTGCAATTTTTAAAATTAAGTAGCTCTTTTATTTTTCAGGTTTATGAAATCAGTATGTTTAATATGTATCAAATCTGAAACTTTCCTTATAGTATAATCCTCATACTTATCCAATTTTTCATCTGTATAAGCAATATCCCACATGAAACCAATAATTATTAATTTTTGATCATAACTACACTCTTTATTGATGATATCTGTCCATTCAAAAAGTGATGTCATTTCATTATGTTTATCATTACTAAGTTCAAATAAATGATTTATTTGATTATCCGATAAATTAAATTTAGATTTAATTAACGATTGAATTTTTTTTTGTTCATCACAATCAAAATCATCATCACTTTTTGATACCTCAATAAGAAGAATACATGTTGCAAGCTGAAGGCTTTCTTCTTCATTATCATCTTGTGAGGAATTGATTGAGTTATTAAAAAGTTTGTTGAAAATATTCAATTCTTAGTTGAATGTTTGTTTTAGTGAATATTGCCCACTGTTATCGTATTCATAGAAGAATATGTCTACAAAGGGATGATCAACAGGGTCATTATTCTGATCTGTTGTTAGATTAGACTCCGCAACATATGTCTCGTTTCCCTGGCCATGGACAAGAACATGGTACCATGGTTTGTTTTTATCAGGCTTAGATTTAGCTACAGAATCATACCATTCATCAGTGCCTTGAAAATTTGGGTCTGCATCAACTATAACACCACGATACTTGAATTTAGAGTGGTATACGATTTGACCGAGGCTAAACTTTGCATTCTTTGGTGATAATTCAGACATACTCATATTATATGACTTTAATTATATTTTTCCAACCGACTTTCTCTAATTATGAATAAAGAAAAGTAACATTTAATCTACGGTTTATATATTTTGTATCAAAATTGATAGCATCCGTTGCATGGTACAGTTTTGAATCAAAAATAACAGCTCTATTAGCTCGGTATGGAACTCTAATAAAATCAGACCCGCTTACATCTCTTAGCATCTTTTCTGAATGAAGTGCAGAGTTATATTCATCAAAGTTAGCAAATTCATTTGGCTTTTTTTTCCAAATAATTAAACCTCCAGAATCCTTATCAAGGTTTGCATCATTCTGTGTTAGCCATAAATTCACGTTAACTTTAGCGTCATCAGCATGAATATTAATACCGTTTTCTTTACTATCATATTTAAAAGCCCAAGCTTGACAAAGATTATATCCTTCAAATATTGCTGGCAACTGCTGTTTTAAATCTAGACTAAATTGTAAAATAGTATTATTTGCCATTCCAGTTCCCAAAAATGTTCCTATATAACCTCTGGGATATGGGCGTTTAAAAATATTTGCACAGCGGAAGAAAATATTTAAATCTTTATGTAATGTGTCAGATAGTAGATTATCAACTATACAAATACTTGGCTCAGATGTAATATACTGATTTTGAATTGATTCAAAATCCAAATTAGGATTTATCAGAGGCGTTTTGGTTTTAGGAGGTTTATTGTATTTAATTGTGTGTAAAGAAGAAATAAATCCTAAATCATCTTGAGTATAGTCGGTATGATTTTTACTTTTAACTTCTTGTAAAGAATCAAAAAATTCTTGAGTAATTTTCATGTTTCGTATTCCATCGATATCAGAATCAATATGACAGATTTGTTCATATTCATGTTTAACTAAATAACTGAGTACACTTTTATCTTCCATTTTATTAAGTGTTTCTAAACTTGGAGTTGTTTGCGATTTTTTTTCTGCAATTTTAAATAAATCATAAGATTTATCTAGATCATTATTCCAAAGATATGAGAGTGCATATTTTCCAATTGTTTTTTGATCGAATGTTTCATTAATATGAATTTTATTTAAATTTTCAATACAATATTTTAAGTCATCTTTGTTTTTATATTTACTAAATCTCTCAATGTATATATCAATTATATTTCTGATAAATCTGTTTTCAGATGGATCAATCTTTCTACCTTGATTAAAGATTTCCAAAGCCTCATCATACTTTTTTTGAACAGCATAACAGTTACCCAGATTAATATATGATTTTATAAATTTTTCATCACTACGAATGGCGCTATTTAGGATATTTATACTTTTATCATATTCTTTTAAATTTTTAAGTGAAATTCCATAATTATTTAATAATTCACAATTACTTTTATTTATTTTATAAGCTTTTTCATAATAATTTATAGATGCTTGATAATCTTTTTTTTGAGCAAGAACAACGCCATGTAAATGATTAGAATCAAAATCATTAGGATTATTTTTTAGGATTTCTAGATAGATTTCATCAGCCTTATCAAGGCTACCATTTCTATGTAGATCTAAGGCTTTTGATAATGCTTTATTTAAGTTAAGTTCTTTCATATTATGTGGCCAGGGACAGAATCGAACTGCCGACACGAGGATTTTCAGTCCACTGCTCTACCGACTGAGCTACCTGGCCATATATTATTTTTCTGGTACAAACCCTTGTGGAGCCTGAGAGCCATCTCCGAAAAAGAATTTTTCCATTTCCTCTTCCAAAAATTTTCTTGCTTTAGGGTCAACTGGAGTAAGTCTCATTTCATTAATTAACATAGTTTGATGACTGACCCATTGCTCCCAAGCTTCTTTGCATATGCTTTCTTGAATTTTTTTACCCAAATCCCCAGGATAAGGGAGATAATCAAGCGCTTCTGCTTCTTTATTAAGCTTCTTACACATTATCTTTTTCATATTCAGACCTATATATAGTTAGTGCTTTTTCTAGATACTTTGGTACGCCAACATTAATGTCAGATAGATTATACCAATTCTTAGTTGATAAACTAACATTTTTGTTGTTTTTCAAAAAATAAAATTCAACATTGAAATTATATATTTTATTAGTGACTCGATGAGTAAATGAAGATTCATATTTTACATTTATATGAGATAGATTATTATTTGACATCCAATTATTTTTTGAATTTTCTGAACTAAAGTTAGGACTACTAAACAAACCAAGCCATAGTTTACCTGTTGTAATCTTTTCTAGATATATTTGACTATTATCGTTAATTATAACAGTTAGAATTGACATTATTTTTATGATTGGTTTTTTTATATATTTTTTCTTTTGTGAACTTGGCTTATAAAGGCATCCGCAACTTTTAAGTGGGCATATTTTACAATTGGGTTGTGTACGCTTGCAAATAATTGAGCCTATATCCATTAAGCCTTGAATAAAATCAGATGTTCTTTTTTGTGGTGTTATGTGTTCCGATTTTTCCCATAAGATTTTATCTAATTGAGATTTAGTATATGTACCATTTATGTCAAAAAGCCTGATTAATATCCTTTTAACATTTCCATCTAATATTGCTCTGCTTGAAAAACCAGAAAACGTTGATATTGCAGATGCGGTAGTTTTACCTATTCCAGGTAACATTAAAATTTCATCAAATGAATTAGGGAATATTGAATTATAGTCTTTAGAGATAATTTGAGAAGCTAGATGTATATTTTTAATTCGATTATAATAACCGAGACCACTCCATATTAATAGTAAATCATCGAGGCTAGATTTTGACAAGACTTTTACATTTGGAAATTTTTTTATAAATTTTAAATAATATGGAATTACAGTTTGTACCTGTGTTTGTTGTAACATAATTTCAGATATCCAAATTTTATACGGATCATCTACTTTCCAAGGCAAATCTTTTCTACCAAATTTATCGTACCAGTTCAGGACGTTTTCAGAAATATTGTGTGACATTTTTTAGAAAGGAAGTTTGATATTAATTTCTGATTTAATTTTCTCTTTTATTTTATCTTTAATAGAATTAATAGCTTTATCCTTAATCTCTTTTTTAAGCTTTTCTGTGATTATATCAGAAACATTAATGGTAATATTCGGATTGATAAAGTTACCTGAAATAAGTATGGGCAACTGTGTATCTAAAAGATATTTCGGATAAAACTCATTATATTTACTTTTTAATGAATCATCTTTTTTAATAGAAGCAGTTGTCGAGACATTAACAGATTCATTCAGAGTATTAATTTTACCAAAACCATCTCCTTGAATGAGCTCTGTTTCTAATAAAATATCTTCTATTTCTAATATTCCATCTTCAAAAAAACCTCTGGCTTCAATTAGATTAATAATAGAATACGTTTTGTTTTTTATATTATATGATTTTCCTGCAAGCAAATTATATGACTTAATAATTGACTCATCAATATTAATACCATAAAGTTTCGTCTCTGTTAAACCTAATGAGTTTATATCAAATCTTCCTCGGAGTATTTGAGATAATGAAACTGAAGAATTAAAAGTTTCTGATTCAAATAGTAAGACGTTATTTTTACTAACAGATAATGATTTTGCTCTAACATGTGTATGTATCCCAATGTCTAACTCTAAATCCCCTGCTATCTTGAATTCAATATTTGCACGATTAGAAATAATATTTTCGAGATCACTTTTATAATTATTAATGTCAAATATAAAAGTTAAATAAATAATAAAAACTGCAAATAAAGATGCAAAAAAATACAAAATTTTTTTAACCATTATTATTTCGCCAAGTAATCACCTGACTTTCCTCCGGTCTTAGAAACTAGTTTAATGTCAGTGATAGTCATACCTTTATCTAAATATTTACACATGTCGTAAATTGTCATCAATGCAATCTCTACACCAACAAGTGACTCAATTTCAACTCCTGTTTTACCTTCAGACTTTACAGATACGGTACAATTAATTTTATTCTCAGTTTCAATAATTTCAAAATCTACTATTACAGAATTTATTGGAATTACATGTGCAAGTGGTATAAGACTAGCTGTTTGTTTAACAGAGTTGATACCTGCTATTCGAGCGGTATTTAAAACATCTCCTTTTTTATTATTCATAGCAATTATAGACCCAAATGCCTTATCATTAAGTATGATAGACCCTCGTGCTTGAGCGATTCTCTCAGTCACTTCCTTTGAACTAATGTCAATCATATGTAGATCACCTGAATGGTTAATGTGATTATTCTTCATTGTTTACCAACATATTTATATTACAATAGTATAGCAAATATATTCACTTGGTGTTTTATGAAAATTTTTTTAGCAACTAAAAACAAAGGTAAAATAACTGAGTTTCAACAAATCCTATCTAAAATGAATGTTGAATTAGTGACTTGTAAAGATATTGATATTCCGGATGTTGAAGAGACAGGTTCAACATTTGTTGAAAATGCAATATTGAAAGCCAGGAGTGCAGCAAGTTTTACATCTCTTCCGTCTATAGCGGATGATTCTGGAATAGAAGTAGATTACTTGAATGGTCGGCCAGGAGTATGGTCAGCAAGATATGCTGGTGAGAATGCTACAAACGAAATGAATAATGAAAAACTTCTACAAGAACTTAATGGGGTTCCAGATGATAAACGAGGAGCATGTTACAGATGTGTAATAGTTTTTATGAGATTTTCAAATGATCCATTCCCATTTATTGCCCAAGATTCATGGAAGGGGAAGATAAATGACAAACATGTAGGACAAAATGGTTTTGGTTACGACCCTATTTTTTTCTTACCTGATAGAAATGTAACATCAGCAGAATTAGAGCCTGATGATAAACATAAAATTAGTCACAGAGGGAAAGCTCTTACTAAATTTTCAAATTATTTCACGGACTATGTTAAAAATTCTTAAGTCAAAACTATATTTTATTATACTATTCTGTTTTATATCATCATGTGCAAAAAATCCTGTATCAGGTATGCCAGATTTTGTGACTATCACAGAACAGCAAGAAATTGAAATGGGAAGAGCCTATCACAGAGAGATACTTAAAAATTCTAAGGTATTAGATAATAAAGAACTTACCAAGTATTACGAAGAGCTAGGGCAGAAAATAGCAAAATCAAGTCATCGACCAAACTTGGATTGGAAGTTTACAATAATCGATGATCCAACTTTTAATGCGTTTGCTACTCCTGGTGGGTATGTTTATTTTTATAGAGGATTGCTAGCTCATTTTAATTCTGAAGCTGAGCTAGCTGGTGTACTTAGTCATGAAATTGCACATATTACTGCTAGGCATGCTGTCAGAGGTATGAGTGCTGCTCAAGTTACGAACTTACTAATAAGTCTTGCGGCTTCAAATGTCCCCGGTGGATCAATTTCTAACAGTGGATTTAACCTCCTTAATCACTTAGCTAATAAGGGTTACAGTAGGAAATATGAATCAGAAGCTGATGAAATAGCAAAAGAATATCTTGGTAGAAATGGTTATAACCAAGGTGCTATGGCAAAGTTTCTAAAAACCATGAAAAGTGCTGATGATCTTGAAAATGAGATTGCAAAAAAAGAAGGTAGACCTGTAAGCGCTGGATATCATAATATTTTTTCAACACATCCCTCTACAGAAAATAGAATTAAAGCAATGAATGAAACTGATACTATTGCTGGAAAAAAAAATAAGGATGAATTTCTTAAGATGATTGACGGCCTTCCTTATGGTACGAGTGATGAAGAGGGTTATATGAGATACAATACTTTTTATCATCCTTTTTTCGCTATAAAATTTACTATCCCTGATGGATGGGATTTAAAGAACTTACCTGATAAGCTAATTATCACCAAAAATAAGTCAGAAATAATTCTGATGACTAACAACCTTCTTAGAGATGACATAGATAATGGTTTAACACCAAAAGATTATTTAGATCAAAACATTGATAAAACTTCATTTTTATCTACTAATAAGTTGATTGAGCAAAAACCTCTAAATAAAAATAAAATGTCTGGTTATACTTATTTATATAAAACTACGTCTGTAGCTGATGTAACTTATTCAAGGTATTCCGTATTTTTTGATGTTGATAATAATGATAAAAAACCAAAAGCATGGATATTTATAAAAAAGTTTAAAGAAGTAGATGATGATAATATTACAAAAATTATAGAGGAAACATTTCAGAAGATGACTCAAGAGGAGATAAGTAAATCAAAAGGTTTAATGATTAAGGTAATAAGATTTAGAGAAGGAATGTCATATAAGAAATTAGCTGCAAATAGCCCACTTGGCAAATATGCTGAGGGTAAACTTAGGCTACTAAATGGTCATTATCCTAGTGGAACGCCTGAAGTCGGTAATCTAATAAAAATAGTGGAGTAATTATGAAAGGAAATATTTTTTATGCACAGTCTGGTGGTGTAACACCTGTAATTAATGCAACAGCCGCAGGAGTAATAGATGCATATCAAAAAAATAAGAATGTATTTGGGAAATTATATGTTGGTAAAAATGGAATACTCGGAGCATTGAAAGAAGAATTGATTGATATTTCTAAAGAATCACAATCAGAACTAAAACTTTTAAAACAAACACCTGGTGGTGCATTTGGATCATGTAGACTGAAATTGAACGATTTTAAAAAATCTGAAAAAAATTTTATAAGAATTTATGATGTTTTTAAAAAACATAATATAAGGTACTTCTTTTATAATGGAGGAGGTGATTCTCAAGATACAACAAATAAAATTAGCAAATTTTTTAAAGATAAGAATTATCCAATAACATGCATTGGTCTTCCAAAGACTATTGATAATGATTTACCAATTACTGCTAATTGTCCAGGATTTGGATCTGTTGCTAAATACATTGCAACATCGACACTAGAAGCATCATTAGATGTTAAATCGATGTCTGAAACATCTACAAAGGTGTTTATTTTAGAGGTAATGGGCAGGCATGCTGGATGGCTAGCTGCTGCTGCAGGCGTAATTAAGAACAAAGCAGGAGATCCACCTCATATAATATTGTTTCCTGAAATTAAATTTAATGAAAAATATTTCCTAAAAAAAGTGAAAGAAGCCGTCAATAAGTACGGATATTGCGTAATAGTTGCATCAGAAGGTATCAAAAATGGAAAGGGTCAATTTTTAAGTGACAGTGGTCTTAAAGATAGTTTAGGGCATTCACAATTAGGTGGAGTTGCACCAGTATTATCCTCTATTATTAATACTAATCTTGACTACAAAGTTCATTGGGCAGTCGCTGATTACTTACAAAGAGCAGCGAGGCACATTGCATCAAAAATTGACGTAGATCAAGCATATAAACTGGGTTTGTCATCAATAGCTTATGCAAAAAAAAACATAGGTGACATTATGTTGACTATAAAAGCTACGACCAGCAAAAGTAAATATAATTGGTCAATAGGATCTACAAAACTCGATAATGTAGCAAATATCGAAAAAAAATTACCTACTAATTATATTAGAGCAAATGGAATAGAAATAACAAAAACTTGTAACAAATACATATCAAATTTAATACAAGGCGAGGATTATCCTAGTTATCATGATGGATATCCTAAATATGCAAACTTAAAGTGTAATACCATTAAAAAGAAGCTTAAATCATATAAGTTATAAAATAATTACATCGGGTGATGTATGTATATCCATTAATGCTTCTATGAATATTTCATCACTGTTGAGACATGGAATAAAATTAAAGTTCTCACCTCCATGCTCCATAAAATCCTCTTTTGATTCCCTGCCTATTTCATCTATTGTCTCTAAACAGTCAGATGAAAATCCAGGACAAAAAACATGTATATTCTTAATGCCCTCTTTTGGAAGTTCCTCTAGTCTTGAAGACAAATAGGGTTTAATCCATTCTGCTTTTCCAAACCTTGACTGAAAAGCAATCTCATATTCATTATTATTAAGATTTAATTCTGTTGCAATCAGCTTTGCAGTTTTTATACATTCTTTTTGATAAGGTTCATAATCACCAATATATGATTCTGGAATACCATGAAAAGAAAATAAAAGAACATCAGGTTTATCTAAGGTCTTTTGTGTAGAGATAATTTTTTGTGCACATGCTTTTATATATAGTTTATGATCATGAAAACTGTTTACAGCATTTATTTTAATTCCAGAAAACTTTTTTTTATCTTTTTTTATTAATGTTTTTATAAGTTCGAAAATTGATAAAGTCGTGGTAGTTGAGTATTGAGGAAACATGGGTAGTATAGTAATTTCTTTATAGCCATTGTCAATTGCTCGGTAGAGTACTTTTTTAATAGATGGATTGCCATATCTCATTGCTGTATCAAAGTGAGAGTCTAATTCCATTTTTTCGCTTAGTTTTCTTAATTGCCCTGTCTGAGCATATGTATGAAAAAGCAGAGGTGATCCCCACTCGGTCCAGACTTTTCTGTATAATTCAGCACTCTTCTTAGGTCTTGTTCTTAATATTACAAGATTTAATAATGTTAGCCAAAAAATGCGGGGTAGTCTAATAACGAATTTATCAGACAAGAACTCTTTCAAATATGTTCTAACCTGTTTCTCGTATGGCTGATCTGGCGTACCTAGATTAACCAAGATAGTTATTTTAGACATCTGTTCACCCTTGTGTATACCTTTTGCGTATTAAACTAGATTTAGGTACATGTGACAATAAAAATTCCATCTGGTCTGCCAGAATTGTTCTTCCTCTGAGGATTAAATATTCTATTCTTGAGGGTACAAAAGGAACTGCAAGTAAGGCCATTCCAGACTGATCCAAAGTCTTATTAGCTTTATGATTATTACATCTTTTACATGCAGTAACAGTATTCATCCAGCTATCTTGTCCCCCTTTAGATAAGGGTACAATATGATCTCTAGATAAACTTTTAAGTGAAAAGGATTCTCCACAATATAAGCAAGTTGATGCATCTCTCTTAAAAAGAGTAGTATTAGTTAATGGAGGTATATAATCAGAATATGAAATTTTATTGTAGTTCTTTGTTGCAACAATGGAATTTATAAGAATAGTACTTTGTGCCCCAGATATCCTACTGGAGCCTCCTCTTATAAGCAGTGAACTATTACCACATTCATAAGTGACTTGATTATTACAATACAGCCTAACTGCAGTTTGATAGGAAACCCATCCAATTGGCAATCCAGCATAATTTAATCTAAGAATTTGTTTAGTAATATCCATATTTATCTAATATTACAAGAATACATCATGTGATATACATAGACGAATGTTAAATTTAACTATAAATAGCCCCATTATAGAGCATTTATTAACAGTGTAAGCTGACAGTATAACGATAACTATAATCATATGTTTATAATCATTTATATAAATCAAACTAATTATTTACTTTATATATTATTGATATATATAGGAATATTAATTTGACTATAAATTGAACAATTTGAGGGGAGCAGTATTACGTTTAGGGATTTTCATTTTAAATGAGATTTGTCCACAGATTTATCCACAGATTCTGTGGATAAACTCACTTCTTATAATGATAAAAGCCCTGTTAAACATAGTTTATACTACTCGATATGTATAAATTTGTATCTGTAGCATTAGATGTCCCAGTTAACAAACTATTTGACTATAGATGCACCCATGTCAATGCCAAAGTAGGTTCAAGAGTAGTCGTTCCGTTTGGCAGGTCAATTAGAATAGGTATCATTGTTAAGTTTTTTGATAATGTAGATAGAAAAGGCTCCTATGAAATTAAAGATATCCAAGAACTACTTGATCATACACCAACACTGTCATCGGAGTTGCTAAAAACTTCAAGATGGGCTTCAAATTACTACCATTATCCCCTAGGTCAAGTTCTATTTAGTGCTTTAACGCCCATAAAACGAAAAAACAAACCTGAGCCGAAGAGTAAATATGAACATAGTGAAATATTAAAACCAGACAGTTTAGTCCTTAATGATGAGCAGTTCAAAGTTGCAAAAAGTATTAATAAAAATATCAACAAATATCAAGTTAACTATATTCAGGGAGTAACAGGTTCAGGCAAAACAGAAATTTACACATATCTTACTTCATCTTTACTTGAAGAAAATGCTCAAGTTCTAATATTAGTTCCTGAAATTAATCTAACCCCCCAGACTGTAGCAAGGTTTCAAAAATATATGACAACAAAGCCGATTGAATATCATTCACACTTGACACCAACACAAAAGTTTAGAGTTTGCCAAGCATGTAGAGAGGAAGAAAAGCTAGTAGTTATTGGAACGAGATCAGCAGTTTTCTTACCATTTAAAAATTTAAAACTGATTGTCGTTGATGAAGAACATGATCAATCATATAAACAAAATGAAAAATTTAAATACAATGCTAGGGACATAAGTATTGTTAGAGCTAAAAATTTTAACTGTCCTGTTATTCTTGGAAGTGCTACCCCATCTTTTGAGTCCCTTCATAATATTAATATAAAAAAATATAAGCAATATAAATTACTTAATCGATTTCATAAATCAAAAATGCCATTAATTACAATTGTTGATACCTCTGTCGATAAACCAGATGAAGGTTTATCAAAAACTCTTAAGGATAAAATGAAATCTGAATTAGGTAAAAACAAGAAAATAATACTTTTTATTGGTAGAAGAGGTTTTAGTAATACAGTGCTTTGTAGTGAATGTAAAACTATTGTTAAATGTCCAAAATGCAATACTATCATGACATATCATAAAAATGTTGAAAGGCTAATATGTCATCAATGCGAATTTAGTCAGAATTTTGAATCTGTTAAAACTTGTTGTGAAAACCCATCTTTAGTACCTCTAGGTGTTGGTACACAGAGATTAGAAAATAAAGTAAAAGAATTATTTCCAAATAAAAGGGTATTAAGAATAGATAGTGACAATATTTCATCTAAGAAGGACTTAACAAGTTTTATTGAAAGTGCTACTAATAATAAAATTGATATCTTCGTAGGAACACAAATGATTGTTAAAGGACATGATTTTCCAAATATATCACTCGTTGGAATAATTAATATTGATGCTGGATTATATAGCACAGACTTTAGGGGACTAGAAAAGACAGGACAGTTAATTACACAAGTTTCTGGAAGAGCAGGTAGACAAAAATCACAAGGAAATGTAATCATTCAAACTAACAATCCCAAGCATAGTTTATTATTAAAGATTCTTAAAGAGGGATACGAAGAATTCAGCAAAGTTGCTCTTAAAGAACGTGAAAGCGTTAATCTGCCACCCTATAGTCATATAGGAATAATAAATATATCAGCTGCCAATAGATTTAAGCCTAAGTCGCTACTTGCAGAAATAGTGAAATTTAAAAAAAATAAATCTGTATTTGTTTATGGGCCTTCTCCAGCTGAAACATTCAAAAAAAATAATACATATTCCTATCAAATAATAGTTGGATCAAAAAGTCACAAGCTTTTATCGGAACATATAACTAGAATTAAGTTATACTTAGCCAGCATAGATAGTAAAATTAAATGGTATATCGATATTGATCCGACACAATAATGAAAGAACATATAATTATTGAAATAAATAAAGCTCTAAAAAAGCTTTATGAATCTTATAATGATATTAACAAGATAAATATTGAAGTTAATAAAACTACTGATAGTTCCCATGGTGACCTTTACACAAATATAGCTATGAGGCTGGCAAAGATTCTTAAAAAGAATCCAATGCTCATAGCAAAAGAAATAGTTAATCATTTAGAAAATATTATTGATGTTGAAAAAATCGACATAGCCTCTCCTGGATATATAAACTTCTTCATTACAAAATCAAATAAATTTCAAGAACTCAATAGAATAATTAAAAATAATTTAATTTTCGATAAGGTGAAAAATAGAAAAAATATTCATGTCGAGTATGTCTCAGCTAATCCAACAGGACCATTGCATATTGGGCATGGAAGGGGCATGATTGTGGGTGATACCACAGCTAGGTTTATGTCATTAATAGGACATAATGTTACTCGCCAATATTATGTCAATGATGCTGGAAGACAAATAGATTTATTATTAATAAGTACTATCTTATGCCACCTTGGAAAGAAAGATCATATTTTTAGTGATGAAAGAGATGACTCTGAAGGTCGATTAGTAACATATAAGGGCTCATATGTTAATGACGTATCAAAATTAATAAAAAATAATCTTGAAAATATTGATAAAGAGAAAGTTTTATCTTTATTAGATAATCCGATAGATGAATTAATTACTTATATCAAAAGTATCGATAGTTACTTAAAGATAAGAAAGTCATTAGTTAATGAGATTATAGAAAACTATATTAAAAAAGATTTATCTTCGGTTAATATTAATTTTGATAGTTGGTTTAATGAAAGTGATTTATATGAATCGGGCTTATTAAAGACTGTCCTAAAAAAAATAGATGATAGTAATTTAAGCTATACAATGGATGGAGCTTTATGGTTTAGAAATACGTCTTTTGGTGAGGACAAAGACAGGGTTCTCATTAAAAGTAATGGTGATATGACATACTTTGCAACTGATATTGCCTACCATGTTCACAAGTTTGAAAATCATGACATTCTTATAAATATCTGGGGAGCTGATCACCATGATTACGCAGTAAGACTTACAAACGCCATGAAAGCATTGGAATATGATGTAGAAAATAGATTGCAAATACATCTGGTACAATTTGCTAATCTTATTATGTCTGGCAAGTCTATCTCAATGTCTACGAGAAGTGGTGATTTTTATCCAATACAAGATTTAGTTAATGAAATTGGACCTGATGCTACGAAATACTTTTATTTAACAAAAAAGAAGGAGCAGCATTTAGAATTTGACGTAGATCTTGCAATCAAAAAAAATAAAAATAATCCAATTTATTACATTCAATATGCTCATGCTAGGATTACAAAAATTATTAATGATTTGGATAATGCTTCTGTTGAAAAGGACAATCTTGATAACTTAAATACGAAAAATGAAATTGAGCTTATCGAATTAATCAATAGTTTTCAGAATACAATGGATAAAGCTATAAATATGATAAGGCCAGACATAATAACAAACTATTTATATAAAGTTGCTCAGACATTTCACTCATACTATGCAGAGACTAAAATCATTGCATCTTCTACGAAAGGTGAAAAAGTTACCCTAATAAAATGTGTAGATAAAATTATAATCAGCGGTCTCGAAGTGCTGGATATAAAACCAATGGATAGAATGTAATGAAACAGAATACTATAGCACTGGTCTATGATTTTGATGGGACATTAACTCCTAAGACAATGCAAGAATATACAATAATTCCAAGACTAAAAATTAATTCAAAAGAATTTTGGGCAAAGATTTTACTTGAAGCAAAAAAAACAGATGGTGAAATTATGATGATATATATGAGAGAGCTAATTAGTCATGCTGAAAAGATTGGTATTAAGATTACAAAAGAAGAGTTTATTGCTATGGCAGATAAAATAAAATATTTTGCTGGTGTAAAAGATTGGTTTAAAAACATCAATAAATATATAAAAACTAATCATAAGAATATTAATATCTCACATTATGTGATTTCAGCTGGGCATCATGAAATATTAGATGCTATAGCTATAAGAAAAGAATTAACAAACATTTTTGGTTCACAATATTATTTTGATAATGATGGAAATGCTACTTTTCCAAAAATAGTAGTTACAGATACAGCAAAGACACAATTCCTTTTTAGAATAAATAAAGGAAAAGAGAGGCTTTCAGAGTCAATTAATAGTCATATGCCCGAAGAGGCTAGACCTATACCATTTGAAAATATGATTTACATTGGTGACGGCCTCACAGATGTTCCAAGTATGGCGTTAATAAAAAAGCAGAATGGACATGCTATTTCAGTGTATCCTAAAAATAGCGCAGAACAAAAAAAGGTTTGTGCTGAATTACTGTCAGCTAATAGAGTTGATTTTATATCTGAAGCAAACTATAAAGTGAACGGTGTTTTGTATAGAAAAATGTGTCTTCTAATAGACATGATAAGCGCAAGGATAAAATATACAAATGCAGTATCTTAATTTAGCTCTCATCAATAATTTTCATACCAGTTGTTCTATCAAGAAATTTATACTGCATATTTAAAACATTAAAATATTCTTTAATATGATTCATGACAATCTCTAAATTAAATTCCTTACAGCTGTAGATATCCAATTGTATTAATCCTGGATTAGGTTCATCCCATATATGTATAACAATATGACTAGTTTCTATTAATGCCATACATGTTGTCCCGCGGTTACCAGGTTGATCAACATAACTAATTGCAGGCCCCTGCATTAGTTTCATATCAATTTTTCTTATTAAGGTTTTCATCCAATCAAGTATTTCATGGAGAGAATCCTCGGCAGGGCAGTCATTTACTTCAGCTCTTAAAACAAGATGTTTATGGTCTAATTGCATAATATAAAAAGTTAAATATAATCAATATAAATTTAAAAATGACAAGTTAATGAGCATAAAAAAAATATATTATGAGTATGATGATGCAAGCGGCATATCAATTGGTATAAAGTATGAGAAATATTTATATCAATGTCAAAGTAAATATCAAAATATTGAAATCATAAAGACAAACAAGTATGGGAATGTGCTATATCTCGATGGATGTTTTATGTTGTCTCAAAAGAACCAAGATTTTTATCACAATGAAGCCCTTAGTCTAACACCAAAAAATGCAAGGAAAATACTGATTATAGGTGGAGGAGATTATGGTATTGCAAGTATGTTGGCACGAAAAGAAAATATCACAGAAGTAACAGTTGTTGAAATAGATAATACAGTAGTAAATATCTCAAAAAAATATTTCCCTGAAAACTTTAAGCTCACAAAAAAGCAGTTAAAAAAAATCAAACTGGTTATTGATGATGGAATGATTTTTCTAAAGAATAATAAAATCAAATACGACTCTATAATTGTTGATTCCACCGATCCTGTAGGTGATGCAAAAGTCTTATTTTCTAAAAAATTTATAAGAGTATGTAATGATTCTCTTAAGAAAAATGGAGTCTTAATTCAACAATCAGGTTCACCAATAAAAGATATGAAAACTGTTATCAAGCCATTAGTTGAAAAATATGAAAGTATTGGTCTCAGAGATATCATTATTTCTAGCTTTCCAATGCCATTGTATCCTACTGGGACATGGAGTTTCTTGAAAGCTAAAAGAGCGTAGCTATCGCTACGCTCCCTTAGGATATATGATTATTGCTCAGGGTAAACCGAAGGTTTAATGCCTGTAGCTTTACTAAATTCTGGGTATGCCTCTAATCCACACTCAGATATGTCTACACCATCTTGTTCTTCCTCTTCTGTTACTCTTAAACCAAAGAACATTTTTATGACGTACCAAACAATTACACTTGTAACAAATGTCCAAAGTATAATCATTGAAGCGCCATAGATTTGAGTTCCTAGAGATCCACCAGTAAGAGTTACGGCCAATAATCCCCAAATACCACAAGTTCCATGTGCAGAAATTGCGCCAACAGGATCATCTATTCTCATTTTATCAAGCATAACAATTGACATTACTACTAATAATCCACCAATTGCTCCTATGATTAAAGCAAGTCCTGGTGTTGGAGCTAATGGTTCAGCTGTAATAGATACTAAGCCGCCTATAGCACCGTTTAATGCCATTGTCAGGTCTGATTTACCAAACATTACCTTGGATAGTAATAATGCTCCCATGACGCCACCAGCTGCTGCTAAGTTGGTATTAACAAATACCATAGATACCGCATTAGCCTCTGCAACATTAGAGATAATTAATTCAGAGCCGCCATTAAACCCGAACCAACCTAACCATAAAATAAATGTTCCAAGAGTAGCAAGTGGCAGGTTAGCACCTGGCATAGCGTTTACTTTACCATCTGTGTATTTACCTTTTCTAGAACCTAGTACAAGTACACCAGCTAAAGCTGCAACTGCACCGCATAAATGTACGACACCAGATCCAGCAAAATCAGAGAAGCCAGCTTCATCTAAGAACCCGCCACCCCATTTCCAGTAACCTTGAACCGGGTAAATAACACTTGTCATTACTACACAAAAAAGTAGAAATGGCCATAGTTTCATTCTTTCCGCTACTGCGCCTGATATAATTGAACAGGCTGTTGCTACGAATACTACCTGAAAGAAATGATCCGATATTGATGAGTAATAAACATCTCCACCACTCGCGATCACAGCCTCAGCTGTATTGTCTGCACCTAGAAAAAATGATAGCTCAGGAATAACACCTGTGCCTCCACCTGGATACATTAAATTATATCCCACAATCATATACATGATTACCGATATTGAATATAACGAAATATTTTTTGTAAGAATTTCAGCTGTATTTTTTGCTCTGACAAGACCGGATTCTAACATGGTGAAACCTGCAGCCATCCACATGACAAAGGCTCCCATGACTAGAAAATAGAATGTATCTAAAGCATAAGCAAGTTCAATTACTTTACCTTCTAAAGCTTCCATTGCAATCTCCTAATTAAAAAAGTTTAATTAAAGAGCTTCTGGACCTTTTTCTCCGGTACGAACACGTATTGCTTCTTGAATATCAAGAACAAAAATCTTTCCATCGCCAATTTTACTTGTACTGGCAGATGACAAGATAGTCTCGATTGTTTGATCAACAAGGTTATCATTAACAGCAATTTCAAGCTTAATTTTCGGTAGAAAATCAACCACATATTCAGCACCTCTATAAAGTTCCGTATGGCCCTTTTGCCTTCCAAACCCTTTTACTTCAGTTGCGGTAATTCCAGTAACCCCTATTCCTGATAGAGCTTCTCTTACCTCATCTAATTTAAATGGTTTGATAATTGCTATTACTAATTTCATTGTTAAATGTCTCCTATCACAAATTATAAACTAAATTATTTAGAAACTATACCCTAAAGTAAAGTTTGCATATGTTGAATCATCATTGTCCGTTAGGCCGGCAGCATGACTTGTATCTATGTTTCTTCCAACCATAAGTCCAACATCAACTCCGCTTACTGTCATTCCATAATGGAGTTCGTGGTTATGTCCTGTAATTGCCTCACCGGTCCATGTTTGATATTGGTAATCAATAGGTAAACCAACAAAAGATAGTGGAACAGTAATTGTATAGTGTTGATAACCTTGATCACCAGCATCAAGTTGATACTCACCATCAACAGCAGCATCAATAGACATAAAGCCCATATCAGCACCTATGTTAATCTCTTGGTAATCACTATCAAAATTATCTGAATAGTAATATCCAGTAAATCCAGCATACATTGGAATGCCCATTAGTGAGAAATTATATCCACCATAGATATCATATTCTACACCTTTATCAACATCGGCCCACCAAGTACCAACATAGAAATTACCCATTTCAACATCAGCACCAAAACTTACTGATGATTCTGACATGTAGTATCCTCTGTACCAGTATTCAGACATGTAACCTATGTTATAGCTTACTGCGCTACTGTGATCATCTGCAACTGCTTCACCAGCTTGTGCAAACATTGAAATTGACATCAATGTCGCTAGTGCAACAGATAGAGATGATTTAATTAATTTTTTCATTTATATCTCCCTTTCGTAAAATGGTTATATTTAGTTATTTTGTGATAGTCGACATTTATCAATGACAAATAGTAAAGCTATCAATAGTAGATATGCATAAACTGTGCCAACTGTTAATATTATTATTTACATATAAAAATATGAGTGTTTCCCTAATAATATTGGGTGTATGATATATTAATAATACAAGTAGTAAAGTAAACATTCGTAAATTTCTTTATAATGAGTATAGGATCTAAATCTTGCACAAAAAATGTGCATCAAAGGAGTGCAAAATGAAAAATAATAAATTTAAAGAATTGGTTGATGGTATCCTTAGTATAATTCCCAAAAATGCAGAGGCTGTAAAAGATGACCTGAAGGATAATCTTAAAATTCTTTTAAACGATTATCTCAGAAGAATCGAAGTAGTGACACGAGAGGAATTTGATATCCAAAAAGAGGTTCTCCTTAAAACACGAAAAAAATTGGAAGAATTAGAAGAGAAGTTAAATAAATGAACTAGTTTGATTGTTCAAGCATATAATCAACAGCAGACTTTACCTCATCATCAGTAAGTGACATCAGTCCACCTTTAGCAGGCATCACACCTATTCCATTAATCGCATTGCTGTATAAAGTATCATTTCCTTTTGCTAATCTTTCAGACCACTGGTCGGCTTTTCCAGTTATAGGTGCACCTGCAGCACCACTCATATGACATGACATACATACTGAATTATAAATATCCTTGCCAGATTTAGCTGAAGAAACTTCTATTACCTCAGACTTAAATGTAGGGTTACTTGCTAAATTTATTTTTTCCGGTGATGCTAAGCGTTCTTGGATAGCTTTTTCCTTAACTTTATTATAGTTATCATTTTCGACAGATGAAGCAAAAACATTAGATAGAATAGCTATGATTATAGCTAGAGCAATGATGAATAAACTTACATAACTAAATATTTTATAGAATTCTTTATCTGATGTTGTACCGCTCATATTTTCCCTCAATTTTTATTTCCAGTAGATTATACTTGAAAAGTAACTTATTTGAATATTTTTTTGCGTCTGTAGCTCAGTTGGATAGAGCGTTAGCTTCCGAAGCTAAAGGTCAGAAGTTCGAATCTTCTCAGGCGCTATGTATTCTCTCAGCTGCAATGATAGTATTTTCAATTAAGGCACATACTGTCATTGGTCCTACTCCTCCCGGAACCGGTGTTATAGCCGAGGCTTTTTCCTTGGCTGAATCAAAATCTACATCACCGCAAAGTTTACCGTCTATATTATGAATACCAACATCTATTACAACTGCGCCATTAGGTATTTGATCACCTGAAATAAACTTGGGTACACCTACAGCAACGATAATTACATCGGCATCAGAAAGTTTATGATTTAAATCTTTAGTACGTGAATGGCACATAGTTACTGTCGCATTCTCCGATTGACATAATATAGAAACTGGCTTTCCTACAATATTAGATCTTCCGATCACTGTTACGTTCTTACCATTTAGGTCTGTTCCTGAAATTCTTAACATTTGCATAATTCCTTTTGGTGTACAAGATACCAGTGTGTCTTCGCCAAGGAATAACTTTCCAACATTATTTGGAGTGAAGCCATCAACGTCTTTACTTGGATGAATACTGTTTAATACTTTAGCAACGGAAATATGATCAGGTAATGGTAATTGGACAATTACACCATGTATGAGTGGATCATTATTTATTTTATCTATTTCAGAGAGTATATCTTTCTCACTTATATCTGACTCAAATCTTCTTACTTCAGATTTAATTCCAGCTTTTTCAGCGAATTTTTCTTTTTGCTTAACATAACTAGCAGAAGCTTTCATATCTCCAACTAATATCACAACTAGATTAGGGATAATATTTTTAGTTTTTAAAACTTCTACTTTTTTAGAAAGCTCCTTTTCAAGTATGTGTTCTGCAGTCTCTCTTCCGCTAATAATTTTTGCTGTCATTTTTTACTCTCCTATAAACTGTTTCTTTCTCGTTCAACTAATAAATTAACAACGCTGTATAATTCATCATAACTTGAGACATATGAACCACTAGTTAAGAATTTTCCATTCACTATAATAGTAGGTACTGAATTAATTTGATATTTTCTAGCAAGGTTACTAGATTTCTTTACACGCGCTTCAGTTCCAAAGCTATTATACAGCTGTTTAAATTCATCTATATTTATATCAAACTTGCTTAAGAAGTCTACTATCTGCTGCTCACTACTTAAGCGATTATTTTCGATGTGAATTTCCTCAAAAATTAAGTTATGAATATCATCAATTTTTCCCATTTGTTTTAAAGCATAATAAAGTTTTGCATGTGGAAGCCAACTGTCCCTTAGTGCAACAGGTACTTTTACAATTTTCGTATCTTTATCTAGGTCCGCTTCAATTCTATCCATCGTAGGTTCGAGATTATAACAGTGAGGGCAACCATACCAAAAGAACTCATAAATGATTATATCTTTTGATTCTTGTTGTTTTTCTGTAGAGATTTGAATGTACTTCTGAGCATATGCGCCTTGCGCCATAAGCACAGAGAGAAATAATACATAGATAAAATGTTTAATTTTAAACATTAGTAAAGGCCTTCAATATAGCTTGCTACAGCTTTCATTTCCTCATCAGTCATTCTGTGGACAATGTTTCTCATCATCTTATTATAATCGTTTGACCTCATAGATGTTTGAAAATTTTTAAGTTGTTGATATGTGTATTGAGCATGTTGACCTGATAGCATTGGAATTGCCGCAGCATAATTTCCTTGTCCATTTGGACCGTGACAGCTCATACAGGCTTGCATTTTAATTTCCATGTTACCGCCACGATAAAGATTTCGTCCTAAGTCTAAATATTCATCTTTTGTTAAACCTACTGATGATTTTAAAGATGAATAGTATTCAGAAAGATCGTTTATGTCCTGTTCAGACAGGTTGACTGCTATTCCATACATAACTGCATTATTTCTATTACCTTCAGGACCTTTTTTGAATTCATGTAATTGGGATGCTAGATATTTAGGGTTCTGACCAGCTAATTTGGGCCAGACTGGGTTTAATGATACGCCCTCATTGCCATGACACGCGGCACATGACGCAGATAACTCTTTCCCCTTTTCAACATCAGAATATGCAGGGTTTATAAGGATAATAGCTAAAAATATGTAACTTATTAGTCCGCTGTGAAATTTCATTGGGCTAATTATAACGAAATATTAATATAGTGCAATCTATCTAGTTTTAGATATCCCTCCAAGAGTTGCCGTGAAATGTATTTACAACCAAAGGAACTTTTAAAGCCTCAACATTAGTCATTAAGTTGGATATTTTTAAACCCGAGCTTGGAATATCATCCTTTTTAATTTCAAAAACAAGCTCATCATGAACTTGCATAATCATAAAAACATTTGATATTTTTTCTTCATCAAACCAATTATTTATTCTAATCATTGCAAGCTTGAGAATATCAGCTGCTGTTCCTTGTATTGGAGCATTGATGGCAGTTCTCTCAGCACCACTTCTTACTTGAAAATTAGAATGTGATATATTAGGAAGAAAGATTCTTCTTCCATACATA
Organism: bacterium; assembly: GCA_029979505.1. Classification (GTDB taxonomy): domain Bacteria; phylum Pseudomonadota; class Gammaproteobacteria; genus CACLCV01. Next base: position 34,726 of record JAPOHH010000004.1, on the reverse strand, counting down.
GTCTCCACATACTCTTGATTTTTGGCAGTCTCTTTCAGCTCGTCCATATACTGCCTAACTCTTTTGTATTTTGAGAAATATGTATCAATAATGTTTTTAGCCTCTACATTATCAATTTTCAACTGGCGAGCTAAACCGTATGCAGATATTCCATAAATAAGACCAAAGTTAATTGCTTTTGCAGCTCTTCTTTCATCAGGATTTGGATCCCCTTTTGTATTAAAAACTTTTTGAGCAGTTGAAGAATGAATATCTTCACCGTTGACAAAACTTTTAATCATCTCAGGGTCATCTGATAAATGTGCCATAATTCTTAGCTCAATTTGTGAATAATCAGCTGAAAATATCTTAAATCCTTTCCTGGGTACAAAAGCAGATCGTATTTTTTTACCGTCAACTGTTTTTATTGGTATGTTCTGAAGATTCGGAGAGGATGATGATAATCTACCCGTGATAGTAATGGTCTGGTTGTATGATGTATGAAGCCTTTTTGAAATTGTACATACTTCTGCTCCTAGTTTATCGGTATATGTGTTTTTTAATTTTAAAAGATTTCTAAAAGACAGAATTAAGCTTGGTAATTCATGTTCCTCAGCCAACTGAGTCATAACATCTTCATTTGTAGAAGGTTGCCCTTTTGGAGTTTTCTTAAGTACAGGTAGTTTTAGTTCATCATAAAATATTTCTTGAATCTGCTTAGGCGAACTTATATTAAATTCACGCCCAGATAGTTTATATATTTTTTTCTCAATCTTATCAATTCTTGTAGCTAAGTCTTTTGATTGTTTTTCAAGCTCATGATTATCTATAGATACGCCCAAATATTCCATTTCAGCGATAATCTTCATTAATTTAATTTCAATGTTTTGATAAACTTCGTACAGTCGTTTATCTTTTGTGAGTTTGTCCTTCAATTTTTCAAATAAAAGAAAAGTAAGATCTGCATCTTCGCAAGCATATTCTTTAGCTTTATCAAGATCAATATCTGCAAATGAAACTTGATCTTTACCTTTGCCGACAACGTCCTCATATGATATTGCGGAATGGTCAAGTAATACTGATGATAAAGTTCCTAGATCATGCTTCCCTGATGAATTAAGGACATACGACATCAGCATAGTATCCTCAACAGAACTCTTTATCTCAATAGAATATTTTTTCATAACATTCATATCATATTTAAAGTTCTGGCCGATGACGGTAATATTCTTATCACGAAATAATTCTTGTAAAATTGCAATAGTCTCATTGAAAGGTAAATTTCTTTCAGGTGAACAATTATGTCCTAATGGAAAATAGAACCCATGATTATTTTTATAAGCGATACTAAAACCTACTAACTCAGCTTCATTAAAAGCCAATGATGTTGTTTCAGTATCAAATGCAAATAGTTTCTCTTTTTTACACTCTTCAATAATCGTTCTTACTTGATCAATTGAACTAACTAATTGATAATTTTTTTTAATTTTCTTTTTAACAGCTTTTATTTTCAATTGATTAGATAATGATTTAAGCTCATATTTAGTGATTATTTTCTCTAACGATGCTTTATCTTGCTTGCCAAAAAGTAATTGATTCTCTTTCAAGTTCAACGGAAGGTTAGATTTTAGAGCTACAAGCTTTTTTGCTAACTCAACTGTTTCTTTAGAATTTACAATATTTTCTTTTAACTTACCCTTGAGTTCATTTATATTTTTAAAAATACCAGCTAGGTTTTTATATTTGGTTAGAAGAGTTGTTGCTGTCTTAGGTCCTACTTTTGGAACACCGGGAATATTATCTGATGTGTCACCTACTAAACATAAATAATCAAATATTTGTTCTGGCTTAACACCGAATTTTTCAACAACACCCTCAATATCTAAAATCCTGGAGTCAAAATTATTCATTAAGACAACATCCTTTGTAACAAGTTGAGCTAAGTCTTTATCTCCAGATGAAACTATTATTTGTGTATTTTTTATATTTATTTGTTTCACAGCAGAAGCAATAACGTCATCTGCTTCAACACCCTCCTCTTGTAAAACTTTAATTCCATATGCTTTTACTAAATCTATTATAGGTCCAGTTTGTTCAGATAATTCACTTGGCATTTGACTCCTATTTGCTTTATATAAATCATATATAGAATGTCTAAAGTTCTTTCCTTTAGCATCAAATACCATGAGTAAATATTTGGGATCACATTCACTTATTATTCGATTTAGCATATTTGCAAAACCATGAATAGCTCCAGAGTGAAGCCCTGAGGATGTTTTGAGGTTAGGTAATGCATAATAAGCCCTATACAGATAAGATGAGCCATCAACAATAATAAAATTATCTTTATTTTTTACTTGGAAAACCATTTGAATTTAGATATCGTTTGTTCATTAAAAGTTATATATCATAATTACATGTCTGTATACACAAATCTCAGTGCTAAAGAAGTTTCAAAGCTACTGTCCGGATATAATATTGGGTCGTTAGTATCCTACAAGGGTATTTCTGACGGAATAACTAATACAAATTATTTTTTAGTCACAACAAAAGGTAAATATGTAATAACAATATTTGAGGACATAACTAAAGCTAAAGCCAAAAAATACCTTAAATTGATGAATTTCTTTTCAATTAATGGCCTATGCTCTCCTGAGATAATGCTTACAAAAAAAGGTGAGGTTATATCTACATTTAAATCAAAACCTTGTTCAATTATGGAAAGATTAAATGGTAAGACTATTACTTCAACAAATATTTCTCTGTGCAAATCAATTGGTAATATTGTAGGGAGCTTTCATCTTGCTAGTAAAAACTATAATAATAAAATTTCAAATAGCAGAGATGTTAAATGGGTTGATGAAAATATGAATAAAATAAAAACTCATGTATCAAAAAATCAATATAAACTTTTAAGTAAGTCACGCAGAGCGTTTAAGAAAATATTTGAATTAAACCTCCCCCAAGGAATAATCCATTCAGATTTATTCAGAGATAATGTTTTGGGGAGAAGTAATAAAGTTACGGGAATAATAGATTATTATTATTCATTCCATGGTCCTTTTATATATGAACTGGCTGTGATCATAAATGACTGGTGCACAAATAAAGATGGATCCATTAATAATGGAAAGTACAATAGCCTTCTTGATAGTTATAATAGTATAAGATGCCTTACGTCCAATGAGAGGAAATATCTTAATAGCGCGATGATTGCGGCTGGACTAAGATTTTATTTATCTAGATTAGTAGATATGATTTTCCCAAAAGTAGGAGAGATTACACATATAAAAGATCCTACAACTTTTGAGAGAATAATTAAAAGCAGGATTGCTTGTAAATGAAATTCACACAACTAGTCAATAATTACACAAAATACCTTACAATTAACTTCTTTTATTTAATGTTTACTGTTGTTTTAATAAATATTGTTATGAGATATTTGTTCAATATCAACTTTATATTTCTTCAAGAGCTAGTTATGTATATGCATGCTTTTATTTTTCTTTTTGGAGTCTCATTGTGTTTAAAAGATGATGCGCATGTCAGAATTGATATAGTGTCGAGCAAGTTAAGTAGAGATAATAGAAAATTAATTGATAAGATTGGGCTCTACATTTTTGTAATACCCTTTTGTTTATTTGTTCTCTATGAAAGTACAGAAATGATTACAAGATCATGGATTATGTTGGAAGGTTCTAGCGAACCGGGAGGCTTACCAATTGTATTTTTATTGAAGTCTTCAATATATATATTCTCTTTATTAATATTCATCCAGGTGTTAGATAAGTTAACAAATAGATAATTAAATGGACATAGTAATAATTTTTCTACTTTTGACATTCTTACTGCTACTGAGTGGATTTCCAGTAGCTTTTATATTGGCTGGAGTATCGCTTATTTTTGGTTTAATTGGAATATCTTTTGATTTTTTTGATTATTCATACCTTATGGCATTTCCGAATAGATTATTTGGTGTGATGGGAAATCAAAATCTTCTAGCAGTACCTCTATTCATATTTATGGGACTAATTTTAGAAAAAACAAAAATTGCTGAAAATCTTATTAAAGATATGAATGCTCTTTTTAAAAATACTGATAGCGGTCTAGCAATTTCTGTAGTCGTTGTTGGAGCGCTTATGGCTGCTAGCACAGGTATCGTTGGAGCCAGCGTTGTTACACTAGGATTACTAACTTACCCTGTTCTAGTTAAGAATGGATATTCTAATAGTATAGCTACTGGTACAATATGTGCTGCTGGAACACTCGGACAAATAATACCTCCATCACTAGTATTAATCCTTCTTGCTGATGTTTTGTCATCATCTTATCAACAAGCCCAACTGAATATGGGAATTTTTAGTCCAGAGAGTATAACGATAGCAGACTTATTTTTAGGTGCCCTCTTACCAGGGCTTATACTTCCGATTTTATATATTGTTTATTTAAAAATGCTATGTGTAAAAACTGAACATATTTCATCTGAAAAAAATACAAGTATTTCATCTATTGTATATCCACTTGGCCTAATGTTTATTGTACTAGGATCTATTATATTCGGTATAGCTACACCATCGGAAGCTGCTGGTATTGGGGCATTAGGAGCAATAGTATTATCTTTTTTCCAAAAAACATTATCAAAAAATATTCTTGATAAATGTGTATACGAATCTATTAAATTAACAAGTATGGTTTTTATGATATTGATTGGCGCTATGTTATTTTCTCTTGTCTTTAGAGGTCTAGAGGGTGAGGAGTTTATTCATAAATTTCTGATAGAACTGCCTAATAATAAATTTTTAACTTTAGCTATTGTTCTTCTAATAATGTTCTTATTAGGATTTATTTTGGATTTTATAGAAATAATTTTTATTGTAATCCCGTTAATTGGTCCTGCTCTTTTCACACTTGGCTTTGACCCATTATGGGTAGGCATATTAATTGCTTTAGTTCTTCAGACCTCATTTATCACTCCACCATTCGGATTTTCACTATTTTACTTAAGAGGTGTGCTACCGAAAAGCGTAGAGACAGTTGACATCTATAAAGGTATATTTCCTTTCTTGATAATACAAATTTTATTAGTTGTTGCTGTGTTTATGTTACCAGGACTCGCAACAAATCTTCCTCAACTTTTACTTAAGTGAACTTAAATATCCGTCTTCAGATATAAGCGTCCAAGGTCTTACTCTTTTTAAAAAGCTTGTATATGAGTCATAAACTTTTTTTGAAATATTATTTTCAAGACTTAAATCAAGTAAAACATCATCACTAATTTTATTGAGCTTAACTAGTACTTCTCTTGGAAATTGTTTAATTGAAATTTTCTCTTTTTGAAAAAATTCAAGAGCTTGATAATTTTTAGACGTGTAATCTGAAAGCATATCAATATTTGCAGCTTTGCAAGCAATATCTACTATTTGTTGTAGCTGCTTTGACAACTTATTATATGCTTGTCTATTTATAATACACTCCAGAGTAGGCCCTGGCTCATGCCATCCTGGATAATAATAATATTGTGCTGCTCTATGTAAGCCAAATGCACGATCATTATAGGGTCCAACCCATTCGGTAGCATCGATAACACCAGTTTGAAGTGATGTAAATATTTCTGAACCTGCAAGTGTAAATGGTGTGCCGCCAGCTCTTGCTAAAACTTCTCCTCCTAATCCTGGTATACGCATTTTTAAACCATTTAAATCATCAGTTGAATTAATTTCCTTGTTAAACCAACCCCCCATTTGAACACCAGTATTGCCAGCAGGTCTTGGTACTAAATCAAAATCCTTATAAACTTCTTCCCAGAGTTGTAAGCCGCCACCGTAGTATAACCATGAATTCATTTCTTGTGCGGTCATACCAAACGGAACAGATGAAAAAAACTGTGCAGCTGCCGTTTTACCTTTCCAGTAATACGCTCCAGAGTGTCCCATCTCTGCTCCGCCAGATGATACATAATCAAACACACCAAGCGGAGGCACTAATTCTCCCGCTCCAAATACTTTTACAGATAAACTACCACCTGATAATTGATTAATATAACTTGCGAGTGTCTCAGCTCCAGCACCAAGTCCAGGAAAGTTTTTTGGCCATGAAGTAACCATTTTCCATTTTATTTTTTTACTCGCAGACACTTGTTTTGGATTTAGTACTCCTAGCATTGACGCTGCCGTAGCTAATCCAATTGTTTTAAAAAATTTTCTTCTATTTTGTTTCATATTATAAAAATTCTAAATGCGCATATGTAAGTACTAACCATTTTGATCCATAATCTTCAAAATTAATATATAATTTTAGATTATCATCCTCTCCTTCATAGCTTAGTATGACACCATTACCAAATTTTTGATGCTTAACTCTTTGTCCAATTTTAAAACCCGAAGTGTTGCGGGTACTATTTATATCTGAAGGATATTTTTTTTTAACTTGGTGATGACTATCAGTTTTTATAATATCTAACAATTCTGAAGGAATTTCATTGATAAATCTAGATGGCATTAAATAATTATAAGAACCATGTAGATATCTTGCATTAGCATGGGTAATGTAGAGTAATTTCATTGCCCTGGTGATAGCTACATAACAAAGTCGTCTCTCTTCCTCTAAAAAATCATTACCACTTTTTCTATTTTCATTAGGAAATATTCCCTCCTCTAGACCTGTCAGGAATACTACTGGAAATTCTAATCCCTTAGCAGAGTGAATAGTCATCAATTGAATAGGATCTTCACTAAGTTTAGCCTGATAATCTCCAGCTTCTAGAGCAGCATTATCAAGAAACTCGTCTACAATATTCTCGCTATCAATATTATTTCTTATGAAGTTTTCTGCTGTCACAAAAAGTTCCTCTATATTCTCCTGTTTAGAAATAGCTTCTTCGCCTTTTTGTTCTGAAAAATATAACTTTAATTTTGAATCTTCGTATATTCTTTTTAGAATTTCATCTAATGATAAGTCATTAATATCTAAAGCTATACTCTCTATAATTTTAATATAGTTTGAGATAGAGATTTTAACCCTAGTTGTGATATCGCTACAGTCTTGTTGTTCAAAGTTTTTTATAGTTTTCCATAAAGATAAATTCTTCTCTTTTGCAGTAGTCCTAATGATATCGATAGTCTTCTGACCTATACCTCTTGGTGGATTATTAATAGTTCTCTCAAAAGCTGCATCATCATCAGGATTAACAATTATTCTTAGATATGCAATCATATCCTTTATTTCAGCTCTCTCAAAAAAACGAAAACCTCCGTATATAACATAAGGAATACCTCGACCATTTAGCTCTTCCTCAAGTCTTCTTGATAAGAAATTATTTCTATATAGAATTGCAATTTCAGACTTCTTGTAACCGTCCCTTTCAAGCATTTTTATTTTATCAACAATAAATGAAGATTCTTCGTCGTTGTTATAAGCTTCAAAAAGTTTTACCTGTTCTCCTCTGCTTGTATTTGTCCATAATTCTTTGCCAAGTCTATTTTTATTATGAGTTATCAAACTATTAGCTACTTCAAGAATTTTATCTGTAGATCTATAGTTTTGTTCTAGCTTAAAAATTTCAACATCAATAAATTGGTCAGTAAAATTTTTTATATTTTTACTTAGAGCTCCTCGCCAACCATATATAGACTGATCATCATCTCCAACTGCATACATAGATCCACTATCGTTGTTGAGAATTTTCAATAATTTAAATTGTAATAAATTTGTATCTTGAAATTCATCAACCATGATATGTTTAAATCTTTTTACATAATATGAAAGTATGCTTTCATGTTTTGACAGTAGTTCATATGTTTTTAAAATCAAATCAGCGAAATCTACTGATAGGGTCTGCTTTAAAATAGACTCATACTCTTTGTAGATGAGCACATATATTTCATCATCTTTTTCATTTATTTTATGACTTCTTATACCATTGTCTTTTTTTCTATTAATGAATGATTGAATAGATTTAGCATCATATAGCTTTTCATCAAAATTATTGGTCTTAATTATTCTTTTAATTAATCTTAGTTGGTCTTGTGAATCTAATATTGTAAATCTTTCAGAGAGTTCTGCTTCTTTCCAGTGTATTTTTAATATTCTTCTACAGATTCCATGGAACGTCCCAAACCAAAGACCTTGTGATGATATCTTAAGTAGGGACTCAATCCTCTCTTTCATTTCTCTAGAAGCTTTATTTGTAAATGTTAGGGCAAGAATATCAGATGGTCTAACATTAAAATCTTTAATAAGTTTTGCAACCCTATAAGTAAGAACTCTTGTTTTCCCGCTTCCTGCGCCGGCAAGGACAAGCTTGTTTCCCTCATCACAATTTACTGCAGTTAGCTGTTGCTTGTTTAATGACTCATTAAAATCTATTTCATTCATTTAGGTTTTGAGATGTACATTAGAGAAGCCAATAATAGCAGAACTTCTCCTTTATAGATATCAAGAAAACCCAGAGGAGCAACAAATATAATTACAAGAAGAATAATTGAAAAATAATAGTGGTTTCTTATTTTATTAGAATTAAGTTTTTTTTCTATGACTCTCAACTGATCGAAGTTTTTAGTAAGATCAGAGGAGTTGCCACTATAATGGTTTGATATTCTTCTAAAAAATGATGGTATCTCTGGGATTATTTCTAAATAATCATCAAGATTGTTCATAATTTTCTTCGCTATCACTTTAGGTCCTTTTTGCTCTTTCATCCACTGCTCTAATATAGGTTTGGATGTTTTCCACAAGTCTAATTCTGGATTAAATTCCCTTCCCAGTCCCTCTGTATATAGAAGTGTCTTCTGCATTAAAATTAATTGAGGTTGTACTTCAAGTTTAAATCTTCTTGCAGTATCGAAAAGTCCTACTATTATGTCACTAAGTGAGACATCTTTTATTGGTTTATCGAGCATGCATTCACAATTCTCTCTGATTGCACTTTCAAGTGATGGTATGTTTGTATCTTTTGGTACCCACTCGCATTCAACATGAAGTCTAGCTACACTGGCATAATCACGATTAAAAAAAGCTATGAAATTTTCTGCTAAATATTTTTTGTCGAACTCGCTCAGTGATCCCATAATTCCAAAGTCTACAAGTACAAATCTAAAAGAGTGATTATGTTTCTGGATAAATATATTACCTGGATGCATATCTGCATGAAAAAAGTTATGTTCAAAAACTTGAACAAAAAATAACTCGACAGACTTCTCGGCAATCTCTGTAAATGAAATTCCTTGTTCGGATAATTTGGTTTTATCATTAATAGGAGTTCCGTAAATTCTCTCCATAACCATTACCTTACTGGTTAAGTAAGTGCAGTGAACAGTTGGAATATATATAAAATCAGAATTATGAAAGTTTTTACTAATCTGTTTTGCATTTGCAGCTTCCTTAATAAGATTTAATTCGTCATAAATTACCATTTCATAATCATTAACTATATCTATTAGATGCATCCTTTTAAAATCGCTTGATAGACCATCTAAGTAAGATGCAATTTTTTTCATTAGAGAAATATCTTGCATAATCTTGACTTTAATATCAGGTCTTACAACTTTAACAATTACATCCTCTCCGGTTCTAAGTTTAGCTGGATGTACTTGAGCTATTGATGCTGAGGCCATAGGTTTTGTTTGAAATGATAAGAAAATATCTTTTGTATTTTGACCTAATTCTTCTTCAATAATTTTTTTTGCAGTTGCACCATCAAAAGGTTTTACGTGATCTTGTAACTTAGCAAGTTCTGTAGCTATATCATCACTAAGTAAATCTTTCCTAGTAGATATCATCTGCCCAAGTTTCACGAATATAGGCCCTAAGTCCTCACAAATAAGTCGAATATTCGTTGCCAAATCAATAGACTTATTAAACCTTAGAAGATTCCAAGGTAAAAGTAAGAAGAGATATTTTTTATTACCTATTCTAGGTGATCTCATCAAGCATTTATCAATATCATACTTGAAAAATAGATATATTATTTTAAAAACTCTAAGAATATTACTCATTTAATCTTAGCCAAGAGTTTTTCAGTACGACTTTTTATCTCATCAACTTGATCGATGTAATTATTAATATCTTCTTTCGTTGGTATTAAATCAATATCATATTTTAAAAATTTAGAGAGTGCGTCTTTATTCTTAGCACTTGATTGATCTATTTTTGATTTAATGGGATCTAAAATCGAGAACAATGAAGAGGCAGATTTTTGGCCTATCATTTGAACAATAATATCCCTTAAAATATCAGTTTTCTTGAACAGCTCATTTATTGTATTTGCAGTCTCCACATCTCCACTAATTTTTATTTTAGATGAGAGTAACTCGCTCCCAGTAGATGCATACAATATAAATGATGCCAATGATCCCGTAATCTCAACATCAACTTTATCTTCATCCTCAGATAAAACTATATTGTCACTATCAAAATTTAAGCATATGGCGAATTCTATATCATTAATATTAATCTTAATTTTTTTTTGGGCCAACTTATCTTTAAATAAACTAATATATATATTCTTTGAGGTTTCATTCTCTAAGATTTTATTTATTCTTGTAATTATCTTGTCTTTCATGATTTTTGTCCGATATGAATAGTTGCAACATCCTCAAGCAAGTTAATTATCTTAGTATTCACAAACCCTACCTTGTTAAGCATATCTTTTATTTCTTCAGGTGAAAAGTAAGTCTGTATAGATTCTCCTAAGTATCTGTAACTACTTTCATCGTTAGCTACAACTTTTCCGATTTTAGGAATAACATTTAATGTATAAAATTCAAATATTTTAGAGAAGAGTTTTCCTCTGGGTTTCTTGAAATCCATTATTATAAATGAACCGCCAGGCTCTAATAAACTAAAGATGTTTTCTAATGCTTTATCATGATCAGTAAAATTTCTGAAACCAAATGCAACTGTAATTAAATCAAATCTTTGCTTTTTTGTTGGCAGGAAATCTTCAATACCTTCTATTTCATAATTAATATCAACATTACCTTTATTAATAAACTTCTGTTTACAAAGATTAATCATGTCAGGGTTAGGGTCTAAGCATGTCAAATCAATTTTTGGATTTTCTTTATGAAGCGATATTGATATATCACCAGTACCACAAGCAATATCCAGAACTTTCCTTTTTGATTGGACATGACATAATTTTATAAATTGTTTTTTCCAAATTCTATGTAATCCAAAAGACATGAAATCATTCATTAAATCATATCTATTTGAGACAGATGTAAAAACCTTATTTACTCGACTAGGCTTGTCTGATTTGTTAACGTCCTTGTACCCAAATTTAGCTTTATCCATAACTAACTTCTTTTTCTCTCAGCTTTATAAACGTTTTTAATTTTTTTAATTCTATCAAGTAATTTTTTTATCTGATTCGTATTTTTAACAGAAACTACGATTAACATGGTATTGTGCCCTGTATCATGACTATCAGTATAATTAACACTCTCTATATTATGATTATTCTGAGCAATAACTGATGAAACCTGTGCGAGCACACCTCTCTCGTTTTCTACTTCTATAATAATAGAGGCACTGAAATTATTATCAACATTTTCACTCCATCTTAATTCAATATTATCCTCATTAGGTTTGGTGTGCTTTATACTTTTACAACTACTTCTGTGAACAACTATACCTTTACCTTGACTAGCATATCCAATAATCATATCACCGGGAATAGGATGACAACATTTTGCATAAGACATTACTAAACCCTCGGAGCCTTCAATATCGTACGCAACATTGTGATTATTTTTCTTAAACGATGGTGCCATTCTTAATGCAATTAGTTTAGGTATTTTATTACCCAAACCAATCTCTCTAAAAAGTTCGTTAATAGTAGTGTATTTCAGTTCTGATAATATAAATTCTAATGTCTTTTTAGGCACATCAGTAATGGAGATTTGAAGCTCGGCTAATGATGTTTTAAGCAGTTTTTCCCCTAGCTTAATTGCATCATTTTCATGCATACTCCTCAGATAGTTTCTAATAGAGGTTCTCGCTTTAACTGATATAACAAAATTTAACCAAGCTGGATCTGGCTTAGAGACTTCTGATTTTTTTATTATAATTCTCTGCCCATTTTTAAGTATCGTATCAGGTGGTTTAAATTCGCCATCTACTGATCCTTTCAAGTACTTGTTACCTAAGTCAGTATGTATAGAATATGCAAAATCTATCAATGTTGATTTTTTAGGAAGCTCTATAATTTGTCCTTTAGATGAAAATACATAAACTTTTCCTGGATTTAAGTCCTCCCTGATACTTCCCAAAAGTTCACTAGGGTCACCAGCTTGTTTTTGAATATCCAGAAGATTATTTAACCATTGCTGTTCTCTTGATAGTTTAGTTATTGATGTTTTAGATTTATATACCCAGTGAGCTGCGATACCAGACTGTGCTAGATAATCCATATCATTAGTCCTTATTTGAAACTCCATAGGTAAATTATGAGGACCAAGAACTGCAGTGTGCAGTGATTGATATCCATTTGACTTAGGTATTGCGATATAATCTTTAAACCTACCTGGGATAGGCTTATAGAGATTATGAATACAACCGAGAGCTCTGTAACATAAATCTACTGATTCGGTAATAATCCTTACGCCAAATATGTCATGAATTTGAGAGAATCTTAATTCTTTGGATTTCATTTTTTTATATATTCCATAGGCATGTTTTTCTCTCGCTTTAGTTTGGCTTTTTATAGATTCTGAGTTTAGTTTCTTAGTTACTTCAGACTGAATTTTATTCATTAAAAGTTTCCGATTACCTCTAGCTTTGTCTATATTTTCAGTAAGAATTGAGTGTCTGAGGGGATAATAAGTTTGAAAAGATAAATTTTCTAATTCGGTAGATAGATTATGAATGCCTAGTCTCAATGCGAGCGGTGCATATATTTCAAGCGTTTCTCTTGCAATTCTTTTGGCTTTACTTTTCTTAAGAACACTTATGGTAGTAAGGTTATGGCGTCTATCAGCTAACTTAATCAATAACACCCTTATGTCATTACTCATCGCTAGAATCATTTTCCTTAAGTTTGCAGCATCAGCTTCTTCTTTGGAGTTAAAATTTATCTTATCTAGTTTGCTGACACCATCAACAAGTTCAGCAACTTTCTTACCAAAAATTTTATCAAGATTTTCCAAGCGTATATTCGTATCCTCAACAACATCATGGAGTATCGCCGCCATAATAGTTTCATGGTCTAGCTCGTATTCGGCTAGATAAGCTGCGGCATTGAGTGGGTGAGTTATATAATTTTCTCCAGATTTTCTTTTCTGGCCATCGTGCGCATCTCTAGCAACATTAAAAGCTTTTTCAATTTTCTTTATCTGATATGAATTAAGATACTTTTGTAGCTGTTTTTTAAACTTAGCAAATGTAATATCTTCAGTGTTTTTTATCGTTCTAGGTATTGCCATACACCTAGAATAAGATTTTTATAGTGGTTTGTCTTCAGTATTTTCTGATGCGTCTTCTTCTATGCTATCTGAAATGACAGCATCATCTGCTTGAAGTTCTTCTGTAGATCTATTATTTTCTTGGATAAGTTGCTGAGTTTCAGCTGCTATATCAGCTATTGCTTCTTCTTCAGCTATAGCATCAGATAATTGATCCTCAATTTTCTGCTTTCTTCGTGTTTCGAAATAAGACATATCTATCAAACCTTCTGCAATTTCTTTGAGAGCGATAACAGTAGGTTTGCCTTGATAATCAATCTTAGATTCTGAGCCATCTAGAAGATCTTTAGCTCGCTGACTTGCAAGAGATACTATATCGTAAGCATTATCTATTCTTTTTAAACAATCTTCTATTGTTACTCTTGCCATGGACAATGAGTATATCAGAATATTACTACCTAGCAAGATTCAAAATGTCTATTTAGTCTATTTAGGTCAGTATTTTGGTTAATTTTTTTATATAAGATTAATGATTTTAGTGAACTTAGAGCTAAATTATAATCATCATTTATTACAGTAAAATCTGAAAATCTAGAATATCTGAGTTCATTCTCGGCTTTTGAGACTCTATTGTTAATCACCTCTTGTGTATCCAATCCCCGCTGTATAAGCCTGTTTTTTAATTCTTCTAAACTTGGAGGTAATATGTAAATTGATATGGCATTAGGAATAATTCTTTTTATAGCCAACATGCCTTTATAGTCTATCTCTAAAAGCGCATCTTTTCCTGTATTTGTAATATCAATAATTGAGCTAAATGTCGTACCATAATAGTTGTCATAAACTGACTCATGTTCTATAAATTCTCCATTACTAATCTTGGTCATAAAATGCTCTGCAGTCATGAAGTGATAATCCTCTCCATCAACCTCTCCTCTACGCATTTTTCTGGTGGTACATGAGACTGTTAATTCCAGGAAATCATAAGTACGTGATATCTCTCTAACTAATGAAGTCTTACCACATCCAGAAGGAGCACTTATAATAAAAATATTCGACATATAACCTGTTAAATTAGAAAATCATAGTTTATCATAAGTTTCAGAGGAGAGGAAAATGGGTGATCCATGGAAGTCGATTACACCTAGAGGTGTACAAGCATATGTAAATGCAACAATTGCTACATTAATAGTGTGGTTAACGGTAGAAAATCATTTAGCCATGATTATCGACCATCTCACTGAGGCATTATCGTCTCAAACATTTGCTTTGATAATATACTATCTTGTTGCAATTGTAGCTATGTATAAGCTTCTGTATAAAAGAAGCGCTTATGACGTTAATGAAAAAAGAGCAACAAAGTACGCTATTTTGACAATGCTGCTTATCTGGCTCACTTGGGAGGGTTACTTACAATTTGTTGTAACACTTCTAGGAATGATTGGGATATTTCCATCTTTAGCAAATTCACTTGTCATAGGTACAGTAGTGTTTACAGTATTTATAACAGTATATTATGGTTTACACGGTAAATACTTTACTACCCTTATGTTAGAGCACATGCCGTGGGTTATTGCTCCTGATAAATTTCTACCTTTCTTTTGGTTATGGATAAACGCAATCGTCGCAGGATTGCTCAATGCATTTGATGTTAATGCCTTTTGGTACTTTGTCGACTTATTCTTTATCTTTCTGTTACCATCTTTATTCATTGGAACTAAAGTACAAGAAAAACATGGATTAAGAATACAGAAAAAAGATGATTATTTTGACGATTAATACTACTTGCGATATTTCTCAGGAATAATATCAATACCTAGCTTCTGTCCTGCCTTGACAATAAATGCGATAGCAAGCAACCCTCCTGGTAGAGCAAATACTCCAGCAAGTCCCAATCCTTTTAGTAAATCAGAAAACTGTTTGTTTGCTTTCACAAGTTCTTCCTTAGTAATTGACTCACTATCGGTAATATATTTTTGGTAAATCCTTAACATTTCATTAGATTCTTTAGTCTCATTAGATAGAATTGATTGAATCTTGGTTAATGATGATTTGATATTTTTATTACCATTAATAATATTAGAATAGATTTTGTTGAATATATTTATATCCATGGTCATAGAATAATAAAGTTTTATTAATATACAATGTAGTATGAGTAAATTATTATTACTAGTCTTATTAAGTTTAGTATCTTTTTCTATATCTGCTGATGATATGGCATATACACACTATAATAATGGTGAATACAGCAAAGCTTTGGAAATATGGACCGAAGAGGCTAATAATGGTGAGGCAAGCGCAATATATAATATAGGTTTATTATATTTTTTTGGGAATGGTGTAAATAAAGATCTATCCATTGCATTTAGATATTGCAAAAAAGCAGCCTCAAAAGGACTGGCTCGAGCTCAAAATAATTTAGCTTACATGTATCTTAATGGAATGGGGACTAATAAGGATTATGTAAACTCGTATGCGTGGTCATTAATTGCAATAAAACATGGATATAATTCTGAAAGGATAAAAGATAATGCTAAAATGCATCTTACGCCTGCTATGTTAAACGATGCACTTAGATTAGCGGAAAAAATTATAAAGGATATAAAAAATGAATGATTCAATTGAAATTAATGTGGAAACTACATATCTTAGTAGTGAGTCAAACCCTGATGAAAATAAATACTACTTTTTATATACAGTATTAATAAAAAATAAAGGTAATAAAAAAGCTAAGCTATTATCGAGACATTGGATTATAAAGGATGACAATGGGAAGATACAAGATGTGAAAGGTGAGGGAGTTATTGGTGAACAGCCTGATATAAGTCCTGGTGATGAATTTCAGTATACCAGTGGCACAATGATTGAGACGTCTCTTGGTACAATGAAAGGCAGTTATCATATGATTGACGATGAAGATAATTATTTTGATGCTGTCATCCCTGAGTTTGTTCTATCAATACCAAGAATAATTCATTGAGATATAAATGTAAGATATGAATAAGAGAATTTGTTCTCTATGTCATAGTTTCTTGTTTCATCAATGAGACGCCATTTCTGTTTATCGAATTTCGGAAAGATAGTGTCGCCGTCAAACTCCTTATGAATAACTGTCAGTAACAAATAATGACAGTAATTCATAGCTGTTTCATATATCTTGGAACCCCCTATAACAAAAATATCTTTATCTGGTTCACATGCTTTGATAGCATCATCAAAGCTAGATACAATGCATGCTCCCTTAATTTTTAAATTTTTATTTTTAGAAATAATAATATTTTTCCTTTTTTCTAAAATTTTACCGATTGAATCATATGTCTTTCTTCCCATAATCACATTATGGTTCATTGTAATTTCTTTAAAACGTTTTAGCTCTCCCTTAATAAACCAAGGAATCTGACCATTACTTCCAATTATATAATTAGAACTCATAGCTGAAATTATTTTAATTGTCATTGTAGATTAAACTGAAACCGGAGCCTTGATATGTTCATAAGGATCATAATCAATTAATTTAATATCGTTATACTGATAAGAGAAAATATCATCACGCTTATTTAAAATCATTATAGTTGATAACTTATGTGGCTTTCTTTGTAGTTGTAACTTAGCTTGTTCTATGTGATTAACATATAAATGAGCATCACCTATAGTATGAATAAAGTCTCCCAGATCAAAGTTTAGACTTTTAGCAATCAGAATTGTAAGAAGGGAGTAGGAAGCAATGTTAAATGGTACGCCAAGAAAAACATCTGCGCTCCTCTGATAAAGTTGACACGATAGTCTGTTATCAACAAGATAGAATTGAAACAGAGCATGACATGGTGGAAGCTTCATTTTATCTAGATCTCCCACATTCCATGCTGAAACAATATGTCTCCTTGAATTAGGATTATTTTTCAGAGAATTGATTAAATTTTTTATTTGATCAATTTGATTTCCCTCTGAGTCTAGCCATGATCGCCATTGAACTCCATAAACTCTTCCTAATTCACCATCTTCATCTGCCCATTCATCCCATATGCTAACATTATTATCTTTTAAATATTTTATGTTTGAATCTCCTTTGAGAAACCAGAGAAGTTCATGTACTACAGATGGAAAGTGAATCTTCTTAGTTGTAACTAAAGGAAAGCCGTCTTGTAAATTAAACCTCATTTGATGGCCGAAATAAGATAGAGTTCCCGTGCCAGTCCTGTCATCTTTATTAGAGCCTTCATCTAATATTTTTTGCAATAGATCTAAATACTGTTTCATGCTGATTTTCTAATAATTAATATCGTCCCTAAAATAAACATAGGAATTGTTAATAAATGTCCCATAGTAACCCAATCATAATAGATATAACCAATATGTGCATCCGGCAATCGAATAAACTCTACTCCAAATCTAAATATTGAATAGAATATTAAGAAATAACCTGTAATGAGACCAGCTTTTATTTTTTTTTGTCGAATAAACATTAAAATAATAAAAAGAATAATACCTTCCAAAAAAGCTTCGTAAAGCATAGTTGGGTGTCTAAGGTTATTGTCAACCGTTGGAAAAATTACACCCCATAATCCAGATGTTTGCACACCATATAGTTCTGCATTTATAAAGTTTCCTAATCTGCCAAAAAATAAACCTATAGGTGCATATAATGAAATTAAATCTGATACGTCAAAAAATTGTAAACCATTAGTTTTAGAAAAATATAGTGTACCTAATGCTGCACCTAAAAGTCCTCCATGAAAAGACATTCCGCCTTCCCAAATAGAAAATATACTAATTATATTCGTGGAGAAGTAATTAAAGTCATAGAAAAATACATAGCCAAGTCTTCCGCCTAAAATGGCAAAAAAGAGAATAATTATTGTAAATTTTTCAGCCTGATTTTTATTTAAGACATTTTTTTTATTTTTTGATTCTGAAACAATTAAATAGTCTATAATGATGAATGATAAAGCATACATAAATCCATACCAATAAAGTTTAATTGAAAAGATTTCAAACATAACAGGATTAATATTGTGAATATATGTCATGAGACTATAGATTATAACAGTAACGATAAACTTAAATGAAAGAATTAAATAAACTTAATAAAGAAAAAAGCTTGTACCTTCGCCAACATAAAGATAATCCTGTAAATTGGTATCCGTGGTGTAATGAAGCGTTTCTAACCGCAAAAGAACAAAATAAACCCATTATGTTATCAATTGGATACTCAGCATGTCACTGGTGCCATGTCATGGCTCACGAGTCATTTGAGGATCAAGAAACTGCTGATATTCTTAATAAAGAATTTATTAATATTAAAGTAGACAGAGAAGAAAGGCCTGATATAGACAAGATTTATCAAATGTCGCAATCAATTATTACTGGTAAAAATGGAGGTTGGCCACTAACAATATTTATGGATTATGACAAATTTCCCTTTTTTGGAGGAACCTATTTTCCTAAAGAGGATAAGTATGGGATGCTTTCTTTTAAAAAGATATTAACTAGGGTTATAGATTTTTACACTAATAATCAAGATGAAATAAAATCACAGAATGTTAATGTCTTGGATGTTTTTAATAAATTACAAGAACGAGAGTCTAGCAGTATTGAGATTAATGAAGCGACAATACAAACTCTAAAAACACAATTAAATTCAATAATAGATACGGTAAACGGCGGGTTTGGATCATCTCCTAAGTTTCCACATTTTCCATCTTTATCTTTTTGTATCAACAATAGCGTTTCTGAATTAGATGAAAAAAAGATTTTATATACTCTTGATAGGATGTGTGTCAGTGGTATAAATGATCCTGTTGATGGTGGTTTTTTTCGATACTCTGTTGATGATCTTTTTATGATACCTCACTTTGAAAAGATGCTGTACGATAATGGTCCAATGATGAGTGTTCTATGTGACAGCTATGATAAATTTAATGATTCGTTCTACTTAAAAAAAGCAAAAGAAATATTTCATTGGGTTAATAAGTTTATGACTGCTGAGAATGGTTGTTTCTTTTCTACAATTGACGCTGACTCTGAAGGAGAAGAAGGTAAATATTATGTGTTTTCAAGTGAAGAAATAAACGAGAATTTTGATAGTAGCGAAATACAACTTATAGAAAAATACTTCACGGATTCAAAGAAAACAAACTTTGAGGGAGCATACCACTTACATGTTTATAGAAAAAAAGAATCTGATTATAAAAGAAACTTTCATAAGTTTGAAAAAATAATGACTAAGTTTTCACAACTAAGAAGTAATAAAATAATGCCAGGTATAGATAAAAAAATCCTACTTTCGTGGAATTGTCTTTACATAAAAGGACTAATTAATCTCTATAAACTAACTAATGATAAAAAAGTTTTAGATGTTATAGATAAAGCTTTCAATTTCATTTTCAAAGAAATGATTACTCATAATGAGATTTTTTCATGCTTTAATGAAGAAGCCTGCTTCCCAGGTTATCTGGATGACTATGCTATGCTTGGTTCTTCTTTGATTGACTATTTATCTATTAAATGGAGTAAGGAACATTATGATATTTGTAAAAGGATATGCAATGATTTAATAAATAATTTTGAAGATGCTGAAAAGGGAGGCTACTTTTTTACATCTAATCATCACGAGAAACTTTTTTACCGACCAAAATCTATTTCAGATGATTCTGTGCCATCAGGACTAGTATATGCGACTGACACATTGCTAAGTATGGGGTATATTTCAGGTGAAAACAGCTTTATAGAATCTGCACATAGGTCAATAGATTATGTTCGCAAAACATTTGGAGACAATTTAACGTCTAATGTCAGTGCAATAAATTTATTAAATAATAATAATATAGAAAAAGAGATAATCATTATTAGGTGTAATGAAGATTCTTGGAGTTTAATCAAAAACAATAAAGGATATTATAAAAAATATATAATTCATATAAATGTCAACGATAATGACTTACCAGACGCTATTGATTCTAAGAAAGCCTCGTCAGATTTTACGGCTTATATTTGTAAAGGTGCGACATGCTCAGCACCTATAATTAACCTTGAAGACTTTATTCAATCTTTAAATGTTTAAACTAATTATATCTATAGTTCTGTTACTAATCCGCCTTCCTTTATTAGTTTTGTTAATTACTTTTGGATTGTTAGCTATTAATTTTTATCCTAGAGACATATCCAATTTCAAAAAATCTCACTATCTCGTGATGATGCTATGGATGAAAATTCTTTCCATATTATTAGGCATAAGAACTATCATTACTGGAAACATTGATAATTCAGCAGACTTATATGTTTCTAACCATGTGACATATCTGGATATCATTATTCTGAATAAATTACTCCCCGTTAATTTCGTTGCAAAAAGCGAAATAGCTAATTGGCCTATAATTGGGAATTTAGCTTCAAGAACAGGTACTTTATATATAAAGCGAGGAGACAATATAGAGTCTAAAAAAATTATTAGTGAAATGCAGAAAAGGCTGGATTCAGGGAAAAAAATTTTTTTTTTTCCAGAGGGAAGAATTGGAAATGGTAGGAGAATCAAAAAATTTCATTCTAAACTATTTAAAGCAGTTGAAAACAGACAGATATCAATACAGCCTGTAGTGATAAGATATCCTAAAAGTTATCCCGGTGACACAAGCTATTCAAATGATATTTCTGAAAAAAGTCAGAAAGGTGAAATGATAAGGTTATATTTGGATTTTCTTATGAAACCTAAGTCTCATGTAATATTGCACTTTCTTGAAAAAGTTAATACACGAGACTATGATTTCATAAAACTTACTAGTTTGACCGAGGATAAAATTAATAAAGAGCTTGATAAGCTTGACTGCTAAATCATACCTCTTTTATCAGCCTCACCACCAATTTTAACATCAACTGTGATATCTGTTGTTGGTGTCCATTGACATGCTATAACCATGCCATTCGCCATTTCATCTTTTGTAAGTAACGCAGTTGGATCGCACGGGCTAGATGGGTACTTGCCTTCACCATCGGTTATTGTAGCTCTACATGAGCCACAGCTGCCTACTTTACATGAACAAGGCCAAGCAATGTTTTGTCTTAAAGCCGCTTTCATTAATAGTTCATCTGGATTACAAGTAAAAGTCTCACCAGATCCTTTGACTGTAACTTTTACAGGTTCCTTTTTCTTAAAAAATCCGAATACCATAATTCCCTCCGTATGTATAATTACGAATATTTAAGTGGACACTATAACATAACTCTTGGTTCTATAAAGAGGCATTTCTGCTAAATAATACTCTTCGAGTATGGTTAAGGTATAAAAAGAGAAGAATACTACGAGTTAGGAAAAAAAGGATAAATGGGTACCATATTAAGGAGCCTATATCAGATTTCAAAACATAGATACTGGAGAAATAAACCAGCCCAGATATTACCATAATGTTTCTCATAAGCTGATGTTGAAGGCCACCGATTAATATGCCATCTATACAAAAAGCGATAGAGCCAAAAATTATGACTAATAGTAAAAAAAAGAAATTTTGTTCTGCTTTTTGTATAACATCTATGTGAGATGTTATTAAGCCTAATATGTTACTTGAAAATAATATGAAAATAGATATGAACATAAAAGAAATAATAAGTGTAAATTTAAAACTAGATCTAACAACCGAATCATACTTCTGAACATTATTCTCGCCAACAGAGTTTCCAACCATTACTTCACTTGCATGAGCAAATGCATCTATCCCGTATGAGAAGATAAAAAATAAATTTAATAATATAGTATTTGCGGCAAGCACAATCTCGCCATAATCAGCACTTAAACTCATGAAATGAGCAAAACAAGTCATTAACATAACAGATCTTATAAACATATTGCCATTAACTAAAAGTTTATTTTTTAAACTAGTGAAACTACTTACTGATTCTTTAAATATCCTTTTGTTCAGAAAGCCTCTATCATTGATTAAAAATATAATGATAAAAATAATTATTGAGGACTCAGAAATTAAAGAGGCATAAGCTACACCTTCAATGTTCATATTTAAAATAAAAACAAAATAGTAATCTAGAATAATATTTAATAAATTTATTGTGATTATTATTTTCATGGCTGTTGAGACTCTTTTGATCCCGATAAGATACCCTATAAAGATATCTCTTAAAAAGATTGCAGGTATGGACCAAAATCTTATATCCAAATAAACTGCGGCATTATTATTAATAGCGCCTGGCTCCCCTAAAATTGATAGAGAATACCATATCAACGCATCTTTAAAAAAAAGCAATAAAAATGAGATTAGTGTAGAAATTATAATAATTTGATGGATAGTTATTATTTTTTTATCATTTCCCGAATTATCATACTGGGAGATATATCCAGTAGTTGTTGATTTTATGAAGCCAAAACTAAACAATATATAACTCATAATAATTGCACCTAATCCTGCTGATGCTAGATATAAAGGACTATTTAGATGTCCCAAAACGGCATTATCTACTAATCCCACAAGAGGTACTGAGAGATTTGAAAAGACCAAGGGTAGTGCTATTTTAAGAATTTGCCTATCAATAGAATAAGCAAGCATATTTTTATGAGATTTCAATCATGTCAAAGTCAGATTTAGTAGCGCCACAATCGGGGCACATCCAAGTGTCAGGAACATCTTCCCATTTAGTACCTGGTTCTATATCATCTTCGGGCCATCCTTTTGACTCGTCATATATAAGTCCACAAATTAAACAAAGATACTTCTTCATAAGTTCGTAAAGATTAACTTCTTAGTTATAATTAATCAACACAAAGATAGTATGAAAAAAAATAAACTTACAGGCATATATCCAATATCACCAAATTATATTTATTCAGATGATGATTATCTTGAAAAATGTTTTATTGTAATATCTAGTGGGATAAAAATTTTTCAATTTAGGACACCTTATATTTCTTCCAGAAAGAAACGTTACCTACTAACAGAGATATACAATTACTGTAATAATTTTGAGGTACAACTAATAATTAATAATGATTATCATTTATTGAGGTATTATGACGGTGCGGGTTTGCATATTGGGAGAACAGATCTTTCGCTTACAAACATTAAAAATCTAATTGGGGATAAGACTATTGTTGGTTTTTCATGTGGCTCAGAGATTCATGATACCAATAAATTAAAAGATTATGGAATATCTTATGCTTCTCTTGGAGCTGCTTTTTCAAGTAAAACAAAAGGTAAAACAGTTAGCCTTAAAAGAAATATAATAAAATATTATTTGGATGATGGGGTGATGCCTTTTTGCATAATTGGTGGAATAGATAGTAGAAATATAGAATCTATAATAAGTTATAAACCAGATATGATAGCTATAAGTGATGGAATATTTAGAGAAGATGTGGATAATATAAAAAAAACAATAACTACATATCAAGGATATTTTAATGCTAAGGAATAAATCAAAAGCTCTATTCAATAAAACAAAAAAAATTATTCCAGGTGGAGTAAACTCTCCAGTTAGATCATTTTCAGCTGTTTCATCAACTCCGTTTATAGTTAAAAAAGCAAAGGGATCATCAATCACAGATATTGATAATAATAACTACATTGATTTTATAGGATCATGGGGAGCAATGATACTGGGCCATAGTGATAAACGAATTCTTAAAAAACTAAGTAGTATTTCAACAAATGGATTAACTTATGGTGCACCTAATGAGGCTGAAACAAAAATTGCTGAATTTATAATCAATAATATTCCTTCGGTTGAAAAAATAAGAATGGTAAATTCTGGAACAGAAGCAACAATGAGTGCAGCAAGATTAGCAAGAGGTTATACAAATAAAGATATTATTATTAAATTTAATGGCTGCTACCATGGTCATGGTGATGCATTTCTAGTGGAGGCTGGTTCAGGGGCAACTACTTATGGTAAGCCAAGTTCAATCGGCGTAACAAAAGGTTCATCAAAGGATACAATATCAATACCTTATAATGACAAGGAGTTATTAAAGAAAACATTTAATAAGTATAAAAATAAAATTGCATGTATAATTATTGAGCCAATTGCTGGGAATATGAACTTTGTAAAATCAAATAAGAGTTTCCTGAAATTAGCTAGACAACTCTGTACAAAAAACAAATCTCTTTTAATATTTGATGAAGTTATGACAGGTTTTAGAGTTCATTTTAAAGGTGCACAACACATATACGGTATCAAACCTGATCTTACAACCTTTGGTAAAGTTATAGGAGGTGGTTTACCAGTCGGTGCATTTGGTGGTAAGTCAAAGATAATGGATATGCTTGCCCCGGATGGCCCTATCTATCAAGCAGGAACTCTTTCTGGTAACCCATTAGCTATGCATTGTGGACTAGAAACTCTTAAAATCATATCAAATAAATCTTTCTTTAAGAAATTAAATATAAAAACAAAATCATTTGTTGATGGCTTAAACGAGATTGCAAAAAATAATAAATACCCTTTTCATGCAGATTCAGAGGGAGGAATGTTTGGTTTATATTTCACAAAAAATAAACCTAAAAATATTGAAGATATTAAAAACTCTAACTTAAAACATTTCAATATATTTTTTAATTACATGTTGAATAACGGCATTTTTTTTGCACCTTCTGCTTATGAAGCAGGTTTTATATCTGAATCTCACACTCAAAAGGATTTTAGTAAAGTATATAAATTATTTACTAAATTTATTAAATCTATTACTTGATTATAGTAATTTGAACATCGGCCACATTAGTACCGGTAGCACCAACTTTTACCAACGATTTGGTCTTCTCAAAAAAAGAATAAGAATCATTGTTAGACAAATATAAATCAATATCAAGATTACTTTTATGGTAGTTTTTAAAAGTTTCGTTGTCCACTATAGCGCCAGCAGCGTCAGTTGGACCATCAATGCCATCTGTGCCTACAGAGTATAAACAAATATCTTTTTTACATTTGCTATTGATATATTTTTTAAGAAAAGAAAGTGCAAATTCCTGATTCCTTCCTCCTTTTCCGGTACCCGTGAGATTTACAAGTGTTTCCCCTCCAGAAATTAAAATAGTATTTTGATTGTTTATACTGTTAACTTGCTCAAATAACTTTATAGCATCATCCACTGCTAAGTTCTCGTAAGGCTTATCTACTTTCATTACATTAAAGTTCTTATTTTTAGCTAGTGTATATAATGTTTCTTTAAAAACATTATTACTACTTATAATCTCAGTTGTGTTGTTATCAAAAGCTTTCGGTGTTTCATAAGAAGAATTGTCTTTGCCTTTTTTAAGATATTCCCTTACAGTTAGAGGCGCTTTATCAAAGATATTATACTTATTAAGAACATTGATAGCGTCAGCAAATGTAGATGAATCAGCAACAGTAGGCCCACTCGCTATAGAACTTAAGTCATCATTTATAACATCTGAAATAATCAAAGAAATTGTTTTGCTTGGTAATGCAGCTGAGTTTAATCTACCACCCTTAATTTTAGAAACATGTTTTCTGACTATATTAATTTCATTTATATTGCATCCAGACGCCAATAATAAATTTGTAAGTTCAATTTTATCTTCTAATTCTATCCCGTCAGCAGGTAGAGATAATAATGATGATCCGCCACCGCTAATCAAAAAGACGACTAAATCATTATTATTTGACTCGCTTACATACTCTAAGATTTCTTTTGAAGCTGTAACGCTCTTGTCATCAGGTGTAGGGTGGGATGAAATGATGTGTTTAAAATCATAAGTTGAATTATTTAATTGAGGATTACTAACTACAATTGGTTGTTTGTAGATTTTTGATTGATGTTTTTTACTTAGATATTCTAATAATCCATCCATCATCATCACAGAAGCTTTCCCTATAGCAACAGGAAAAATTCTTGATGCATTAGAAAAATGTGGTTCATAAGTTTCTGAGGATTTACGAACAATATTAGATGGACTTTGGAGAGCTATAGCCTCTTCAAATAATGAATGCGCAATAGCTCTCAATGTCATCTAGATAGATTAAACAACTTTGTTTGGTAGATCCTTTCCATCAAAATAAGCCAGCGCATTATTGATAGCAGTATCTCCCATTGCAATCCTTGTTTCTATAGTTGCACTTCCAAGATGAGGAAATGATACTACATTTTCAAGTGTTTTTAGCTCGGTTGGAAGATTCGGTTCAGTTTCAAAAACGTCAAGCCCTGCACCAGCTATTTCTTTATTTACAAGAGCATCTACTAAAGCTTTTTCATCAATAATATCGCCTCGAGCAGTATTTATAACAAACGCGCTTGGCTTCATGAGCTCAAATCTCTCTTTATTCATTAAATGAAATGTTTCTTTTGTAGCAGGACAATTCACAGAAACAAAATCAGATTCTCTACATATGTCTTCTATTGTATCAAGTTTAGTTGCTTCAAATTTACTAACAACATCAGAAGGAATATCGTATGGATCCCAATAAAGAATATCCATATTAAATCCAAATTTAGCCCTTTGAGCAACTGCTTGTCCAATCCTTCCAAAACCAATAACACCTAATTTTTTACCTGTAACCTTTGTGCCAAGTAAATGCGTCGGTCTCCATCCTGTCCAGTTTTCTGCTCTAAGTTCTCTTTCTCCCTCACCAACTCTTCTCGCAACCATTAACAATAATGACATTGCAATGTCTGCTGTACAGTCTGTCAGGACAGATGGTGTATTAGATACTGTTATACCAAGTTCTTTAGCAGCTTCAATATCAATATGATTAAAACCAACGCCAAAGTTAGCAATCATATTAGCTGTTCTTCCCTCAACACTTAGAACATCGCGTGTAACTTTATCGGTTACTGTAGGCATAAAGACATCACAATTCTTAAGTGCATCCTTTAATTGATCTGCTGTGAAAGGTGTATCAGATTCATTAAAAGTAACGTCAAAATGTTCCCTTAGTCTCTTTTCATTAGCCTCAGGCCAACGTCTTGTCACTATAGCTTTAGGTTTACTCATCTCATATCTCCTAGTTTGATGACCAATACTTAGATGCAGCTGCTGCACCGCTACCAGGCTCAACCTTTATACCATTATCAAGCATTGCCATTTCAGCACCTGATATTGCACCAAATAACATACATTCGTTTAAATCACCTAGATGACCGATTCTGAATACTTTACCAGCCACTTTTGATAAACCAGCTCCTAAAGCTAAATTATATTTATTAAATGCAGTACTAATTACTTTCGCGCCATCAATGCCTTCTGGAACCATAATTGCAGACACTGTGTCTGAGTACCATTTTTCTTCTTTGGCACACAATTTAAGACCCCAACCTTCTGTTATGGCCCTTCTAGTTCCTTCAGCTAAACGATGATGTCTTTTCCATACGTTCTCAAGCCCTTCCTCAAAAATCATATCTATGGCTACTCTAAAACCTCTTAATAAATTAACAGGTGGTGTATATGGAAGATACCCTCCATCAAGTTTCTCAATCATATCAGCAACATCGAAATAACATGTTGGGTAATTTGAGTCTTTCATAGCAGCAATAGCCTTTTGACTAACACCTAAGATACCAAGTCCAGCCGGCATCATAAATCCTTTTTGCGATCCGCTAACTATACAGTCGACTCCCCATTTATCCATTTCAAATTCATAACTTGCTACAGAGCTTACTCCATCCACAAACAAAAGTGCAGGATGATTCAAGTCATCAAGAATTTTTCTAATAGCTTGGACGTCACTTCTAACACCAGTAGCTGTCTCATTTTGACAAACAAGCACTGCTTTTATCTCATGATTTTTATCTTCTGAAAGGTGTTTATGGTAACTCTCAGGATTAGCACCTGTACCCCATTCTTCTTCCATTGTTATTGGTTCAAATTGTAATCTTTTGCACATATCTAACCAGAGCATGCTGAACTGTCCAAAACTCGCGCCTAGCACTTTATCTCCGATATTAAGAGTGCTTTGTAAAGCTGCTTCCCAGCAACCTGTACCAGAGGATGGGAAGAAGACTACTTTTCCTGTTTCTGTTCTTAAAAGTTTCTTTAAATCTTGTGTAATTGGCTGAATAAGATCTGGTATTGTTGGGTTCCTATGATCTTCCATTGGGCAATGAATTGCTTGTTGAACCGCAGATGGCACATTTGATGGGCCGGGTACGAATAAAAAGTGATATCCTGACATATGATTTTTCCTAAATAACAGTTAATTGATTGGGGTTAACCAAAAATAATTCGGTTTATTATGCCACATTTAGCTAAATTTTAAACTAGAATGTATCCACATTAGACTCATAACCTATGGAACATATATACATATATACATTTATTGGCTTTTTAGGCGGCATCACAGCAGGCATGCTTGGATTAGGAGGTGGAATTATATTTGTACCAGGCTTAATGATAGTTCATAAATATTATGGATTATTCGCTAGTTATGAACTACAAGTTGCCGTGTATACTTCATTGATTAGTATAATTTTCGCTGGCTCAACGAGCTCTATTCTGCATTATAAAAATGGACTAATAGATATGAATATCGTTCAAAAGTATTCTTTATATGTTTGTTTTGGTTCTTTTTTTGGTATTTATATCCTCGAACATGTTTCATCAGCGTCATTAGAACTTGTTTATAGCATAATTCTAATTTTCTTAGCTCTACTTTTATTGAGTGATGCTAGAGTAATTAAAAATAATATTCGTTATTTTAATAAAGCAGGTAATCTATATTTTTTTGCAAACGGTTCAATTAGCTCCCTGATGGGCATAGGTGGCGGAACTTTGTCAGTACCTTATTTATCATTTTTAATTAATGATATAAAAAAATCAATTGCATCTGCTTCTGCAATAGGTCTGATTATTGCGATATCGTCCTTGCTATGTATGTTTTTACTTAATTCATCTATATTTTCTGAAAAAATTAACAATATAGCTTTATTAATACTTATACCCTCGTCAATATTAGGTTCCTACACAGGGGTTTATCTTTTGAAAGTCTTAAATCCTGGAAAGGTAAAAAATATTTTTTCTAGTCTGTTAATTGTAGTTGCTATTTATTTACTATTAGATTAATTGATGTTAACTAGGCCAGTAGCATTTTTAACAGTAACTGGTTTAATAAACATGGATTTGTCGAAGATATTAAGTAGAAGTCTTTTGAATGAATCAGAGATTATAGTGGATGAATGAAATTTAATGATTATGTCTAAAGTACGTTGAAGACTGGAATTTCTAAAAATACGTTTAAGGGCATATTCACGAAAAATAATATTATTTTCTGTATTACTAGATATGAGAGTAGATAGCACATGTATGTCTTCCATCCCCATGTTAAGACCTAGACCTGCAAGAGGATGAAATTTATGGGCAGATTCACCTATTAATATATTATTTTTATAATAATAAGTATCTGTGTGTCTTGAAATTAACGGAAATGATTTCCCAACATTAAGATCCTTTATTTCGCTCAATATAAATTTTGCTCGTTTTTCCAAGGTTTTTAAATATTCATCTTCACCATTTGATGAAATTTCACTGAATAGTTCATTGGGCATAGTCCAAATTAAATTATAGGTATTACTGCTAGTAGGCAAGAATCCTAAAATCTCATCTTTATAAAAAATTTGACGCGGGACATTATTATGTTCTTTTGAATGAGTTATGTTTATATTAATCGCTGTCTGATTATAATTTTCTAAATGGTAGTTCTTTGATTTAATTTTTGATTCTACATCAGCATAGTCGGAAATAATATTGATGTCTCCCGAATCATTACTTGCACATTTATCTAAGTTACAATTTAAGCTTTTATTATCAAATAGAGTCTCAGTGACAGCTTTTGATAATTCGTTCTCACTTACAATATATCCTAGGCAGTCAATATCAATACTAGAAGCTTCAAAAGAAATTGTATGATGATGATTCCTATATATATCAATCATTTTGTATGGTGTTATTTTATGTGGTGATATTTTCTCCCACACATTAATGCTCTCCAAAAAATGCTTGCTAAAGTAATTAAGTGAATAGTACCTATCAAAAGTTTGGAGCTCATTATGATGGATATTCACAATACTCCCTTCACATTTATTTAGACTTAGAGCACAAATGTGTGAGAGAAGACTGTTACTTATTAGATTAATATTCATAAATTTAGATATTGAGTATTCTTTTTGAAAATCTTTTTTTAATCAATGATGATTTATTAATAATACCAGATATAAAAGGAGACGAGATATTCCCAAGAAGTGTGCTTTTCATTAATAATGAAGATACAAAATCAATTCCTAAAAATAAGCTATGTCTTTTGTTTATAATTTCAGCCTTCACTTGACTATTTAGTAAGTCGCCATCAAGTGCTTCTGTATTTATTGAATTAATTTTTTTTATACAATCTACTGAAAAATTGAAACCCTGTGCTCCAAAAGGATGGAGAAGCTGTGAAGAGTTTCCCAAAAAAATAATATTATTTATGTGCCATTTATCTAGCCTTGACGTATTAAGCGGATGGCTATAAATGAGCTTAGTATTATGTAGATTCCTAACGTATGGTAGTAAATCTTTTTGAAGATGTGATTCATCGAATATTGTAGATTCAAAATTGTAATTATTAATGTACTTGTTGTGTATGGTAGCTACAATAGATTTTACTTTTTTGTATCCAGGGAGAACAGCAAACACACCTCTTTTAGAAAATATTTGAACTGCAGAATTTTCACTAGAGTCATAGCTACAGTTTAAAATAAATGATGTTTGATCATATGATATCTTCTTGGTGTGGATATTAAACTGCTTTGCAAATTTCGAATTTACCCCATCTGTGATAAATAACTGTTTGTATTTAATTGATGATTTCTCATTCAAGATTACCATAGAATTATGACTATCAAGATTTACATCTATATCATCAACTATTTCTATAAATTTATTATTTATACATAACGCCCTGAGATGAGATAATAGTGAAGCCTTGTCAACAACTTGACCCAATTCAGGAATACCCAGCTCATCTGCACATAATGTAATAGTATTAAAGCTATTAAAGAGTTTAATATCAAGATTATATATTGGCGTGCCTTTTAGGATTTTAGAATCCCAAATTTTTTTCATCCTAAGATAGTCGACTGAATTGGCAGTTAGAGATAATGGAGAGAAATCATCAGAAAGTATTTTAGTGAATTTCTTCTTTTCAACTAAAATAACTCTATTGTCTTTATTTGCAATAGAGAGACCTGCTAAGCAGCCAACAAGGCCCCCTCCAATTATTACAGTATCTTTATTTGTCGCCATCTGCCATTAAGGATTCTATATCTTTTATAGATTTTGGGACATTTTTTGATAAAACAATTGGCTCATCATTTGTAATCAACACATCGTCTTCAATTCTAACAGCTATATTATGATAGTTTTTATTTACACTTGAGTCTTTGGATATATATATTCCAGGCTCTACCGTAAATATCATGCCAGGTTTAAACTTTACAGGTTGACCATTTAATAAATAAGGGCATGGGTCATGTACATCCAGACCAAGCCAATGACCTGTGTTATGCATATAAAATTTTTTATAGTTTTGTTTTTTTATATTATTTTCAAGAGTACCTGATAGTAATTTAGCTTCTATTAAGCCTTTTACAATATGCCTAACAGCTATATCATGAATTTTTAGAAGCGTCATGCCGACTGTACATGACTTAATAGCAATCTCTTGCGCTTTTAATACAATGTTATAAATTATTTTCTGATACTGATTGAATTTTCCTGATATTGGTATGGTTCTTGTTATATCAGATGCATAATTATTATATTCAGCTGCGGCATCTACAAGAAGCAAGTCGTTGTTTTTTAGTGAGGACTTATTTTTGGTATAGTGTAATACAGTACCATTTTTACCTGCTGCAACTATAGCAGGGTATGCTTGTTCACATTCATTTTTCATGCAAACGTTGATAAATTCAGATTCAATTTGATATTCTTTCAAGCCTGCTTTACATGATTTCATAAGGTTTATATGTGCTTTAGTAGAAACATAAGCTGCCTTGCTAATTTGTTGAATTTCATATTTAGATTTTACAAGTCGCATTTTAAAAATTAAGTTTGACAAATTAAATCGTGATGACACATGATTGATATTCATAAAATATCTACTGTTTGGTGTATTCTGAATGTCTGATAATAATTCCTCTGTTCTCTCAGTATCATTAAATTCATAGTACAAATTATTAATGTGATTAATGTCTAAATCGTTAATCTGATCAGAATACATGACTTTATCAAACATATATTTAGACTTATAAGAAGTATTTGTAGGTAATTGCCCCGTCCATATTCGATCTCTATCATTAGGGCGGTTACATATTAATATAGAAGAATTTTTGTTATTCACTTTAGTCATAATTAAAACTAATGACGAATCATTAATCCCTGTTAAATAGAAAAAATTGCTGGACTGCCTAAATTTGAAGGTAACATCATTATTACGATATTTATCTTTTTCTGAAAAAATTATAGATATTGAATTGTCACTTAATTCGTTAAATAATTTCTTTCTTCTTTTTTTGAATTCGCTAATCATTTAAATTCCTGCTGTATAAGTATAATGTTGATTTAATAATGAAACTATTGATTTCATCAAGGCTCTCTTGGGAAGATTGATTACTACCGTCAAGTTTATATTTTTGATTTACTTGACTTATCTCATCAAAAATATCTAGTATTTCCTGAATCTCCGGAGTGTTTGATACAGAATTACCCTTGAAACCAATCAAGAAGTAATATGTCCATTCTGAAAGAGAGTTAGCAATGTCATCTAGATTAGGTGCGTCGTTATTGTTTAGCGAGTGGATTGTAAGAGTTTTTTTTGATAGTTCCTGATTGATGTTTTCAGAAACTTGCGTAATTAATTTACTTGTAGCTAAACTCGTAGATAAATCTAAAAATTTAACTATCTTTTCATTGATTAATTCATCAGTATGAGATGATACTAAAAGACCAATAAAAAACCCGTGTATTTCATATACAGTAAACGGACAATCATCAAGATCAATAATTTCTTTTATGGACTTTAATGTAGATTTATTCATAGAAAAGCATGGTAAATTAATAATTTTATTGATTAATGTAGTCAGTAAAACTATATTATACAGTATGTCAGATATTATAGATAAACTGAACTCATTAAAGGAAAATGTAGATAACCTTAATCAGAAAATTGATTCAACAAATCTTGAAAATAAGCTTTTAAAAAATCAACAAAGTCAATTAGTTTCAGAAAAATCTGAACTAATTAAGAAAAATGAAACAGCAAAATCACATCTAAAAGCACTTTTAGAGAGAATTGAGAACATAAGAGACTATGGAAAAGACTAAGGTAGATATAAATATTCTCGGTCAAGATATTTCAGTCATGTGTACTGAAGAAGAGAAAACAATATTGCTTAAATCCAGAGATAGAATTGTAGATGAAGCAGAAAAAGTTAAATCTCAGACAAAAAATATTGGGCATGACTATTTTTTAATATTAGTTTTACTTAATATAGCTGGATCTGACATCAAAAGTAGAATCAAACTCAATGATTTAGAAACTGTAGAAAGTGAATTGGAAAATATTAATCAGAAACTAATTGAATCATTAAAATGAACTTCTGGTTAATGAAGAATGAACCAGAAGATTACAGTATAGATAATCTTGCTGTAGATAAAATAGAACCTTGGGATGGTATAAGAAACTATCAAGTCAGAAACATGATTAGGGATGAAATGCGCATTGGTGATAGTGCATTTTTTTACCATTCAAACTGTGAAATACCTGGTATATATGGGCAAATGACAATATGTAAAGAGGCTTATGTAGACCACACAGCATTTGATAAAAAAGCAAAATATTACGATCCAAAGAGTAAAAAGGATGCACCAAGATGGTTAATGGTAGATGTTAAATTCAAAAAGAAATTTACTAAAGTAGTAACTTTAAAACAACTTAAATCATATAAAGAATTATCACAAATGAGAGTTGTACAACGTGGTAATCGATTATCAATTACAAAATTAGAAAAAAAAGAATGGGATTTTATTATTAAGCTAACTAAATAAAATATTTTTATTTTAATAATTTAATAATTAACACTTGTTTTTGTGATTTTTTTTACTAAACTAAAAATTAACCACCAATACCGCGGAGGAATGTATGGTTAAAAAGAAAGCGAAAGCTAAAAGAAAAACAAAAGTAGCTAAGAAAAAAGTTGCTAAGAAAAAAGTCACAACAACACGTAAAAAAGTTGCTAAGCGTAAAGTAGCTAAGAAGAAAACTGCTAAGCGTAAAGTAGCTAAGAAAAAAACTGCTAAGCGTAAAGTAGCTAAGAAAAAAACTGCTAAGCGTAAAGTAGCTAAGAAAAAAACTGCTAAGCG
>JAPOHH010000005.1 GCA_029979505.1 bacterium | reverse complement strand
TTTCCCTGTTATGCTCTTGTTTTTGGCTTCAATAATATATTACTAAATGATTCAAGTTACAGAAGAGACTTTGTTGACTCTGGTGTGTTCCACGTGGAACATGGTTCATATGATGCTTTAAGTACATATAACAAAATTATCAAACAACGAAATTATCTTCTTAAAACCAAAAAAACCACAGATTTAACCTTTTGGGATGAGCAGTTGGTTAAGAACAATAGCATTGTTAGTAATTACAGGTTCGAATATTTTAAACAGCTTAAAACAGAACTTGCAAATATAATTAATAACCTAAAAAAGACACACCATGAGATATACCACGAGATAGAATCTATAGACATTGATTTTCTTAAAGGATGGACTAATGATAACTATCAATATGAACTAGAGCAAAACAGGAACAAAGATTTATCATTAGGGCACACCTCATCAGGATCGCACAGATGTGATTTCGTACTTACATCAAACAATAAACCAGTAAAAGAGTCTGGGTCTATGTCAACTTTAGTATTATCCTGCTTGTTAGTGTACCTTGCAAAAATTAACGTGTTTCACGTGAAACACGGATATAGACCAACACTATTAATTGACGACCTATTCTTCGGAATAGATAATAAAAACCTCAATACTGTGATAAAATTACTTGTCAACTCCAAGGGGAATATTGTTATAACATCCCCAAGTATATATGAAGAAATGTTAAAAAATGTTATCAAAGAAAACAAAGAAATTGCAGTAATAAACGTAGGAGACATATAGTGTCAAAAAGTGCATATACATCTGACAGTATAAAAGTATTAAAAGGACTAGAGGCCGTACAAAAAAGACCCGGGATGTATATAGGTGACACCGACGATGGAAGCGGTTTGCACCAAATGATCTATGAGGTAGTAGACAACGCTATAGATGAAGCACTTGCAGGGCATTGTAAAAATATTGACATTATATTGAACGAGGACTCATCTATTACTGTTAAAGATGATGGTCGAGGTATACCTGTAGACATACACAAAGAAGAGAATAAATCTGCTGCTGAAGTCATAATGACAACCCTTCATGCTGGAGGTAAATTTGATGATAATTCATATAAAGTTTCTGGTGGATTACATGGTGTAGGTGTATCAGTTGTTAATGCATTATCTGAGAAACTTTCTATTGAAATTCACAAAGATGGTTATATTTATGAGCAAGATTATCTAGACAGTGTTCCCACAAAACCACTAAAAAAATGTGGTAGTACAGATAAGACAGGTTCGTCAATACAATTTTTACCTAGTGTGAAATATTTTAAAAATCTCGACTATAAAGATGATGTGATAAAGAAAAGACTAAAAGAATTAGCATTTTTAAACTCAGGCATAAATATATCTTTCACAAATGATATTACAGGTAAGAAAACTTCATATTACTATGAAGGAGGACTGCGAGAATATATTAATGAGGTCCTACAAAATAAGAAGGAGATACACAGCGAACTGATATATGTTGATCCAGTCAAGAAGGGTAGTGATTCGATAGAAATATCAATGAAGTGGACGTCTTCATATTCTGAACAAATATTATGCTTCACAAATAATATATATCAGAAAGATGGAGGAACACATCTAAGCGGTTTCAAGTCTGCCTTAACTAGGTCTCTTAATAATTATTCAAACAAAACTAATGGCAAACAGAAATATGAAATTACAGGCGATGATTGTAGAGAAGGATTGGTTGCAATTATATCTATTAAAATGTCTGACCCTAAATTCTCATCGCAAACGAAAGACAAGCTTGTTTCGTCTGAAATTAAGACTCTAACTGAAACAACATTATCATCAAAGCTGTCTGAGTTTTTAGAGGAAAACCCTAAAGATGCGAAATTAATTGTCAATAAGATTCAACAGGCTGCTATAGCTAGAGAAGAAGCCAGAAAAGCTAAAGATCTCATAAGAAGAAAAGATCCTCTTGGAATTGCTAATCTGCCTGGCAAGCTTGCCGATTGCCAAGAAAAAGATAGGGAATTATGTGAATTATTTATAGTAGAAGGAGATTCAGCTGGCGGTTCTGCTAAACAAGCCAGAAACAGAAAAACTCAAGCAATACTTCCGCTCAAAGGTAAAATCTTAAATACTGAAAGATCACAAGATTACAAGATTTTATCGTCGTCTGAAGTCGGATCATTAATATCTGCTCTTGGATGTGGTTTTAATCATGCCTCTGATGACTTTGATATTTCTAAACTAAGATATGGTAAAATTATTATAATGACAGATGCTGATGTGGATGGTGCCCATATACGCACATTACTTCTAACACTTTTGGCAAGGAAGCTTAAGCCGCTTTTCGATGAAGGTAGAATTTTTATTGCACAACCACCATTGTATAAAATTAAAAAAGGCAAGCTTGAAAAGTATATATCTAATGATGATGAGCTCAGTAAATTCTTGTCTGAATCATTCTTTGACAATAAATTCATTACTATCGATAAAAAGAAAATTAATTCCTCTGAGTCATCAAAAATATTAATTAATTACTCTTTAATTTCTAGCGTCCTTAAAAAGATTAACAAGTCTAAAGATAAGACTGTCTTAAAAGCAATGTCTTTTATTAATCCTTTAAATCTCAAAAATGCCTCCGATTCTAGTACATTAGACACCTACATTGAAAACTTGAATGACACTGTTAAATTATTATCACCAATTAATATCACATATAATTTTACATCTGAAAAACTTGAACATGATTCATTTCAAATTAATATAATTAAAAAAGTTAATGGCATTGTAGACCCAACAATTCTGCCTATCAATAAGAAGTTCTTCTCATCTCAGTCTTATGCAAATTTGATGGCTCTCAAACTATATCAATTTCATAATAAACAATTGATTTTATCTGGCGACTCTGATGACCTATCATTTTCAAATATATATGAACTTTGTGAACATGCTTTGTCTTCAGCTAGAAAATCTATATCTCTACAAAGATATAAAGGTCTTGGAGAAATGAACCCTTCTCAACTTGCTGAAACAACGATGAACCCTGATACTAGATCCTTACTTCAAGTGGCACAGATTCCTGAAGATGATTACTCTATCTTTGATACTCTAATGGGTGAAGACGTTGAAAAACGAAGAGATTTTATCGTTACATCGTCAAATATTATTGACCACGTTGACGTGTAATGAAAATAGTTACCTGGAATGTTAATTCTATTAACGTAAGATTGCCTAACATTTTAAAATATCTACATGATTACAAGCCAGACGTACTATGTCTACAAGAGCTCAAATGTCTGGATGATAAGTACCCATCAGATGCATTGGGTGATATCGGCTATAAAAGTATTCAATCTTGCCAGAAAACATATAATGGAGTTTCAATTATTTCCAAAATCGAAGCAGAAGACATCGCACTTAATCCTGTGAACATATCTAATGATGAAAAGAGGTCCATAGCAGGTACTTATAACGGTATACGCGTAATTAATTTTTATGTTGTGAATGGTCAGGCTGTTGACTCTGACAAATATCGCCACAAATTAGCATGGCTCAATAAGGCGTCTGAATACATTAAACAACAACTCACATTACATCCCAAACTTATTGTCCTTGGTGATTTTAATATTGTGCCTAAAGAAACAGATGCTTTTGATTTTTCTAAAGACCAGATACTTTGTTCTGATAAAGAAAGAGAAGCGTTGTCGTCTATTATAAAATTAGGTTTAACTGATTGTTATATTAATAATACAGATGAATCACCTTATACATGGTGGGATTATCGAGGTGGAGCATTTCATAGAGATGCAGGCTATAGAATCGATCTTATTCTAGCAAGTGATAAAGCAGCTAAATCTATCAAAAAGTATGAAGTTAACAAAGACACTAGACATAAATCATGGTGCAGTGAACAACCCAAAACATCTGATCATGCACCAGTAATGATTGAGATATAAAAGATATCTAGACTAATGAAGATAGTCTGTTATATTTATAATAGAGGTATATATGTCTAGCATAATGGTAATTAACGCTAAAG
The DNA here is from genome assembly GCA_029979505.1 of bacterium. Classification (GTDB taxonomy): domain Bacteria; phylum Pseudomonadota; class Gammaproteobacteria; genus CACLCV01. The sequence continues at coordinate 70,874 of JAPOHH010000005.1, read as the reverse complement.
GCGGTTCAGGCAAAACGACAATATCTACTAATCTTGCCGCGTATTACGCTACAAAAGATTTCAATGTAACACTTGTTGATTTAGATCCACAAGCATCATCGTTAAATTGGCTCACTTCTAGACCCATTACTAAACCAAAGATAAAGGGACTCTCTTCATTACCAAGTCAAAAAGTATCAACGAACAAAAATGATATAACAATATTTGATGTACCTGCGGCAATATACGGAGCTAGACTTGAAACATATATAAAAAAAGCAAGGAAAATTATAATACCAGTGCTCCCATCACCAATTGATATGTCAGCTGCTCGAGATTTTCTTAAATCTATAAGAAAGCTCGGTAGTGTTGTTAGAAACAGGACAGACATCTGTCTCGTTGCCAATCGCTGCAGAGCAAATACCAACATATTTGAAGAGCTTGATGACTATCTAGTTAAGGAGAAAGGCATAAGATATGTAACAGCTTTTCGTGACAATACTAATTATATAAATTCAGCTAAAAAAGGCATCGGCATATTTGAAATGGGTCAATCTATGACTGCCCAAGATAGAGAAGAGTGGAAACCTTTAATATCATGGCTTAATTCAAAGAAAAAATAACTTTAACTTAAACTATCTCTAATACCATCTTTTATATTTTTAAATTTTATAATATCTGGGAAAATTTTATGCATTAGAGAAACATCTAAGATTCTCGATTCATTAATAAAGCTCTTTCTCTTTTCGTCATAAACTTTATCAGCCTGATCATAGTCAATAAATTCTGGATATCTTATATTCAACTCATCATAAATATGAAGATAATATTCTGTTGTTTTGATCGGCGTGCCATCACTCACATTCATTGTAATATTATCTGTACTGTTATTTAGCAGCGTTTGCATAATTAAATTAGCCAAGTCTTTTGAGTTGATTAAATTAGTATGTCTGCAGAGGTCAATTTTTATTAATGGGAGCCTTTCGTTTATTCTCTTTAACGGAAGTCTTCCTTTACCATAAATACCAGGAACTCTTAGTATCGTGTATTTAATGCCACTATCTTTAATTTGTTCTTCTGCATTTGCTCTTCTATTGGCTCTGTCGGTAATAGGCGTTATTTTTTTATTTTCATTTACAAGCGCATCATTTTGATCTCCATAAACACCACTGGTGCTTATATAGACAATCTTTTTAACTTTGTTTTTTTGAATCACTGACAAAAATTTACTCAATACTAAATCTTTTAGTCCTTTGTTTTGTGGAGGAGCTAAATATACTACATAGCCGTCTATATCTATAATGTCTTTTAACATTCCATTATCGTTTGAAATGTCTATAGAATAGTTATGATGACAATTATCTTTCTTTGATCTACAAACTCCTACAAAATCATATTTACTACTGAATTTAGCAGTAATGAAGTCGCATACATAACCATTACCTATTAAATATATTCTATCCATTTATTTTAAATATTTTATCTGCCAATGTTTCTACATCATAGATGTCTTCAATCTTTGTAACTGATGCAACATCATCTTTATTTATAATATGTTCATCAGATTTATCTAGAACAAAAAAATGTATATTTTTTAGATTAGCTTTTTTTTCTTTAATTAGCGGCTCTACACTACTTTTACTAAATGCAACAATTATACATTCTTTGGATGTCATTTCCGTTACTCTGGCTAGATTATCGAGATTTAAAATACGTTCATATACATCACAAACATTAAACTCTATTTTTTTCTCTTCGAGGTATTTAGTTATTGTTTCTTTTCCTCCAACACCTTTTAGGAGCAATGTTTTGCCAAGCTCATATTCGTCAAATTTTATTCTGTCTATTAATCCTGAACTCGAATACTCATTGCTTGGTATTATACATTTTATCCCAAACTTCTTTTCTACCCATTTTTTACAGTTTGGTCCTATGCCGTAGACGCGTTCGGTATTGTATATATGGTTATTACTCGAGTCTATTTTTTTTATAGCATTAGCACTTTGGATAATTATAGTTTTATACTCATCATCTATTGGATATCTTTCTATATGATGTATATCTTGTATAAGATAATCATGAAAAGTACAACCGTTAGCATTTAGTAATACAGAGAGTTCATCTTTCATCGAAAAGTTAGATACAAGCATTACATCTGTCATTTCAACATCCTTTTTGCGCCTAATTTTATGAATACATCAGATAGCTTATTTGATAGCTTAATATAATCATCTTTTCTTCCTGAAATTTTATTTTTAATATAATCTTTGCCATCTAACGACCCAACATAACCAGTTAATGTTAATTGATTATTTTTAATTACTGCATGGGCACCAATAGGTGACAAGCAATCACCATCAATGTTTTCTGCAAATAGCCTTTCTGCAACACTACAAATTTCAGTATTTATATCAACGATTTTTTTTATCTTTTTTATTATATTTTCACTTGTAGATAAATATTCTAAACATAGAATACCTTGTCCGGGCGACGGTATAAAATCATTTAAGTTTAGGCTCTCTGTAATTAGATCAGACAAGTTCATTCTCTCAAGACCAGCTCTTGCAAGTATTATTCCGTCTAGTTGATTATCCTTAAGTTTCTTAAGTCTTGTTTGAATGTTCCCCCTTATTTCTCTTGTTTCTATTTTACAGTATTTGTTTTTTACCATTGCTTGTCTTCTAGGGCTAGATGACCCAATTACACCGCTTTCAATATCTGCTAATCTTTTATATTTTTTAGAAATAAATACATCTCTTGCATCCTCCCTTTTCATTATGGTACTAACTGAAAATCTTGAATCAAGTTTAGCAGGGACGTCTTTCATAGAATGTATGGCAATATCCGCATCTTTAGATAATAGGGAGTTTTCAAGCTCTTTTAAAAAAAGCCCTTTACCGCCGTTTCTCTTGAATGTTTGACTGTCAACTTTATCACCAGCAGTTGTCATCGGAAGTAGGCTAACTTTGTCGAAAACTTTATTCTCTATTAAATAATCACTGACAATATTGGCTTGCTTTAGCGCTAGAGGGCTATTTCTTGTTGCTAGCTTAATATTATTCATGATTATTGCATTACCAAAATTTCAGTTATAGTATACTGGCAATATGACATATATTAAAACTTCAATGTATTTATTATGAAAAACTCTACATGGTCAGGAAGGTTCAAAAAAGGGCTTGATGAGGATGTGCTTGAGTTTTCTGAGAGCGTTAGCGTTGACCATCTTCTCTTTGATTGCGATATAAAAGTTTGTATTGCTCATGCCGAAATGCTCGGAGAGTGCAAAATAATTACTAAAAGAGAATCAATAACTCTTATAAAAGGTTTGAAGGCTGTTCAAAAAAAATATGATTCAGGAAAGCTATCCTTGTCTATAAAATATGAAGATGTTCACATGAACATCGAACAGGCACTAACGAAAGAAGTTGGTGATTTGGGTAAGAAAATACACATGGGTAGATCGAGAAATGATTTAGTAGCTACAGATTTTAGATTATATCTCAGGGAGTCTTCTACCCTAATCATAGATAAATTAAGAGATATAAGATATGCACTAGCTGTTGCATCATACAATAATTCAGAAACTATATTTCCAGGGTATACGCATCTACAGTTAGCCCAACCCGTAACATTTGGTCATCACCTACTTGCTTGGCATGACATGCTAGCCAGGGATGAACAAAGGATGGAACAGACAAAAGACAGATTAAATATTTTACCACTGGGAAGCGCCGCACTGTCAGGTACACCATACAATATAAACAGAAAGACAGTAGCAAAGAAATTAGGCTTTAAATCAGTTTCAACCAATTCCATGGATTCTGTAAGCGACAGAGATTTTGTATGTGATTTTGCGTATACGTGCTCAATGGTTATGATGCATTTATCTAGAATGTCTGAAGAACTTGTATTCTGGATGAACACACACATTAAACTTGTCGATATTGACGAAGCGTTTTGTACAGGATCATCCATAATGCCTCAGAAAAAAAACCCAGATGTTCCTGAGCTTATTAGAGGAAAATCGGCAGCTGTCATTGGCTCACTATCATCGCTATTTGTTTTATTAAAGGGTCTTCCTTTGACTTATAATAGAGATTTGCAAGAAGATAAAACCATTATGTTAGAAGCTTTGGAGAGCGTAACATCCTGTCTAAATTTAATGCCAAGACTAATATCTACGATGAAAGTAAACAAAGATAGAGCGCTTGCATTTTCTAAGCAGGACTTCTCAAATGCAACAGACTTAGCCGATTACCTCTCAATGAAAGGTGTCCCATTCAGAACTTCTCATGAAATTGTTGGCAATATTGTCAAATATGCTGAATCGAAAAAAATTAGCTTAAACGAAATACCTCTTGGCATATTCAAAAAATTTTCCAGCAGTATAACAAAAGATGTTTATGATGCCATCGATATCGAAAAATCAATTCACTCTAAAAAAGCTCTTGGTTCAACATCACCAAGCAACGTTAAAAAACAAGCTAAAAAAATTCTTGTTTCTTTAAAGCCTTATGGATATGTCCAAATTTAGAAATATTCTCTTATTTATATTAATATCTGTTTCATATTCACAAGAAACATTATCTCAACCACAAATACCGTCTGTTAAAGAATTTTTAAGTGATGACAGTGGCACATATGATTCTTACATATATGGTATCGAAAGCGGATTTGCTTGGGCATCGGAGCTTTATTATCGCAAACATAAAATAGAGTTTTACTGCATACCAAATAATATTGATCTTCCAGCCAGTAAACTTAGGCAGGTTATTATTGATAGTATTAATAATAAGCCTGGTTTTTTTAAAAAATATGAAAACGAGCCTTTAATAGGCCTTGCCTTAAGGAATGGTCTAATTAATCAGTTTCCTTGCCAATAATCCTTGTTAGTATCATATGAATTTTGTAATATACTATAGCACATAGGGTAAATTTTACAGGAGGAGTAAAAATGGCAGATCATCCAGTACCAAACGGAGATGACATTATATTACCAGACGGAACTGTTGTTGGTTCTTGGAATGGTGAAGACGTTAAGGATCTTCAAGTTGAAGTTCAACGTATTATGAAGGAACAAAAAGCAAGCGGAGCAGACAGAAACAATCTTTTAATTCGTTTCGGTATACCGCACTTTGACCAAACGCCTGATCATCTCAAACCTTTTATCGCTTACGCACTTTGGGGAGTAGATAAAAAAGGAAATTGTTTGACGCACAGACGTGCAGATCACTTTGAGACAGTTGAAAAAATCAATGAAAAATACGGAAGTGAAACTGCAATGGCGGCAGCACAAAGACATCGCGAATAGTCTAAATAATAAAAAGGACAGGTATACCTGTCCTTTTTATAATCTTTTATATAGCCAACCAGTTAAATTCTCAATCATTTTTTTACTGATTGTATGACCACATTCATCTATGAACTCGTTCGGTTTATAACCATTATGTCTCAGAAATTCCACAGACCTATTATGTGTATCTATGGATATGGTAGTATCATTATTTCCATGTGCTATATAAATCTCTGCATCTCTATTTAAGATAGTCATCTCTTTTGCTGATGGAACATATCCCGATATTGCTATGATTCCCTCACAGCTTAAATCATTACACAATCCCATCGATAAGGATAATGCTGCACCCTGTGAGAATCCTCCTAGATATAATCTTTTATTATTATCAAGATAACCTTCAAGTAGTTTAGATATTATTTCTTTAGAATCTGTTAATCCTTGATTATCTTCAATAACGTCTCCATCAATGCTCTTGGGGAGGGGGTACCATGATCTTTTGCCATCATCTATGGGTGCGTTGGGCATAATTATATAAAGCTTACCATCAAGATTCAGGTTCAGAAGTTTTATAAACGGCTCAAAACTCCAGTTATTTGCGCCATAGCCATGAAACCAAACTAAATTAATATCAGCGCTATCTTTGTCACCAACCGTTATAATGTCTTTATTCATAATTATTAAATCTTCATGATATGTAATTCTAATTTAGACTATAATAGCAGAATGAAGGTGTATAAATTCAAGAAATATTTGATGATAATAATTATTATAATTTCATCATTCTCTATAATAGGTTGTGGTAATAAAGGTCCCTTAGTACCTCCATCAAACCATACATTGAAGAATTAATAAATTGAAACTGTTGGAATATAATTCTGGTAAATTATCTTTTGATGGCATGGATATTGATAAAATATCTAAGAATCTTACTACTCCATATTATTTATATTCAGAAAATCTCATCAAAGAAAACATTAATAGCTATATGAAGCATGCTTCTGAAAATACTCTTTTCTGTTATTCTGTGAAGGCTAACTCCAATCTATCAATTCTAAAGTTAATTGCTTCTATGGGAATGGGTTTCGATGTTGTCTCTCGAGGTGAATTATTTAGAGTTATGACGATAGGAGCAGACCCTAAAAAAATTGTTTACTCAGGTGTTGGCAAAGGTAAAGATGAAATAAAGTATGCATTAGAATGTGGAATTCTCTGTTTCAATGTTGAGTCAGAAGGAGAGCTCCATGCTATTAACGAGCAAGCATCAGCTATCAATTGCACAGCTAACGTTTCAATTAGAGTCAACCCAGATGTCACTGTAGAAACACATCCGTATATATCTACTGGCATGAAAGAAAATAAATTTGGTATTCCGTATAAAAATGCTCTGGATATTTACTTGAAAGCATCGAAATTACAATCACTAAAAATAATTGGCATTGATTTTCATATTGGATCACAAATAACATCAATAGGGCCTTATCTTGATTCCTTGAAATCTATCAAGGCTTTAATTCATGAATTAAAGAAAGAAAATATTGAATTATCTCACATTGATGTTGGTGGAGGTTTAGGAATTAAATATAAAGATGAAAATATTATCAACAAAGATGTTTTTATAAGTACTATTATTGATGAATTGAATGATTTAAACATAACAATTCTATTTGAGCCTGGGAGGTCAGTTGTTGGTGATTGTGGTATATTAGTTAGCCAGGTTCAATATATAAAGGAGACAGATGATAAAAATTTCTTAATTCTGGATGCGAGTATGTCAGAATTAATAAGACCACCTCTATACGATGCATACCATAATATAACACCAGTTTATAAAAAAGAATCTATGTATAAAAATTATGATATTGTCGGTCCTGTTTGCGAAAGCGCAGACTTTCTAGGCAAAAATAGACCTATGAATGTTGATGTTTCTGATCTAGTTGTTGTTGAAGATGTTGGTGCGTATGGGTTTGTATTATCTTCTAATTATAATACTAGACCAAAACCCGCTGAATACATTATTAGCAATGGCAATATAAATATAATCAGATCAGCGGATACGCTGGACCAAATTCTAGCCAATGAACTTTTGTGATTCGAATTCCTGAGACAGAGCTAATGATTAATGAAAATCAAGCATTATCATATGCTAATGCAGATTTTACTGAATCAAATAATATTTTTATCAATACAACATTTAAATATGTAGAAATTAATCCTAATAGTCAACTTTTGGATGTTGGCTGCGGGGATGGTGAAATACCTTTGACAATATTTAAAAAAAGCCAATGTCATATGACAGCAATTGATGGTTCTCAAGCAATGTTGGACCAATTTATGATAAAGATGAAAAAAAATAATATCAAAAATATCTCATTACACAAAAATCTTATTGACCATACATTATTTCCAGGGAAAACATTTAATATAATTCTTTGTAATAGTGTACTTCACCATATTTCAGATATAACTTTGTTTTGGAAAACACTCTTCCGATTAACTAAGAAAAAAGGTGTTATATGTCTAATGGATCTCATACGACCTAATTCAGATAAAGAACTAATGGCACTTCTATCAAAATATGGCGGCAACGACCATGTTTTGTTGGAGGATTTTAAAAACTCTCTAAAAGCTGCTTATACAATAAATGAAGTTACAGAGCAGCTGAATTATTACAAAAATATATCGTTTAATATCAAACCTGTTTCAGACAGACATTTTTTTGTTAATATAGAAACAAGCGATGACAACATATACTAAATTAAATAGTCAGGGGAATGACTTTATACTTGTTGAAAACAATAAGTGCTCAAATCATCTAACAGTTGATGATATAAAGCACTACTCAAGCCGTGATGTAATTGGGTGTGATCAATTTTTTATTATTAACACATCTAATCAATCTCATGTATTATGCGATGTTTATAATCAGGATGGCAGTAAGGCATGTCAATGTGGTAATGGACTAAGAGCTACTATGCTTTTTCTTTATGAAAAATATAATATCAAAGAGACTAATTTAATAGTTTGTGACTTTTCCTATAGAGCTAAAATGAAGGATAACGCTATATCCATTGATATGGGTCAAGCTACATATATAAATATAAATAACGATTACCAAAATGATAAATTAAAAATCATACAGTCTGATTTAGTTGTAACAATAGAATCTATTAATGATAAATTGACTTTTTCTTTTATACCACTATCAATAGGTAACAAGCATTGTGTAGTATTTTCTGATAACTGCATAAAGCATAAGGATGAAATTTCATCTATCATAGACCAAGTATTTAATAAAGAAATGAACATTGGCTTTATATCTAATGCAAAAGATTTTATAAATAAACATAAGACAACTATTGATCTTATAGTGAATGAGAGAGGAGCTGGATATACAACGTCATGTGGTAGTGGAGCAACAGCAGCTGCAATTTGTATGTTTAAATTGTATGAGCTTGAACATGAATGTAAGGTTGATAGTTCTTGTATTACCATAAAACAAAAAGGCGGCATTCTAACAGTAATAAAATCATATAATCCAGATAGCTATGAGCTTATAGGGCCTAGCGTTATTGAAGGGGAAGGGAATCTTGAGTAGTCATGATATATATATTGATGAGTTTATTAATTATTTACAATTTGAGAAGTTATATACTAAAGATACGCTTATAAATTATAAAATTGATTTAAAACAATATTCAGACTACCTTTATCAAGGTAATCATTCTATTGAGGATATAAACAAGCAGCATATTGAAAAATTTTTTATTTATATTCATAGTCTAGGTTTATCCTCAACGTCATTGGCAAGAAAGGCCTCTACATTAAGGTCATTTTATTCATATCTTTTGAAAACATCGCAAATTAAAGTAACTCCTATGTCTGGTATTAAAACACCGAAGCTTTCAAAGAAGCTTCCAAATATCCTATCAATCTCTGATATAGATACATTATGTGATATCAAAGAGCTCTCTATGGTTGCTATTAGGGATAAGGCTATTATAGAGTTAATGTATAGTTCAGCACTCAGATTAAGTGAATTATCTCAACTTGATTTAGATTCTATTGATATGACTTCTAGCTTTGTCAAAGTATTGGGGAAGGGTCAAAAAGAAAGGATATTACCTTTTGGTTCTAAAGCATTGAATGCTCTACATGTATGGATAGAAAAAAGATCCAATGACCAACCTACAACGGACGCACTATTTATAAATAAATTTGGTGACAGACTATCAAATCGGTCGATTCAGAATAGAATTAATTTCTGGGTGAAAAAACAAGGCTTGAATTGTAAGATATCACCCCATACATTAAGACATAGTTGTGCAACACATTTATTAGAAGCTTCTGGAGATCTTAGAGCTGTACAAGAGTTCTTAGGCCATGAAGATATAAGCACAACACAGATATATACAAATATGGATTTTGAACATTTAAATAAAGTTTATAAAAGTAGTCACCCAAGAGCATAAGAAAATGAATACAAGAGAAACATTTCATGGCACAACAATTATTGGAGTACGAAGAGATAATGAAGTTGTAGTAGGCGGTGATGGCCAAGTCACACTCGGTAATACTGTAATGAAAAATAATGCAAAAAAAGTTAGACGGCTTTACAAAGATCAAGTCCTTGCTGGTTTTGCCGGCGCAACAGCAGATGCATTTACTCTTTTTGAGAAATTTGAGGGCAAGTTAGAGAAATATAGCGGTCATTTAACAAGGTCTGCAGTTGAATTAGCTAAAGATTGGCGAACTGACAAGATGCTTCGTAACCTTGAAGCATTGTTGATTGTTGCCGATAAAGATGTATCTCTGCTCATCTCAGGTAATGGAGATGTGATAGAACCACAAGACTCTATAATAGCGATAGGTTCGGGAGGTTCATTTGCACAGGCATCAGCTAAATCTCTTTATGAAAACACTGATTTATCTGCAGAAGATATAGTTAAAAGTCTTTACATATTGCATCTGAAATATGCATATATACTAATTCTAATCTTACTATAGAGAAGATAAATGTCTGAGATGACTCCTAGGGAAGTTGTACAAGAGCTTGATAAACATATCATAGGGCAAACAGATGCTAAACGAGCTGTTGCTATAGCATTGCGTAACCGATGGAGAAGACTCCAGTTAGATGAAGAGATAAGTAATGAGATTACACCAAAAAATATTCTCATGATAGGACCTACCGGCGTCGGAAAGACAGAAATCGCAAGAAGGTTAGCACATCTTGCACAAGCTCCTTTTATTAAGGTTGAGGCAACTAAATTTACTGAAGTAGGTTATGTTGGAAAAGAAGTAGATTCTATTATACGAGATTTAACTGAAATTTCTATTAATCAGGTAAAATCAAAGGCGATGTCTAAAGTGAGTCATAGGTCAGAAGAATTAGCTGAAGAAAAAGTTTTAGACATTTTACTTCCTAGCCGAGATGACAGCTTTAATATAACAGTTGATAGTGATAGCAATTCAAAAGAAACTAAACAGGCCCTAAGAAAGGAACTTAGAGAAGGCAAACTTGATGAGAAAGAAATTGAGATAGATGTCAGTGCGAATATGCCATCATTTGAAGTCATGGCTCCACCTGGAATGGAGGAGATGACAGATCAACTACAAGGTATGTTTAAAAATCTTTCGAACAATAAAACGAAAAAACAAAAAATGAAAATTAAGGATGCTTTGATAGTGTTGTCTGAACAAGAAGCTCGAAAATTGATTAGTGACAATGATTTAAAACAAGAGGCTATTAGACTCGTTGAACAGAATGGAATAGTCTTTATCGATGAAATTGATAAAGTTGCATCAAGGTCTAATGCAGGAGGTGCAGATGTATCAAGAGAAGGTGTTCAGAGAGATTTGCTTCCTCTTGTAGAAGGGTCAACTGTTAACACTAAACATGGGCCTATTAAAACTGATCATATTTTATTTATTGCATCTGGTGCTTTTCATTTATCAAAACCATCTGATTTAATCCCCGAATTGCAAGGAAGGCTGCCCATTAGAGTAGAATTAAGTGCATTATCAGTTAATGACTTTGAACGAATTCTGAAAGAACCAGATTATTCATTAACTGAACAGTACATTGCGTTAATGAAAACTGAGGGTATTGATGTTACATTTGATAAAAGCGCTATAACTAGACTTTCCAAAATTGCTTGGACTGTAAATGAGAAAACAGAGAATATTGGTGCTAGAAGGCTACATACCATTATGGAAAGACTTCTTGAAAAACTATCATTTGAAGCTAGCGATATTAGCCAGAACAAAATTAAAATTGACGCAGACTATGTTGATAAATATCTCAATGAGTTTGCTGAAAACGAGGACTTAAGCAGGTATATATTATGATCAAACCTACAGAGCTAAGATACATAAAAAAAACAAATACTTTATCAATCACATTTGAAGACGGATTCAGTGGCGATATAACATCAGAATATCTAAGATGTTTCTCACCTTCAGCTGAAGTAAAAGGACACGGACCGGGACAAGAGATATTACAAATTGACAAAGAAAATGTTGTCATCGACAAACTTGAGCCTGTTGGGAACTATGCTGTGAGAATAGTATTTGATGATGGGCATGACACAGGTTTATACTCATGGGAACATTTATATAATTTATGCAAAAACTACAAAGAAAATTGGCACAGTTACTTGGAAAGATTAAAAGAAGCTGGACACATTAGGAAAAAACCATGAGCAAGAAAGTAATTACTTGCAGCACAGCGCCGTCAGCAATTGGTACATATTCACAAGCAATATCTGTTGGTAATTTTGTCTTTATTTCTGGTCAAATACCACTTAATTATAAAGATATGACCGTAATGTCAGGCTCATTCGAAGAGCAAGTTGAAACAGTTATGAATAATATAAAAAACATTGCTTTGGAAGCTGATTGTTCTCTAAATGATTGCGTGAAATTTACTGTTTATTTAAAAGATCTTGAAAATTTTGTATCAGTCAATACCGTTATGGATAAGTATTTATCAAAACCATATCCTGCAAGAGCAGCAGTTGAAGTTAGCCGGCTTCCAAAAGACGTCGAAATTGAGATTGATGCAATCTTGTTTAAGCAATAGATTATGGATAAATATTCTGATGAACTTTCTCAGGATATAAGTCTATTAAAAGGTGTTGGCTTAAAAACTAAATCACTGTTATGTGAAGTTGGAATAGATTCATTATTTGACCTTTTATCTACTATTCCTATAGATTTAATTAACAAAGAGGAAACATCTAAACATAATTTTGAAGACGGCAATTATATTGTTGTTTCAGGAGAAATTATAAAAACAGTAAAAACTCGCAGTGCCAGACCAAATTACATATTAACAGTCTCATCAAAAATCGGAATATTTACTGTTAGGTTTATCCATAAAATTATAATTTTTATGAACCTTCAAAGAGGAATGAGAATTAGAGTATCTGGAAACTTAATTTATAAAAAAAATAAATCTGAATTTATTCATCCTGAGATTGAAATAATAAAGGATGGTCATACATTAGAAAAAATTATACCTAAATATTCTATAAGAGGCAGGGTCTCACAAGCTAAATTTAGATCATTTATAAAGCAAGCATTCTCAATATTATCTACAAATTACAGATTCTCTTGCCTCGATAATTATTTTCATAAAGAATTTAATTCAATGTCTTTATTAAAAGCTTTAAAAAAACTTCACTTTCCACAAGGAGACTTTAATGTTGCTCTAGATGAATATTATACTGCGAGGCAACGCTTAGCTTTTGAAGAAATATATCTACATAAACATGAATTTCTCAAGATAGTAAATGAATATAATAAAAAACAAACATATTTACTTGATATCAGTAAGAAGGATCTTGAGCTATTTTGTAATTCTTTTTCATTCAATCTTACAAAAGGTCAACGTGATGCTGTTGACTCCATATCAAAATCTTTTATAAGCAGCTCACCATCTAAGGTGCTTATACAGGGAGATGTTGGATGTGGCAAAACAATTGTTGCTATTATTGCTTGCTTTTATGCAATCAAAAATAATTCTCAGTGTATGGTACTGGTGCCTACTGAAGTTCTTTGTTTACAACACTTTGAAACATTTAATTTTTATCTTAGAGAATATTGTAAGGTTGCTATGGTCAGCGGTAAAAGTACATTAGCAGAGAAAACTATTATCAAACAAAAATTGTTAACGGGTGAAATATCAATAATAATTGGTACACACTCACTTTTGTTTAATAATTATATTTTCAATAAATTAGCTATCGTGATCATTGATGAACAACATAAATTTGGAGTAAAACAGAGAGAGAAGATATCTTCTAATTATACAAAACAACCACATTTAATTTATATGTCTGCAACACCAATTCCTAGAACACTTGCTTTGGTACTATACGAAAACATGAATTATATAACCATATCTGATAAACCGTCTAATAGAGAAATAACTGAAACGGTTACTTATAGTGATAATTCACGAACGGAAATTCAAAATATTGTATTAAAACATTTATCAGATGGCATGCAAATATATTGGGTTTGTACAAGAATAGAAAATTCAGAGGATGATGATAAGCATTCTATTAATGTATTTTCTGAAAATATTAAAAAAATATATAGTAACTATAATGTTAGCATCTTGCATGGAAAGATGTCAGCTGATGAAAAAGTTAAAATTATCAGTAATTTCAGACTCGGTAAAATAGATATACTAATATCAACTAGTGTTATTGAAGTTGGCATAGATTGTCCAAACGCTAATTGCCTTGTAATTGAGAATTCAGAATTATTTGGCTTAGCACAGTTACATCAGCTTAGAGGAAGAGTAGGCAGAGGGGCCAGTAAAGGATACTGTTATCTTGTTCATTCCACAAATTCTGGGCCTGATGTAATTGATAAGCTTAAGTATCTTGAAACTCATCACTCTGGTTTTGATGTTGCAGAGTACGATTTAAAGATAAGGGGAACAGGAACTTATATGGGCAATAAACAATCTGGAATGCCTGATAATTATCGTGTGTGTAGTATAAATGATATCATGAACAATATTTCATATATCAAAAATTTTAAATATGAATTATCATCATCTGAAGTCAATGGTCTAAAAAAACTTTGGAAAGTAAAAAGAATAGATGAAGTTCAATTATAAAAATAAATGGGCGATAGAGAGAAAGCTAAAAGACCTGCCCATAGCCCTTAAAAGAATATTAATCGACAACTCCTCCTTAACCAAGAGAATAATCAAAAATAATCAGGGAAAAGTTAGGCTAATATCAACTAAAATAAAATTGAAAAATAATTCTAAAAAGGACTCAAAAATATATCAATATGAGAGAAAGGTTGAGCTAAAAGGTAATCTTAGTTCCCCTATTAAAGCAGTCTCTTATACGCCAGTATGGGCAATAAAAGGTCGAATCAATTCTATAAAGATTCTTAAGGATAAATCATTAGCTACACTACTTTTCCGAAGAGAAAAATTTTCGAGAGACGCTATTTATTACTATATAACCCATAATGATGTCTTGAGAGTTACGCTCTTCAAAAGAAATAATGTAGTCATAAGAGTCGAAGAAACATTTCCTAAGAGAAATAATTATGAGCAACTATCTCTAGTTGAGTGCAGAAAAAATATCATTTATTGATGATAGCTTAATAATCTTTTCAGATGGTTGGTAGTTTTCATCTCCTAAGTAAATAGCACGGGATATTCCTGCCGATAATCCGATGTTGATATTATTAATAGTATCTTCTATTAAAACTGTCTTAGTATAATTCAATTGAAATTTACTTCTCAACATATACCAAAGTTGTACATTCTCTTTAACATAATGAAGTTCATGTGCACACAACATGTTTTCAAAGTATGGAGCGAGATCATACTTTTCTAGTTTTATATTAAGAGTTTTCCTATGAGCGTTTGTTATTAAGAGTAATCTGTATCTATTCTTAAGTTTATTTAATGTTTCAGTAACACCTTCATATAATTTAATTCTGTCAAAACTTAGCGAGGATCTTTTTTCAGCTTCAATATCTACATTAAGCATATTTGACCAATAATCAATATCGTACCAGTCCTTTGTATTTTTCTTGAAGTTAAAAATTTGAATAGCTAGTCGTTTAGCATCTTCAAATGATATACCCTTATTCTTAGCAATAACCGCAGGTATTTGATTTTGCCAGAAGTTATTATCATATGTATTATCAAGGATAACGCCATCCATGTCTATTAACATACATTCTATATCTTTAAATATCATAATTCATAATGTATCATCCTTGTTATTCAGAGTATACAATGCCAAAAATCATTAAAGAAAAATCAATTTTTAAATCTCGTCTTTTTAATATTAAGCAGGCTCAGATTGAATTCAATCATCAAATCTTAGAATATGAAATTATATCTGGCACTGGTCAAGGCGCTGTTATCATAGTTCCTATAATCGATGATGAAATTATATTTATTAGAGAATATGCTGCCGCAGTTGATGATTATATGATTACATTGCCAAAAGGGAAGATTGACAAAGGTGAGGAGTTAATAGAAACCGCAAATCGTGAGCTGCAAGAAGAAGTTGGTTTCAAATCAGATAACATTAAACTCATTAACAAAATATATCTTGCTCCTGGATATATTGATCATATTACTTATGTTATGTTGGCTACTAATCTTACACCCTCATACCTTCAAGGTGATGAACCTGAAGATCTTGAAATAGTAAGAGTAAAAAGTAATGATGCAACTACATTTCTAAGCAAAGAACCTATAATTGACTCTAGAGTATTTGCTGCAATTCATTATGTCAAAAACTATGACAAATAAAGATTTTAATCAATATATACCTGATTTTGTTCAACTTTGCAGAAATGTCGGAGATATTCAAATTAATGGCCAAAATAATTTAGACATTAATGTGAAATCAGATAACAGCCCCGTGACAAATATAGATATAGATTCTAATGAGATGATCACAAATTATTTATCAAGTACATTTAAAAATGATGTAATTATTTCTGAGGAAAACTCTGTAAAGCCAAATCAAAAAAAAGAATATTGGCTAGTTGATCCAATAGATGGAACTAAAAACTATATCAAAGGAGGTAAAAACTTTTGCATATGTATTTCATACATAGTATCCGGTTATCCAGTATTTGGTATAGTTTATATTCCCTCAACAAAAGAATTTTTTTATGCATCTGCAGGGCATGGCGCATATATCATTAAGCCTGGTATCAATGCACAAAAAATCACGAATATGAGTAATTCAAGAAATAATATTTATGTAAGCACTGTCATAAGGAAAAGTGTCATAGATATTCTACATAAACACTTTGAAGGTTCTGAACTTATATATATGTCTAGCGCTGTTAAATTTGTGAGAATAGCTGAAAGTAAAGGTCATTTTTCTATCAGGCTAGGTCCAACCCATGAGTGGGACACTGCTGCTGGACAATGTATAGTAGAAGAAAGTGGTGGTTTATTCTTAGATAAATACCTCAACAGATTCTCTTACGGCCACAACGACAGATTTCTTAATGGCCCTTTTTTTATTATAAATGGGAATTTAGATTTTCATAAAAATTGTATTATGGAGTGTCTTTCTTTGATTTAATAGACTTAATAAAAGCTTTTTTGTTAAGTTTTTTCAATATTCGATACTTTCCCTGCAAACTTTTGCACCATGTAGACATGGATTTTTCGTAGTCTCTTAGTTTATTTTCAGTCATAAAATTAATTGTATGCTATCATTTTTTAATAATTATGTTAAAGAAACTTTTCACAACTATTTCATCTGAAGGCTATTATAAATTTACTAATACAATAATACCATGGCTTTTATTTCTATCATTGATATTCATCTGTCTAGGACTTTATCAAGGCCTTTTTATTGCACCGTCTGATTATCAACAGGGAGATGCTTTTAGGATTATGTATGTTCATGTTCCCAGCGCATGGATTTCTCTTTTTGCGTACTCATTAGTCTTCTTTTCTGCATTAATATCAATTATTTGGCATATAAAAGTTTATGATTTAATGCTACTAGCATCATGTAAGATTGGGGCTATGTTTACTTTCTTCACACTTATCACTGGAGCTATATGGGGTAAGCCTATGTGGGGAACATGGTGGGCATGGGATGCTAGACTCACATCAGAACTCATATTATTTTTTATATACGTATCAATTTTATTGCTACATGGATCTTTTGAAGATAAAAGAAAAGCATCAACATCTGTCAATATCTTGGCTATTGTTGGTTTTATAAACATACCAATAATACATTTTTCCGTAGAATGGTGGAACACTCTTCATCAGGGACCATCTGTGATAAAACTCAGTTCACCAAGTATCGCTACAGAAATGTTAACACCACTTATCATTACAGCATTAGGATTTACCTTTTTCTTTCTTGGCGCTATGTTCAAATCAGCACAAAACATGCTACTACACAACGAAAAGAATAAATCGTGGACTAAACTAGTCTAAACTGTTCCTCAAGCCTTGTGCAGACGCAAAAGGTGAGATTATTAAAAATAATAAAAGTAGCATAACTAAAATTAATATTTCAGAATCATAGCTAACTCCTGATGTAGCATTAAAAACACAGCTTGTTCCAAATATTATAATGGGTACATCCATAGGAAGAACTATTGTTGATAGGAGAAGATTATTACCTTTAATGCTTAATGTTAGTGATGCAGCTATCCCACCAATGAGAGAAATTGTTAATGTACCTAAAATTAAACTTACAAAGAGAACAAGTGATATATTAAAATCAGATGTAAGAAGATAATTCATTATAAATCCAACAATAACTAGTGGTGCTATTGTAAATAACCAATATGATAAAACTTTTGCGAGCACATTAATCTCTAGCGCATCTGAATTAATTACAATATTCTCAAGCGTTCCATCTTCAAAATCTTCTTTAAATAAAGTTTCCATATTGATAAGACTTACTAATAAACATGCTAACCAAATAATTTGAGGCACTATTCGTTCATAGCCGCCAGAAATTGAATTTGTTAAGCTTATTGAAAAAAATGTAAGTATAAGTAATAAATATATAATTGGCATAAATATTTTATTGCCTGAGTTTATAATTACTCTCATATCTCTATGTATTATTGAAATAAATGAATTCATCACAATTTAAAATTTATAAAATTATCTTTTGAGTTATGACTAGTTGAAATGACTATACCGTTATTACTAACATGCTCCTCAATTTTTTTAAAAAATTTATCAAACATTTTTTCATCAAGACCTGTGAACGGTTCATCAAGAACCCATATCTTAGTAGATAATAATGTCAGCTGAATTAAGCTTATAATTTTTTTTTGACCATGCGAGAGAAACTTAACTTTACTATCTATAGCATGATGTATCTCATAATAGTTTAATTCATCATTTAAGTATTTTAGGGAATTTTGATTATTATTAAATTTAACTATAAATTCAAGATTCTCCTTAACAGTAAGCTCATTCTTTAAGCCATACTTGTGCCCTATATAAAATAGGTCTTCACTGATACTAATAGAATCGACAATATTAATTTCACCTGAATACTGTGATGTAATACCTGAAATAATTTTTAATAGTGAAGTTTTGCCTACACCATTACCGCCATAAATGTTAATTTTATCTCCTAACGAGATTTGCATTGAAACATCTTTTAGTATTTGCTTGTCTTGCTTAATAAGGCCAACATTTTCAAGACTTATAATAGCTTTATCCACTTTTAGAATAGTTTTGTTGCAGACAGAACTATTCCGTCCGGATCAGAATATAGGTACTGATTTTCTATAAAAGTAACATCAGCGAATTTTAAATCTAAACCATATTTTCCAATATCTTTTTTTTCACTTTTATTTGGCACTAAGTCTAGAGCTTTAATAGAAATATTTATATTATTTATTTCTAAACTATCTCTTATGCATCCATTTACAATGATACCAGACCAGTTATTCTTAGCACCTAATGCTGCTAAATTATCACCTACTAATGCACAATTCTGGGATCCTTGCCCGTCTACTACCATGACGTATCCCGAACCATCCTGCTGAAGAAGTTTTTTTACATACGAGTTGTCTTCTATTGCTTCTACTGTTCTTATCTGTCCATAACAATGTGTATTAAGACCAAAGGATTTAAATATTGGCTTTGCTATCTTTAAATCATGCACATCGCATAAGTCAGCTGTGTTAAATTCATTCATCTTTAATTATAAATTTGATTCTTTTTAATATTAACAGAGCAGGTATGGCTATTAAAGAACAAAAAATAAAGTATATATCCCAATTCAATAATTCTACTAGAAAACCAGAAGTACCAGATAAAAATGTTCTTGGTAAAGACATAAGTGCGGTCATAAGTGCAAATTGTGTAGCTGTAAATTGCTTAGATGTCATATGAGCTATAAAAGCGAGATATGCAGTATATCCCATACCTGCTGCTAAGTTTTCTAATGTAATCACAGTAATTAACATCATCATGTTATTACCCGCATAGTATAGAGCTGTGAATCCTAGTGTTGCTATAAGCTGAAATAGACCAAAATAAATTAGAGATTTGTATAGACCAATTTTTAGTGATAATGCACCACCTATAAAAGCACCCAATAGAGTTGCTCCGAGTCCAAAAAATTTTACAACGGTACCGATCTCTGTTTTTGTGAAGCCTATCTCTAAGTAAAAATTGGTACTTAGTGAATGGGCCATTGTGTCACCTACTTTATACAATAATACGAAAAATAAAATTAAATATGGTACATATTTATTTAGAGAGTGATTGTCTTCTGCGTATCGACTAAAAAATTCTCTAAAGGGATCTATAATTGATTCTTTAAGCGTATTCGGTTTCGATGTAACTTTTGGTTCCTCTGATAGTAAAGTTGTAAAAACGCCAATAAGCATAATGAGTGACATCAATGAGTAAACAAATGAATATGTATATATATCTGCAAGGATAAGTCCTCCTGCTCCGGCTGCTAATGCACCAAATCTATAACCAAGGACATATGCTGATGCTCCAATAGTTTGTTCTTTTTCTGAGAGGCTTTCCCGTCTGTATGCATCAATCACAATATCTTGAGATGCTGAAAAAAAAGTCACAGCTAATGAGAGAATTGCGACATTGTACAAATCAATAGACGGATTAGATTTCCCAAGAAGAAAAATAGAAATTATTAAAAGCGTTTGAGCAAGTAAAAGCCACCCTCGCCTTCTTCCAAGTTTACTAATAACATATCTATCAAAAAGAGGTGCCCATAGGAATTTTAGAGAATATGGTAAACCTATTAGCGCGAACAAGCCGATAGTTGATTTAGATACATTGACGTCTGTTAACCAAGCTTGTAATAGTGTAATTGTTAACAATAATGGTAAGCCTGCAACAAAACCCATTAGCAGAGATATAAATATTTTTTTATCTGAGTATGGCCTTAAAGTATCTTTTATCGAATCAAATATCATAATTTATAATAAGTGGAGCATGATCAGAAAATTTATTGTCCTTGTAAACAGAAACACTTTTAACTTTGTCAGAAAAATTATCTGTAATCATCTGATAATCTATCCTCCATCCTACATTATTATTATATGCATTTCCTCTGTTTGACCACCATGTATAGACATCAGTTTTTTTACATTTTATCCTGAACGCATCTTTAAGACCTATTTTGTTTATTAATCTTGTCATCCACTCTCTTTCTTCAGGAAGAAAGCCTGAATTATTTTGGTTTGACTTCCAATTCTTTATATCATCTTTTGTATGAGCAATATTATAATCACCACAAATAATTAGCCTCTTCTTCTTTTTTATTTGATTCTTGACGAATTTTTCAAAATGACTCATAAACTCATATTTAAGATTCTGTCTTATCTCACCAGACGATCCGGATGGAAAATATACAGAAGCTATCGAATAGTCTTTATAATCAGCAAGTATAAACCGACCTTCTGATTCAAAGACTGATTTTGAGAAGGAAGTTTGAATTTTTAAGGGCTTATGCTTTGTATATATTGCAACGCCGCTATACCCCTTCTTTTCTGCTACATTCAAATATCTTGAATATCCTTTAATTAAGAAGTTCTCTTCACTAATCTGCTCTTCTAAAGCTCTTGTTTCTTGCATACATATGAAGTCTGCTTTAACTTTTCTTAACCATTCAAACAGCCCTTTCTTTTCACTAGCTCTTATCCCACAAACATTTATTGTTATAACTTTCATTTTTGCTTTCATGGTTATGTTATCATTAAAATATGGTCGTCCACTATGTTTAATAAAAAACAAGAATTTATTGAATTTACCATTAATGAAAAGATTCTAAATTTTGGTAATTTTACATTGAAATCAGGTAGACATAGTCCATATTTTTTCAATACCGGACTGTGTAATAACGGTAAATTACTAGCAGAACTGACATCATATTATGCTGACTATATTCAAAATTATCCACTTAGTTATGATTTTATCTTCGGACCAGCTTATAAAGGCATTACTCTTTGTTCATCAATTTCACAAAGTTTGTTTAATAAATATTCAATTATTTCTAGTTATGCGTTTAATAGAAAAGAGAAAAAAACACACGGTGATATAGGAAGTTTTGTAGGCTGTGAAATCAAAGGTAAAGCCTTGATAGTCGATGATGTCATATCTTCAGGTTCTTCAATAATTGAATCATACAATTTATTAGCTAAGCATAATGTAATATGTAGTGATATATTAGTGGCGTTCAACCGAATGGAAGTAGGCAATAAGCTTATGGCAGCTCAAGAGATTTCTGATAATTATGATATAAAAACACATTATTTAATTAATCTTGATGATATTTATGATTATGTAAAATCTAACTCACAATATAAAAAACATGTACAAGCCATGGAAGCATATATTTCTAGATATAAAGTTTCTTAGAAAAGTAGCTTGTAGGCAACAATAATAGTTACAATTTGATAAGAAGTTTTAATAACTAAATTTGATTTACTTATTGCTATCATTGCTCCAACGTAACCTCCAATCAAAGATCCAATTAGCAGAATAGGTAGAATCGTAATATCAATCGTAGATATTAAATATAAAACTATTGCTCCTATCAAGTTAAAGAATAATCCTACAACTAATAAAGTGTATCCTACAGCCATTTTAAATGACATGTTGAATAGCTTTGTTAGCATAATTGTATAAAGTAAACCTGTTCCAGCAGATAATGAGCCATTGAGAAAGCCAATACAAAACAACAAAAGATATATCACTATTGAATCTACTCTTCTAGCTGAATCATTACTATTTTTCACAAAAGACAGAACAAAAACACCAAGGATTAGTACTCCCAACATTTTTCTAGAAATTTCTTCTGATAAAAATTGTATTGAAAAAGCACCTATTATTACTGCTGGGAGGCCTACTATTAAACTTTCTAGTAAAATTCTTTTATCAGGCTTGTTTTTTTCGAAGAATTTAATTGAAGCTCCGACGCCTAATAAAACAGTAGAAATCTTATGTGTAGCTAAAGCTACCGGGAAACTTATTTCATATAATAGTAAGATAGCTGGTAGTTGAATGATACCTGCTCCACCACCTGAGAATGCAGAAAATAAATTTGATAAAAAAGAAATGAAAAATAATAAAATATATTCCAAATCTTACGTTCTTCTTATCATTGTGCCTACACCTTCATCTGTGAAGAGTTCAAGCAGAAGAGCATGCTCTATTGTTCCGTCAATGATTTGAACATTGTGGACACCTGCCGACACTGCTTCAAGTGCAGATTCAACTTTTGGAAGCATGCCTGATGATATAGTCCCCTTTTGAACATATTGTCTTACCTGTTCAGCATTCATAGATTTTATAAGATTTCCTTTGTCATCGAAAATCCCTGCGGTATTTGTTAACACAACATATTTACCTGCTTGTAGTATTTTTGCAATCTTGCCTGCTACAATATCAGCATTAATATTATATGTTTTATAGTCATCACCAATCCCAATAGGTGCAATTACTGGTATGAAGGATGTCGAATCTAAAAGATTCACAACACTAGGGTCTATGCTTGCAACCATGCCAGTGTTCTTAAAGTCAAAGTTTTTATTTTTACCTTCACCAATCATTTTTTTTGCTCTGATAAGTCCACCATCTTTTCCAGACAAGCCAACAGCCCTACCACCATGGCTAGTTATTAAATTTACAATTTCTTTATTTATTGAGCCACCCAAAACCATTTCAATAAGATCAATTGACTTTTCATCTGTTACTCTCATTCCATCAACAAATTCACTCTTTATGCCCATCTGTTCGAGATAACTAGTAATCTGTGGCCCACCACCATGAACAATAACTGGGTGTAGACCAACTTGTTTTAATAGCACAACGTCTCTTGCAAAATTATTTTTGAGTTTGTCATCAATCATGGCATTGCCACCGAATTTAATGACTATTACTTTATTTGCAAGTTTCTGGATATAAGGCAGCGCTTCTATAAGCACGTTAGCTGTAGAAGGGATGTTTGCAGTATTCTTTCTTAGTTCAACTTTCTTATTCATAATTTCAAATCGGTAAGTTTAACGTATTATCAATATCAAGAATAGCATTTTTAATTTCATTTTTAATATTAATCAAGCCTTTTTCGGTCAATGATTCAAACCTGAGTGTTATTTTTGGCGAGGTATTTGATGCCCTAATTAATCCCCATGATTGAGAATCTGATATCTTTATACCATCAAGATAAGATACATCATAATTTGTAAAACTAATTTTCTTTTTAAAGGATTCAATAAATGTGAAGTGATCATTTTTAGGGAAGTCTATATCTATCTCAGGAGTGAGGTGAGTTTTAGGAAGTTTCGTTAGTTCTGTTATCATATGAGGTTGATTAGATAGTATTTCTAAAAATCGTAGAAATACATATATCCCATCATCGAAACCATACCACTTATCATTAAAAAATATGTGCCCGCTCATTTCTCCACCTAGCTGAGCATCTTCTTTTTGAATAGTTTGTTTAATGTAGGAATGGCCAGTTCTTGATTCAATTGGTATGCCTCCACAATTTTCAATAGTTTCTCTTAGGTTACGAGTACACTTAACATCAAACACAATTTTTGCATTTGTATTTTTGGATAATATTGATTTCGAGAACAATATCATTAATTCATCAGGCCAGATTACATCACCATTATTTCTTATAACTACGAGCCGATCTCCGTCTCCATCAAATGCAACTCCATAGTCTCCACCTGAGCTTTGTATTTTTTCTTTAAGGTATTTTAGATTTTCTTCTTTAGTTGGGTCTGGGTGGCAATTTGGAAAATTTCCATCAACCTTTTTATTAATTAATTCAGAATTAATATTTAATGAATTTACAATATCTTCAATTACGTTTCCTGTGACACCATTCATACAATCTATGATAATTTTACCGTTAAAATTAATAAGTAAATCTTCTTTTAGTCTCTGTATGTATTGACTGACAAGATCCGAATATATCTTCACTTGCCCAATCTTAACACCTCGAGGCTGCAATTTGTTATGCTTAATTCTATCTCTTAGTTCATAAATATCTTTACCAAATAAAGGGTTACCGTTAACAATCATTTTTATACCATTGTACTCTTTTGGATTATGACTTCCTGTCACCATAAAGCCATTTGGTACTGATAATATTTTAGTAGCAAAATATAGCATTGGCGAAGGTATAGCGCCACAATCTATTACATCAACTCCATTGTCAATGAGACCGTTTATCAATGAACTTTTAATTCTTGGCCCACTTAACCTACCATCCATTCCTACGATAACTCTGGGATCATTTATTATTTTTGATAATTCGATTCCAATCTTATAAGCAACTTCCTCATTCAAATCCTGCGGATATATTCCTCTGATATCATATGCTCTAAAAATATTTTCATTCATTAGAATTATTTTTTACCTGAAGAGCCAAAACCTTTGTCTCCTCGATGTGTTGATATAAAATCATCAACTAATTCAAATTTAGGATGTTCAACTTTTAAAAAAATTATTTGTGCAATTCTCTCTAAAGGTTCAATTTGATATGAATCATTACTTCTATTCCAACATGATATCATTAATTCACCTTGGTAATCAGAATCTATTAATCCTACCAGATTACCCAGTACGATTCCTTTTTTATGACCTAAACCTGAGCGTGGAAGTATTGTTGCCGCATAATTTTTATCTTTAATATAAATTGCTATACCTGTTGGAATAAGAATAGTCTCTTGAGGTTTCAGGATTATACTGTTAGCTATAGCTGCGCACAAATCTAATCCAGCAGAGCCATCTGATGCGTAAGTTGGTAATTTTTTAATAATTTTATTGACAATCTTAACAGTAATTTTATTTAGCATTCTTGATTTTGAGCGCATTATTTTTAAATTTAGATGCAATCTTATTTACTATTACTTTAGCTAATTCTTTTTTTGTGTTCATTGGCACTGGTATAATTTCATTTCTATCAATTATAATGATTTCATTATTATCGGACTCAAACCCTATACCCTTTTGATGATTTGCCTCATTGGCAATTATCATGTCTATTCCTTTATTTTTTAATTTTAATTTTGCATTCTTCTTAATATCTTTTGTTTCTGCAGAAAAGCCTACAGCGAATACTTTACTGTTTTCTGTCTTAGCAGCTTTTAATATATCCCTACCTCTTATTAGGTTTATGTTGAGTTCACCATCTTCAGTTTTGTGTTTATGATTCAGTGTGTTCGACGGTCTATAATCTGAAATAGCTGCAGCAGATATAAAAATATCACAATCAGATATGTTGCTAATCACTTGATCATACATTTCCATAGATGTCTCAACATCTATGCATAAAACTTTATCAGGCTTTTCTATTTTTACAGGTCCGCTAATTAATTTTACCTCTGCTCCTAAATCTCTAGCATACTCTGCAATGGCATATCCCATTTTCCCAGAACTATAATTGCTAATAAACCTAACAGGATCTATAGGTTCCCTTGTGGGGCCTGCAGTTACAAGAATACTCACTCCATCTAATTCTCCATAACCTAGAGATTTACTTAAATGATCAATTATCATTTCTGGTGAAGACATTCTTCCATAGCCAACATCACCACAAGCATGATTTCCATAATCTGGGCCTATAATCTCAAATTTATCTTTTGATATAATTTTCAAATTCTTTTGCAGAACAGTATTATTCCACATGTTAGGATTCATAGCAGGTGCTAAGTAAATTTTATTTTTAAAAGCTAGGCAACTGGTTGATAGTAAATCATCTCCCAAACCAGATATAATTTTATTCAGTGAGTTTGCAGTGCACGGGGCAACAAGTATTATATCAGCCCATTTTGAGAGGTCTAAATGTAAAAAGGAGTCATCATATTCTGATTCATCCACCATCACACTATTCTTTGAAATACATTCAAGAGTTTTTTCTGTAATGAATGATGTCGATGCTTTTGTCATTATAACCTTAACATTCGCACCTTTTTTTATTAAATTACTAACAAGTTCTGCTGCTTTATATGCGGCTATGCTTCCTGTAATTCCGAGCAATATATTTTTATTATTTAAATTTTTCACAGTGTATATTTTCTAGTGTATTCAATAGTTTATCAATATCTTTCTTCGTATGATTAGAAGTAAGAGTAATTCTTATTTTATCCTGATTTCTCGGAACCGTAGGATATCTTATAGCTTGTACTAAAATTCCATATTTTAAAAATTCATCTCGAAGGGCTATCGTTGATACTGGATCACCAAGAGTTATTGTTTTAATGGGTGTACTGGATAAGTTTGTGTTTATATTTTTACTACTAGAAACTTGATTGAAATATTCAATATTTCTGTGCAATTTATTAATTCTTGCTTTATTGGAAGCTAGAATATTTAAACTTTTTCTTGTGGCGTCAATTATACATTGTGGCAATGCGGTAGAGTAAATATAAGGTCTACCTTTTTGAACAATCATTTCTATTATATCTTTACTACCACATATGAATGCACCTAACGTTCCAACAGCCTTTCCAAACGTCCCAATATACGCATCAACCTGTGAGAGAGAAATACCATTTGATGAGCATGAATTCTCAATATCGTCATTAGCACTAGTGCATTTAGCAACACAAAATCCGTGAGCATCATCTATGAATAATAATGACTTATATTTATTTTTTAGTTGTTTATGCAGTCTTAAATTTGCAATGTCACCAGACATGCTAAATACAGCTTCGCTAAATATAATATTCGTATTCTGAGGATCTAGATATTGCTCAAGTTCAATATCATCGAGATGTTTGTATCTTGTCATTTTTACCTTGTTAATCTTAGAGGACTCTATTATTGAGTTATGAGATTCTCTATCTTGTAAAACATTTATTTCTTTGTCAAAAATATTTAGAGCACAAAGATTTGCCATATATCCACTGTTAACTACTATGCATGATTCAGCAGATAAATATTCCGCAATCTCTTTTTCAAGATAGTGGTGTGATTTCGAGTATCCGGTAATTAATGGTGAGGAGCCTGATCCAACGCCGTTATCACTTGCTGATTTCAAAAGAGCTGATATAACTCTAGAGTTTTTAGACATTCCAAGGTAGTCATTACTTGCAAATGATGTCACGAATTTGTTTCTAATTTTTACTTGTGATGAATGTTCACTGTCAATGATGTCACGCTTACGTAAATAACCAGAGGTTTTTAGTTTCTTTAATTGCTCTTTGAATAATTTCAAAATTACAAAGTTTTAATGTTTAGCTTATCCATAAGAACTTTATCATGGTTTATTGATGAATTTTTAGTTGTGAGGAGTTCATCACCATAGAATATTGAATTAGCACCTGCAAAAAAGCACAATGCTTGCATTTCATCATTCATGCTATCTCTTCCAGCAGATAGCCTTACAAATGTTTTAGGCATTGTAATTCTGGAAATAGCAATTATTCTTATAAAATCAAAATTATCTACATTCTCATTTTCTGAGTAAGGTGTGCCATCAATCTTAACAAGCTTATTCATAGGGACTGATTCTGGTTGCTCGTCCATGTTACATAACACTTCGATTAGTTTAAGGCGATCAATATTTTCTTCTCCTAACCCTAATATTCCACCAGTGCATACTTTTATACCTGCATCTCTAACATACCCAAGGGTATTTAATCTATCTTGATAGGTTCTAGTTGACACTACCTTACTGTAATATTCTTCAGAACTGTCTAGGTTATGGTTATAGTAATCTAAACCACATTCTTTCAATGATTCAGCCTGTTCCTTTTTAAGCATACCTAAAGTAAGACAGGTTTCTAGTTTAAGATTTTTTACAGCTTTGACCATATCTTTAATTTTCTCAAGATTGCTATCGTTCAAGTTTCTCCATGCCGCACCCATACAAAACCTTGATGCCCCAGATGCCTTCGCTGCTTTAGCTTGTTCAATAACATCATCTACAGAGAGGAGCTTTTCTATTTCAACGTCAGTATTATATTTGATGCTTTGTGAACAATATTTACAATCTTCTGGGCAACCTCCGGTCTTAATAGACATTAAGGTAGAGACCTGTATCATATTTGGATCATGGTTTTCTCTATGAATAGTTTGGGCTTGAAAAATTAAATCGTTAAAGGGTAATCGATATAAATCTGTAATTTCTTCCAGTGTCCATTTCTTCAAGTTTTTATTCATAAATGTAGCTTAATAGTAGTCCAAAAAAGATTATTAATCCAAAATAATTATTATTTTCAAATGCAGATATGCATTGATAAGGTATTCTTTTTGCAGCGAGTATCTTCTGATAAACAGATAACATAAGAGCAATTAGTAGAGATATATAAAAAAATAATTCAAGGTTATTTATTATTCCAACTGTAAATAACAAGGTTATAGTTATTACATGAAGGTTGAAAGGATAGCTTATATCTTTTGAGCCAAATAGGATGGCAGATGATTTGTTTCCTATTTTTAAATCATCTGTTTTGTCTGCAATAGCATAGTAGGTGTCATATGCTATAGCCCATGATATTGTAGCAAGATATAATAGCATGCACGACGCAGTTACCTCACCTATTTCAGCAATGTATACCATTGGGATACTTGAACCAAAAGCTATTCCTAAGATTAGTTGTGGAATTTTGATAACTCTTTTTGATAATGGATAAATCACTAATAAGCAAAATGATATTATTGCATAAATTAAAATATCAAACCCAATCATTAGGAGCAATAAAATGCATAAGGAAATAAGAAAAAAAAATAAAATCAGAGCTTCGCTAGTACTTACTTTGCCGTTTGCAAGTACCCTTTCTTTTGTTCTTTCCACTTTAGAATCAATTTCTTTATCAAAAAAGTCATTAATAACGCAACCTGCTGATCTAGTCAGAATAACACCTACTATGAACAGAAACATGATAAATAGATTAGGTTGGCCATTCGATGCAATAAAAAATGCCCACAGCATCGGCCATAATAATAAATAAATTCCTATTGGTTTGTTAAGTCTCATTAACAACAAATAGTTATTAATTTGTTCCATCACTTTATATTTTTCCATCAAGGCCCATTTGATAATACTTATGAATCAAATCATCTTGATTTTCTAATAACCAATCAATTGATGGTTCATTATTCATAGCTTTCTTAATTGCTTGATATGTTGCCTTTCTATGAATATCAAAAAGTATTTTATGGTCTAAGTTATCATCTTTAGACACGCTTGGATTAAGCCAAACAGAGACTATAATACCAAGCTCATTAGCTTTATTTTTATCAATAATTCCGTCTCTAACTGAATCCAAAACACCATTCGCAATAGCACCTTGAACAGTCCCCATTAATATATTTGTATATCTAGTATTATCCACTGACACTTTACTTACCATTAACGTTGCTGGTTTAACCATGATATCTGTGTTCATAATTGCTAGTACTTTTGAATGCCCTTTTGCTTGGTCACCTAAAAGATTTGCAAAAGCAGTACCAAAGGGCCCATCTAGTTCTCCAATGATTACTTCAGGCTCCGCAGCTGTTCCAGCCGGCCCCCCTGCTACAAGAGCCTCACCTACACGCATTATCATTTTTTCGCTCATTATCTACTCCTACTTTTAATTTTTTGACTATGATATAGTTTTTACATAATTATTTAAACATACATTATGATAAGAAAATTTAAAGAATTTACCCCGTCACTTGGAAATCATGTATTTGTTGATGAACAAGCAACAGTTATTGGGGATGTTTCACTCGGAGATGATGTGAGCATATGGCCTCAATCAGTAGTAAGAGGAGATATAAATCCGATTACTATAGGAAGTAGAACAAATTTGCAAGATGGCAGTATTGTCCATGTCACACATAAAAGCGATTACTCTTCAGGCTACCCATGCACTATTGGATCTGATGTAACTATAGGACATGCATGCGTAATTCATGCGTGTACGATTAAAGATATGGCATTGATTGGAATGGGCAGTGTGCTACTTGATGGCTCAATAATTCAGTCAAATGTAATTATAGGTGCAAAATCTCTGGTACCCTCAGGGAAAATCCTAGAATCAGGCTACCTTTACATGGGCTCTCCATGTAAGAAAATTAGACCATTAAAAATCTCTGAGATTGAGTTTTTAAAATATTCTGCTCAACATTATGTTAATACAAAGAATGACTTTTTAGAGTTTTCTTAATTTATCCTCTAAACCGTTTATCTCAGGAGTCAAGTTATTCCATATTGTGAATGAGTGTTTTGCTTGTTGAATTAACATTCCTAGCCCGTCATAACATCTTTCTGCACCGTTATCGTAAGCCCAGGATTGGAATGACGTTCTTTTGCTGTTATAAAATAGATCATAGCAAATCGTCTTTGATCTAATCAATTTATTAGGTAGATTTATCTTTTCTTCAGACATGCTTATAGGTGTGGTGTTTACAACTAAATCATAACATGTATCATGGTCATGCAAATTTAGTTTATTATTGTTAAAGAGTTTTATTAAATTTTCAGCATTAATTTTTGTTCTATTGAAAACTGAAATATTTGATTTTTTTGATTTTTGAAGGATAGAACTTATTATACTCATTGCAGATCCTCCGGCACCAATAATTAGTATATTTGAATTATTATATTCAATTCCTTTCTGGTTTAAATCATCGAGAAAACCTATACCATCTGTATTGAAACCTTTAATTTTATTTGACTCACTCATAAGTGTGTTTACACTCCCACACTGGATAGCTGACGTATCTAGTAAATGACAGATATTAAATGCATGTATTTTAAAAGGAATTGTTATATTTAAACCTTTGCCTCCACATGAAAAAAAGGCTTCTATGGTCTTACCTAAATTATCTTGGGTCGTCTCTATTTTATCGTACACGAAATCATTTAAATTAAATTGTGAGGCAAAATATTTGTGTATTGCTGGAGACAAGCTGTGGTTAATAGGGTTACCTATTACAGCAAAATTTAGCTTAGCCATTTCGCAACTTCTTTAGCATAATAAGTAAGAATCGATGACGCTCCAGCCCTGCGTATAGAAGTCAAAGTCTCTATTACAAGAGCTTTTTCATTAATAGTTTTATTTCTAGCAGCTGCTTTTATCATTAAATATTCACCACTGACATGGTATGCAAACACTGGTATTTTAAAAGATTCTTTAATAGATGATATTATGTCTAAGTATGGTAGTGCAGGTTTAACCATAACAATGTCCGCCCCTTCTCTAAGATCTAAATCAACTTCTCTTAAGGCTTCAGTTTTATTAGAATAATCCATTTGATAAGTTTTCTTATCTGCTTTTCCGAGTGAAGATGCTGAACCAACTGCATCTCTAAATGGACCGTAGTAGTTAGATGCATACTTTGCTGAGTAAGAGAGTAGTTTTGTATTAAAGAATCTATTTCTTTCTAATCCATTTCTAATGACTTTTATCCTTCCATCCATCATATCTGACGGAGCAATAATATCTGATCCAGCCGCAGCATGGCTAAGCGCTTGTTTAAGTAGAATAGCATTAGTTGCATCATTTAATATATAACCTGTCTTGTCTAGAACGCCATCTTGACCATGAGATGTGAAAGGGTCCAGAGCTACATCGCTTATTAC
This sequence comes from bacterium, assembly GCA_029979505.1. Classification (GTDB taxonomy): domain Bacteria; phylum Pseudomonadota; class Gammaproteobacteria; genus CACLCV01. Next base: position 38,522 of record JAPOHH010000005.1, on the reverse strand, counting down.
AACTAAATTTGGAAATTTATATTTTACTCGCTTGATACAATCTTGAATAAGACCATTTTCATTAAACGCTTCACTTCCATCTTCTGTTTTAAATTTGTTTGAAATTTTTGGAAATAATGCTATTGCAATTATTCCTAGCGACATCATCTTTTTTATTTCTTTTAGAAGATTATCTACAGAGTATCTATAAATACCTGGTAGTGAGTTAATTTTTTCTGTTTTATTTTTACCTTCTATAACAAACATAGGTTGTATGAGGTTATGAGGTGATAATGAGGTATCCATAACTAACTTACGAATACTATCGGAACTTCTAAGTCTACGCATTCTTAGTTTGGGAAAATTTTGCTTTGATAAGTTTTTCATTTGCCTTTTCATTTTAAGAGAAGATGATATATTAATCTATCAAGTTTTAACATATGAGGGTTTTAGATGAGAATTTGGCATGAAAATTATACTCTTAAGCACGTAATTGCTCTGAGGGATAACAATTTAAATAAGCATTTAGGCATAAAGTTTACAGAAATTACTGACGACTCAATAACTGCTACTATGCCTGTTGAGGACTTTACACGACAATCTAGAGGTGTGTTACATGGAGGTGCTTCTTGTGTGCTAGCGGAAGCCCTTGGTAGTATTGCCTCAAATCTATGCCTTGATATGAAAAAACAAAAAGCTGTAGGCCTAGAAATCAATGCAAACCACATAAGGCCAGTTCGATCTGGTATAGTTACAGGTATAACTAAAGCTGTTGCACTTGGCAAATCTGTACATGTATGGAATATCGAAATATTTAATGAAGCAGGCAAGATGAATTGTGTATCACGACTTACTACTGCGATTGTAAATTTAAAAGAAGATGAGAAAGAAAAAAATATTAAGCTAGTAGATAGCTTACTTTCTAGCTAGTTCGAACATTTTTAATAATTTATTTTCATAATGTTTAAAATCATAATCCTTGTTCCATGAAACAATCGGCGGCATAGACATTAATATAGATTCTGATCTACCTCCTGACTGTAATCCAAATAATGTACCTCTATCATAAAGTAAGTTGAATTCAACGTATCTCCCTCTTCTATAAAGCTGAAACGCTCTTTCTTTTTTTGTAAATTTTAAAAGTTTCTTTTTATTAAATAGAGTTGAATATGAATCGATAAATATCTCAGCACACTCCAAAGAAAAATCTTTACATTGCGTGTAATCAAGCCTATTAAGTTGATCATAGAAAATCCCTCCTATGCCTCGTGGCTCCTTTCTATGTGGCAAGTAAAAATAATTATTACAAGTATTGCTATATTCTTTGTAAAAACTTTTATTATATCTATCGCATAATGCTTTTGCAGCGTTCTTCCAGAATAATATGTCTTTCTTTCCTATGAAGTAGGGCGTTAGATCAAATCCTCCACCAAACCACCAAACATTTTTAGAACCTATACTTGCTTCAAAAAACCTTATGTTCATATGTGAGCATGGAATCTTAGGATTCCATGGATGCACTATGACTGATACTCCAGTTGCGTTGAAACTTTTTAAACCCTTCATGCCAGTCTTTTCTAATGCACTTACTGGCAAATGTTGGCCTGTGATGCTCGAGAAATTAACAGCAGCTTTTTCGATATATTTTTTTCCTATTATCTCACAGCTTTTTCCACCGCCTCCTTGTTTATGTTTCCATATGACATCATGTATCTTGCAAGATGTATCAAGGTTAATAAGTTTTTTTATTATTTCACTTTGAGTTTTTTTAAAAGATTTTTTTATTTCCTTTGTTCTCATTTTTATCCTCTTAATACTTCATTCGAGATGATATCTATAATGCTGGATGGTTTTTTTTCGTCACCAAGCTTACCATTAACAATACAACTTACTTTTCCATCAAATAATTCTTCAATTATAGTTATATCATTTATATATTTTTGGCCCGAATAATTGGCGCTTGTAGAAATTATTGGACCTTGTAATTTGTTACATAAATCCACCACCACTGGGTGTTGAGTTATTCTAATTGCAACATTATTTTTGCTTTTCAACCATGGCGGACAGTTGTTATTAGCTGGTACAATCCATGTAAGAAAATCATTAGAATTAAGCCTTGCATCATCACCTAAAGAACTATCGATGATACCATTTAAGAATCCTATGCTTGAACTTAATATAATGAAGCGTTTGTCGTATTCTCTTCCCTTTAGTTGAAATATATTGTCAACGCTATCACTGTTAAGCGGATCACAGCCTAACCCATATATACCCTCAGTCGGATATATCACTATACCTCCCTCTTTAATTATATTCGATGCTTCTAACGTGTCAGCTTTGGGGATCATTTTTTAGATCGAGCTCTTCGAGCTCTTCTTTTTGGAGCGTTTTTAATCATCTCAACACATGTCATCTCATCCAATGTTTTAGGATCAACATCTTTTGGTATACGTGCATTCTTTTTGCCATCCGTTACATAAGGACCATACATTCCATTAAGAACTTTTATACCAGATGATTCAAAAATATTTATTTCTCTATTAGCATCAATTTCTCTTTTTTCTTCAATTTTTACAATTGCATCAGATTCACTTAGTGAAAAAATATCAATGTCTTTCATAGAAACATTTGTTTTGCCACATTTTACATATGGTCCAAATGGCCCGATATTTATTAGTATATCTTCATGTTCAAACTCTCCAATTTTTTCAGGTAACTTAAACAAACGTATCGCATCGTCAAGTGTAATAGAGTCGATATTTTTCTTTTGTTCCGGTGTAAGTGCTGCCCATTTTGGTTTTTCTTCATCTTCTTTTGTACCCATCTGAATAGTGGGACCATATCTAGTTAATCTTACTGTTACAGGCCTTTTAGTTTCTGGATGAAATCCTAAATCTTTTAACTCTCTTTGTTCTGAAATATCAACTGTTTTAATTTTGTCATCAAGGTTTGTTTTAAAAGGTTTATATGTAGTTTCGACACACTCCATGTACTCTTTCTCTCCGTTAGCTATTTTATCTAAATCTTCCTCAAGTCTTGCAGTGAATTCATAATCAACTAAGTCATCTTTAAAATGGTTAATCAGAGTTTCGTAAACGACTTTTGCTAGTGCTGTTGGCTGGAAATTACTTTTTTCAGGATCAACGTAATTGCTTTCCATTATTTTATTAATTATTGTCACGTATGTCGATGGTCTGCCAATACCAAGTTCTTCCAAAGCCTGTATGAGACTTGCTTGGTTATATCTTGCAGGAGGTTGTGTAAATTTCTGTTCAATGTCAATAGTACTAAGCATCAGTTCATCATCTACCTTTAAGCTCTCAAGTATTTTTTTATTATCTTTTTCTTTCTCATCATTATCACTGAAGCTATATATTTCTTTAAACCCTGGGTATTCAAGATATGAGCCGGAGTATTTGAAAGTGAACTCATTATCCATTGATAATTCAACTGATACAGTTTTGCTTATGGAGTCTTTCATTTGAGACGCTAAAGCCCTTTTCCAAATTAAATCATATAGTTTAAAATCATTTTCTTCTAAATATTTTTTTACACTAACAGGCGTATTTTTCATAGACGTAGGTCTTATTGCTTCATGAGCTTCTTGAGCATTTTTTGATTTACTCTTGTATACTCTTGTTTGGCTTTCAGCAAGGCCAGGATGATTTTTTTGTAAGTATGATGATATGTCATCAAGAGCATCTTTAGAGAGATTAGTTGAGTCTGTCCTCATGTAACTAATTAGACCCTCTGACTGCCCTGTCCCTATATCCATGCCTTGATAAAGCCTTTGAGCTATAGCTGAAGTTTGTTTTACGGATAACCCAAGGCTTGTGTATGCTGTTTGCTGAAGAGAGGCAGTCGTAAATGGGGCCTTTGGTTTGGTTTTCCTCTGTCCTTCTTTAATATTTGTAACTTTTATACTTTTATACTTTTCTATTCTTGATTTTATTTCCTCTGCATCACCTGAATTGGATATATTAGTTATGTTATCCTTTTTTATTTTCTCTCCCTCTATGTGAGATAACTCAATTTGTATATCTTTTTTACTATTTGAAACATTTGCAAAAATATTCCAATATTCAATAGGATTGAATTCATTTATTTTGATTTCACGCTCCATTATCAGTCTTAAAGCCGGGCTTTGAACTCTTCCAGCTCTTGCATCTCGACTAACTTTTTTCCATAAAAATTCTGAGATATCATATCCCATTAGATAATCAAGCGTTCTTCGTGCAAGATATGCATCCCATAATGATGTTGAAATTGACCTAGGCTTCTTTAGTGCATCTGTGACCGCATTTTTAGTAATCTCATTGAAAACAACACGATGGGTTTCCTTATCCTTTAGGATCTTTGCCTTATCTAGAATATCATAGAGATGCTTCGATATTGCCTCACCTTCTCTATCAGGGTCAGTAGCAAAATAAATTACATCGGCATCTTTTGTATACTTCTTAATATCATCTATAACTGTTTTCTTATTATTTGATACTTTCCAAACAGGCTTAAAACCATCATCAACATTTATTCCTTTTCTGGCCGAAGATACAAGGTCCCTAACATGACCAACAGAAGCAATTACTTTAAAATCAGGGCCTAAGAACTTTTCAATGCTCTTAACCTTTGTTGGTGATTCTACTATCATCAAGTTTTTCATAGCTATCCTAGGCTTAATTATTCTTTTTTTTACTTTATACTATCAAAATAACAATAAGTACAAGATATTAGATTAAAAAAATGACATTAAGAACAATTTTACATTATCCTGATAATAGATTGAGACAAAAGTGCCCTAATCATGATTTGTTTAATGATGATTTGAAAACACTTGTTTCTGACATGTTTGAGACTATGTATTTCGAAAAAGGCATTGGGTTATCTGCGATACAGATAAATGTTGCTACAAGGGTTATAACGATTGATGTCTCAAAAGAACAAGACAACCAAATGGTACTCATTAATCCAATAATTATTGAGAAAAAAGACCCAATACTGTTTGATGAAGGATGTTTATCAGTCCCTGGTTTTTATGAAAAGGTAGAGAGGTACAATTATATTAGATATCAAGCCCAGGATGTTAATGGTAAAGAATTTGAAGACGAGGCATCTGAGTTGTTAGCTGTATGTATACAACATGAAATTGATCATTTGGATGGAAAACTATTTGTAGATTATTTATCTGATATGAAAAAATCTAAGATTGAAAAAGGTCTTGTGAAACAAAAACAACATTCCACACAAATTAAAAGAACAGTCAATCCATATATAAAGTGACTAAACTTGAAATTATATTCTTTGGTAGTCCGTATTATTCTATACCATTATTAGAAAAAATTATTTCATTGGGGCATGTTGTTTCATTGGTAGTAACGCAAGGGGCAAAAAAAAATAGAAGAGGAAAGTTGGTTAATACACCTATATATGAATATTGTAAGAAAAATAATATTCAATGCATTACTCCATCAACACTTGATGAGAATATTTTTTCTGATTCAGTAATTAAGAATGTAGATCTAGGCTTTATATATGCCTATGGAAAAATAATTCCAAAAGAAATTATTAAAAAGTTTAAAACAGGAATTATGAATCTACATTGTTCTCTGTTGCCAAATTATCGCGGTGCTGCACCTGTCCAACATGCAATCATGAATAATGAACAAGTAACTGGCATCACATTTTTTGAAATAAATGAAAAGCTTGATGATGGTAAAATTATTTTAACAGAAGAATATACTATTAAAGAACTAGATGACTGTATGAGTGTACAAGACAGCTTAACAAGTATTGCAGTAAAAAATTGCCAAGAGGCAATTGAATTGATGTGTAAAAAAAATTTTATTGGAAGTCCTCCGTTACAAAAAATAAATTATGCAAGAAAAATCTCAAAAGAAGATGGTATCTTGCACTGGGGAATGTCAGTGAGATCTATGTACAACAAAATACGAGCATTAAATATATGGCCAATAGCTCGCATAGATCTTTATGAGGAGCAAATAAAAATCTTAAGGGCAAAATGTACAATTGCTGATCATAAATTTATTCCTGGCCAAGTTATCAAATTTGATAAAAACGAATTAGTGATAGCGGCATCAGAAGGATTTTTATCGATAGAGATTCTACAGCTTGAGGGTAAACAGGCTATTTCTTCTAGAGATTTGTTTAATTCTCATGCAAAACTTAAGGAAAAGATTATTAATGCAAAGCTAAACATTTAATATAAAACATTATAATTTAAATATTTTATGATGTAGAATTGCACCAAGACATACCAATGAAAAAGATAGCAGTATTAGGTGGAGGACAGGTAGGTTCATCGCTAGCAAAGATTCTTACCGATGATGGAAATGATATAACCCTTGTGGATATTGACTCATCAGTATTAGAGGATCTTCAAGAGGATAATGATATTAAAACAATCCATGGGAATGCATCATCACCATCTATTCTTGAACAAGCTGAAGTAAATGACTGTGATATATTAATTGCTATTACAGGTAGCGATGAAGTCAATCTAGTGTCTTGTCACCTAGCAAAAAATATGTTCAATGTTCCAACTGTAATAGCAAGATTACGTAACTCAGAATATCAAGTAAGCACATCAGGTTTTGATTTAGATTTATTCTCTATTGATTCGATAATAAGTCCAAGTAAGTTAGTAACTGATTTTATAAAAAATATTATTGAACATCCTGGAGCATTTCAGGCATTCGATTTTGCTGATGGAAAATTACAAGTCATAGGTGCCACTGTCCTAAAAGATGGACCATTAGCTGGACAAAAATTATCAGAATTTAAAAAACATCTTCCTAATGTAGATGTTAAAGTTGTAGCGCTTTATCGTGATCGTAAAACAATCCCTGTAAACGGATCAACCATTATAGAAATTGGAGATGATGTTTTTTTCTTAGCAACTCCTGAAAATATGAGATTTATAAGTGAATTAAGTAAAAATCAATCTCGTATAGAAAATATCATGATTGCTGGTGGCGGTAATGTTGGAATGACATTAGCACATGAGTTATCAAAAAAATTCTCTACAAAAATTGTAGAAAAAAACTTTATTAGATCAAAATTTTTGTCAGAATCTTTAGAGGAGACTGTAGTATTAAACGATGATGTCTCTGATGAATCTTTGCTAGAAAATGAAGGCATTGAGAATGTTGATTTTTTTTGTAGTGTTACAAATGATGATCAAATGAATATACTATCAGCAAAGTTAGCAAAAGATTTAGGGGCAAATAAATCCATTGCGATAATAAATAAACTTTCATATAGAAAGTTAGTTTCAAAGGAAATCGACATTGTTGTCTCACCAGAGGATGTAACAATTGGTTCGCTACTCACATCTGTTCGAACAAGTGATGTTGTCAAAGTACACTCTTTGGGATTTGGAGAGGCTGAGATATTTGAAATTCTAATTCATGGTGATAAGAAAACCTCTAAAGTTGTAGAAAGAAACGTTTCTGAACTAGATCTTCCCTCTGGATGTAAGATAGGAGCAATATATAGAGATGGAAAAGTAATGTTAATTCACGATGATTCAATTATTTTGAGTAACGATCGACTAATCATTTACTTGCTACATAAAAAAGATTTTTCTAAGTTAGCAAAGCTTTTTCAGGTTAGCATTGGCTTCTTCTAGATGAACTATTATCAAATTCTTAAAATTACAGGAATTATTCTTCTAATATTTAGTTTCTTTTTATTAATACCTCTATCTGTAGCCGTGTATTATGGTGATAATATTGATAACTTTGTTAAATCATTCCTAATTATATTTTTCGCTGGCTTATTAACTTACCTTCCAAATAAAAGAGAAAAATCACAAATTAAGATTAAAGAAGGCTTTTTGATTGTTACTATTTTTTGGTTTGTGCTAAGTATATTCGGATCTATTCCATTTCTATTTGATTCACAACTTAATATATCTGTCATAGATGCAATTTTTGAGTCTACATCCGGCTGGACTACTACTGGTGCTACTATAATGACCAGCATTGAATCTCTCAGTCGTCCATTACTCTTATACAGACAATTATTACAGTGGTTAGGAGGTATAGGTATTGTTGTTTTAGTTTTAGCAATCCTACCAATATTAGGTGTTGGCGGTATGTATTTGTATAAAGCTGAAACCTCATCACCCATAAAAGATAATAAATTATCTCCACGAATTACTGAAACAGCAAAAAGCTTATGGGGTGTCTACATGATTTTAACACTCACATGCGCAGCTTTTTATTATTTAGCCGGCATGAACCTTTTCGATGCAATTGGACACAGCTTCTCAACAGTATCCATAGGAGGATTTTCAACTCATACTGAAAGTATAGGATTTTATTCAAATAGCTATATTAAAGTAATATGTATATTATTTATGTTTCTCTCTGCCCTGAACTTTGTCCTTCACTTTTTATTTTACAAAACTAAATCTTTTCACAATTATTTCACAAATTCAGAAACTAAATCATTTGTAACTATCATTATTTCATTAGTTATATTTATTTCAGTTTTCTCATTTGGTGGACAATTATCAAAGATTGATAATATTGACTTGATATTCCATATTCTATCTTTTGTTACAACTTCTGGATTTACTGTCTCAGACTATGGATCATGGCCTGCTTTTGTTATCACCCTAATCTTTTTATCTAGTTTTATTGGCGCTTGTTCAGGTTCTGCAGGAGGTGGAATTAAAGTCATTAGAATTACAATAGCACTTAAATCTATTAAAAAACAACTATTGAAAGTTATTCACCCAAAGGCTCAAATATCCATCAAAGTAAATAATAAAAAGGTTGAAGACATAACAATTGAGACAATATTATCATTTATAATCTTATATATTATCTTGTTTTTGATTTCAGCTTTGCTCATTATGATGTCTGGTCACGATCTCTTAACATCATTATCTGCAACTGCCGCATGTATAAACAATCTTGGTCCGGCATTAGGTGATGCATATGGAAACTACTCTGCACTAAATGACTTTTCAAAAGCAGTGTTATCGTTGATGATGATTGTGGGCAGGTTAGAGATATATACTTTTGTGATATTAATAACAAAATATTTTTGGAAATATTAAAAGATGAGTAAACCATTTATATCAATTAAAAATCCTTTTGGTGATAAGTACATAAAAGGCGAAAGATTTTCTTTTGAATACATTGCCCCCAAATATTGGTTAACTTGGATTTTTCTTCTAATTTCATATCCAATTGCCTACTTACCAGCTTCTCTCAGGGATTTCATGGGTTCTCTAATTGGTATGCTGATGAATAGGTATGAAAAAAATAAAAAAGAGATTATAAAAAAAAATCTTAGAGAAACATTTAAAAATATTAGAGAAAGTGAAGTAAATAATATATGTGAGTCATATTTTAAAAATCTTGGCTGTATGTATCTCAATCTGCCACTACTGTGGTGGAAATCCGATGCCTCACTTCAAAAAATTATAGACAAAGAAGGTATGAAATTAGTTGATGAAGTATTACAGAATAATCAAAGTGTAATTTTACTAGCTCCTCACTCGCTTTCATTGGAATTTGGCGGCAGGGCAATATCTGGATATGATGTTCTAAGTATGTATAAGCCATTCAAGAATAAATTAATCAATTGGTTTGTCGGTAGAGCTAGATGTTGTAAAGAATCTGACAAGGCTATTATATACCCAAGAAATATGCAAAGTATGAAATCAATTATTAGGAATATGAATCAGCCGAGCGTCCTTTACTTATTAGCAGATGAGGACATAAGTGCAGAGGATTCTGTATTTAGTAAATTTTTTGATACTAAAAAAGCCTCTCTGAAATCAGTCAGTAAACTTGCTAAAATCACAAAGTCTAAAGTCCTACCTTGTATATGTACATACAATATGAATTCTCATAGATATTTTTTTAAAGTATTTTCTGAAATTAAAGACTTTCCATCCACTGATATAAACATTGATTGTGCTAAAGTAAATTCTATTCTTGAAAAACAGATAGGAATAGACATAACGCAATACATGTGGACTCTTAGAATCTATAAACATAGACCAGATGGAAGCGATATTTATAAGGAAAAGTAATATGAAATTCTACGCTATAGAAAATCCCATTAGTGAGTATATGTTGAAGGTGAGTGATATCCATACTATTTATGTTAATGAGTATGGCAACAAAAACGGAATCCCTGTTTTATTTTTACATGGGGGTCCTGGAGCAGGAACATCGCCTATCTTTCAGCAGTATTTTAACCCCGACAAATATCACTTAATAATGTTTGACCAGAGGGGATGCGGTAAATCAACGCCGTATGGTGAAGTTGCAGAAAATACGACTCAGAATCTTATTGAGGATATAAATCTAATATTACAGCATTTTAATATCAGAAAGACACATATTTATGGCGGATCATGGGGCTCTACACTAGCATTATTATATGCTGAGGCATATCCCGAAAAAGTTATTTCTTTAATACTAAGAGGTATATTTCTGTGCCGCAAAAAAGATATAAATTGGTTTTATCAAAATGGAGCGTCTGAGTTATATCCAAAGTATTGGGAGAGTTATATTTCTATTGTGGATAAAACTAAAAGAAAAGATATTTTATCTGCATATCATGAAATGATTTTTTCTGATGATGAATCTACTTCAAATACAGCATGCAAAGAATGGGCACTTTGGGAAGGAAAATCATCATGTCTAGTTCCATCGTCTGAAGTAATAAATTCTTTTGATGGATGTGCGGTATCTTTGGCAAGAATTGAGTCACATTTTTTCATTAATAACTGCTTTATTAAAGAGAATCAAATAATAGAAGACATAGATAAAATTAGAGACATTCCGTGTAAAATCGTACATGGACAATATGATATAGTTTGCCCCATGCGTCAGGCCTATGATTTAGATAAGGTATATGATAAAGCAGAACTTATAGTTGCTAAAGATTCTGGTCATTCATTGTTGGAACCTACAATAAGCAAAGAAATACTCAACATCTTTGAAAATGATATTAAGTAGATACTTAATAACATTCGCATTTTCTATGGTCATTATCATAGGTTGTAGCAGTACTAAAAAAAGTCCAGATCTAGAAAGAGAAGCAATAATTTATCAGCAAAATCTAGAGGAAATATTTGATGGTAATCATTTTTATGTTGATTATAAGTATGGAAAATTCTCTATAGTTGAAATATTCGATAGAAATAAAAAAAGTGCAATACTGTATCTACATGGGCGTGGATTACATCCAAACGAGCAAAACTTAGCATTCCCAATAAGAACTGAGTTTAGTAATAAATATAATACTTACAGTATACAACTGCCTGTATTAAAGAAATTATCTACGTATTATGATTACACAAATATTTTTTATGATTCTGATGAACGAATAAAAGCTGCTATTAAGCATATATTAAGCAAGAATGAACAACTAATAATAGTTGCTCATAGCTGCGGTGTTCATATGCTAATGTCTTTTGTTCATAATGAAAAATTATCTGAAAAAATCAGTTCAATAGTACTGATAGGAAGTGGTGCTGTAGACAAAGACCAAAAATTAATTTATCAATATCCGTACTCAAAAATTACAGTGCCTATGCTAGACATATATGGAGAATACGATTTTAATTATGTAATCAGTAATGCTAATGAAAGGAAGAGGCAAATCAAAAGGATGAACAGTAAGTCTAGACAAATTCAGATTAAGTCATCAAATCATTATCATGAGGATAATAGCTCAGAATTGATAGCCGCTGTAAAGAAATGGCTAACTTCTCAATAATATATTAATATATGGCAATGAGAAGCATTAAAGAAACAAGAAAAACTAAGGAAACAGATATAACGCTATCATTGAACTTGGACGGCAAGGGTATAAGTAGTCTGAATGCAAACTTACCCTTTTTAGAACATATGCTTGATCAAACTACTAGATATTCATCTATCGATCTTGATTTAAAGGCTGATGGCGATCTTGAAATTGATGCACATCATACCGTTGAAGATATTGGTATTACATTAGGAGCGGCATTTGATAAAGCGCTTGGTGATAAAAAAGGTATCCAAAGGTTTGGATATGCGTATGTTCCTCTAGATGAGGCATTGTCTAGAGTTGTAATAGATTTTTCAGGTAGACCAGGACTTACATATAATGTTACATATCCAAGAGCAAGGGTAGGTGAATTTGATATCGAACTCCTTGGTGAATTCTTTCAGGGGTTTAGTAACCATGCAAAAGCTACAATTCACATAGATAATATCAGAGGGAAAAACGCCCATCATATAGCAGAGACAATTTTTAAATCGTTTGGTAAAGCAATCAAGATGGCAATTTCAATCGATGAAAAAAATATAGATAAAATACCATCTACTAAAGAATTTCTTTAATGAAAAAAATTTCTGTAATAGATTATGGAATGAGTAATCTCCATAGTGTATTTAAATCATTTCAAAAAGTTACAGACAAAAAATATGCTTTGTCTGTTGCTAATTCTTCAAAAGATTTAGAGGGTGCTTCCATAATTATATTACCTGGACAAGGTGCTGTAAATTCATGTATGGATAGACTTAAATCAAAATTTCCTGATTTAGAAAAGCATATTGCTAACAAACCTTTTCTTGGGATTTGCTTGGGCTTTCAAATATTATTCAACAAATCATTTGAAGATGGAGGAGTGAATTGTTTTTCTATAATTGATGGCACTGTTAATGATTTTAGAAATGACATTGATAGTAAATATAAAGTACCACATATGGGTTGGAATATGGTCAATCAACAACAGGATCATCCAATCTGGGACAATATATCTAATAATTCTTTTTTCTATTTTGTCCATAGTTACTATGCAAAAGCAAATGATTCATCTAGAGAACTGTCTACAACAGACTATGGTATAAACTTTACATCATCTGTCATTAAAGATAATATTTTCGCATGCCAGTTTCACCCAGAAAAAAGTTCAGCGAATGGCTTGCAATTATTATCTAACTTTATAAGTTACTCGGAGAGTATTGAATGATTATATATCCTGCAATTGACATTATAGATGGCAAATGTGTAAGACTAACCAAAGGTGATTATTCTCAAAAGACAGTATATTCTGATAACCTTGAAGATATTGCTAAAAACTGGATAGAGGCTGGATCAAAGTATTTACATATTGTTGATCTTGATGGTGCTAAAACTGGTAAGACTGTAAATTTCGAAAAAATTATTGCAATTAGAAGACTATTTCCTGAAATATTTATACAAGTCGGAGGAGGCATCAGGGACATAGCCAGTATTGAAAAATATTTATCTCATGGGATTAATAGAATTATCCTTGGAACAAAAATACTCAAAAACAAAGAGTTCATTCATAAGCTTGATAATGATATGAGAAAATATATAGCAATAGATATTGCTATTAAGGATGGAGCATTAGCTGGAGACGGTTGGGAAAATACTGAAAGCGAAGATGTTGCATCATTTATAAAGTTTCTTGAATCACATAATATTAAAATGTTCGTTATTACAGATGTTAGTAAGGATGGAATGATGCAAGGAATAAATAATAACTCTATAGAATTTGTTTTAAAATCAGTAACAACAAAAGCTATTATTTCTGGTGGCGTAACCACAAAAGAAGATGTACAGAATATTCTCGGTATGAACAAATCAATAGTTGATGGAATGATTATTGGAAAAGCTCTTTACGAACAATCCATATCGCTCACTGAGGTTATCAATGAGTGTCGCTAAAAGAATCATTCCCTGTTTGGATGTCGACAAGGGGCGTGTAGTAAAAGGAACTAATTTTATAGATATCATTGATGCAGGTGATCCAGTTGAAATTGCGAAAAAATATGATAGTGAAGGTGCTGACGAAATTACATTTTTAGATATTACAGCCTCACATGAAGGGAGAGATACTATACTAGATGTTGTTGAAAAAGTTGCTAACGAAGTATTTATTCCATTAACTGTTGGTGGTGGAGTGAGTAGCTTTGATGATGTCAGGGAACTGCTTTCTGTTGGTGCTGATAAGGTTACTATAAACACTGCTGCAGTATCAAACCCAAACATTATTAATGATGTGACCGAAAAGATTGGAAGGCAATGCATAGTTATTGCTGTAGATGTAAAAAAAATTAATAATGAATATATGGTCTTTACTCATGGAGGCAGAAAAAATAGCAACCTTAGAGCGTATGATTGGTGTATCGAATGCCAGAAAAGAGGCGCCGGTGAAATCTTATTAACCAGTATGGATAAAGATGGCACTAAAGATGGATTTGACTTGGAAATACTTAACAATATATCAAGTACTATAGATATACCTGTGGTTGCTTCTGGAGGTGCTGGAAAACTAGAACACCTATATGATGCAATTGAAATAGGCAATGCAGATGCTGTCTTAGCTGCAAGTATATTCCACTTTGGTGAGTTTACAATTAATCAAGCAAAAGAATACTTGAAAGGAAAAGGTATTTTAGTAAGATAAATCCCTCAAGACTTTAAAATGAACGACATTATTTATAGATTAGAAAAAATTTTAGAAGAAAGAAAAATCTCAAATTCAGATAAATCCTATGTGGCTACGTTATATAGAAAAGGGAATAAGCATATTTGTGATAAGATAATTGAAGAATCTCAAGAGTTAATAGAATCCTCATCGCAAAATAAAGAAAATATGGTACATGAAGCTGCAGATTTATTATTCCATGTTTTAGTATTATTAGCTTCACAAGACATTAAATATGATACGATATTAGAAGAGTTAGAAAAAAGATTTGGAACTTCAGGAATAGAAGAAAAGAATAATAGAAAAAGATGAGGAAATAGAATGTTAAGCGGAATATCTCCATGGTCAATACTACTTATTTTAATCATAGTTGTTGTATTATTTGGTACCAAAAAACTTAGAAACGTCGGAGCAGATCTAGGAGCAGCGATGAAAAGTTTTAAGAAATCCTCTAGAGAGGAGTCATCAAATAATAAAACAATTGATGATGACAACCAAAATAAAAATTCTTAGAAATGTTTGATATTGGTTTCTGGGAATTATTTTTTCTATTCTTACTAACTTTATTTGTCTTAGGTCCAGAGAAGCTTCCTGAAGTCGCCTCATTTCTTGGTAAGCAATTTGGCAAGGTTCAGAAATATTTTAATAATGTCAAAAGTCAAATTGATGATGAAGTTGACAGTACAGATATTAAATCAATATTGAAAGATCAAGAGCTATCAATATCAGAATTGCAACAAAGAATTAAAGAGGCTAGTGGTGAAGAATCAGAATCAGATAAATCAAAATAAAAACTCATTTGTACCACACCTAATAGAACTTAGAAATAGACTTTCAAAAGTATTATTGTTTGTTCTTGTTATTTTTATTTTACTTATCCCATTTTCAGGTCAAATATACAATATTTTATCTATACCTTTACTTAATGCATTGCCACAAGGCAGTGAAATGATTGCTATTGACGTAGCATCACCATTTTTAATACCTTTCAAATTAGTGATTTATCTTTCTATATTTATTGTCATACCTTATATTCTATATCATCTTTGGTCTTTTATTGCTCCTGGTTTATACTCACATGAAAAGAAGCTTATTTTTCCATTGATTCTCTCAAGTAGTGTTTTATTTTACTTAGGTGCTGCATTTGCTTACTTCGTAGTTTTCCCACTAATATTCGTTTTTTTCGTTGGAATTGCACCTACAGATGTAGCAGTAATGACTGATATTGGGAGATATCTTGATTTTGTGATTGCATTATTTTTTGCTTTTGGATTTTCATTCGAAGTTCCTATTGTTACTGTTTTATTAATCACATCTGGAATCACAACTAAAGATAAACTAATATCAAAAAGACCATACATTATTGTTGGAGCTTTTACTTTAGGTATGCTGTTGACTCCACCTGATGTTATCTCCCAAATTCTCCTTGCATTACCAATGTGGTTACTCTATGAATTAGGCTTGTATGCCTCAAAATTCTTCAAAATAAGAAAAACTTCTAAAGAAACTGAAGAAGTATATAATGACATAGCTAACAAAGATTAATATGAATAGTAAACAGCCTAGAAAAATATGGTTCGTGAGACATGCACAATCCGAATATAATGAAAAGCAGCTATTTACTGGTTGGCATGATCCGCATCTCACCGAGAAGGGAATGGCTGCTGCTGTAAATCTTCAAAATGAATTATCAAATATAAAGTTCAATCACGTGTATAGTTCACCACTTTTGAGAGCAGCCACAACAGCAGTGTGTATAGTAGGAGACAAAAATAATATAGAATATGACGATCGTTTGAAAGAGCGCAGTTATGGCGATTGGTCTGGTTTAAATAAGTCTGAAGTGAAGGAGCAAATAGGTGAAGACTCTTTTTTCTCAGCAAGAAGAGGTTGGGACACCAGTCCACCTAATGGTGAAAGTTTAAAAGACGTAAGTGCTAGAGTTACTAGTTTTATTGAATCTCTACCTGTAGCAGGAAATATTTTAGTTGTTTCTCACGGTAATACAATCAGAGCTATAAGCGTTATTCTTGGTATTAACAGCAAAGAGGATGTATCTTCCTATGAGATTCGTACAGGTACATATTTATTAGTAGAATGAAAAAGCCGACATCTTGTCGGCTTATCATATACGGAGGAGGTTTGTATATAAGTATATTATCATATAATTATACTTATGCAATACATAAATCTTCAGAAATCTTATCCCAAATTTTAAGCCTTAATTTTAAAGATTTTATGCCAAATTGATAAGATAGAAGCATATCTTGATCAGAACTACATATTTTTTCTAAAAGCTCAGAAGATAAAGGTCCATGTCTATCACCATCAACTTCAATATGTCTATTTAAGTATGTAATAAACTTACTGGTTGAAGCAACATCATTAACACTTAATATGATATGTTCGAACATATTAGGTATAACTTTTTCTCTACCTAATGTAAAACTACCTACAAGCTTTGGAAGATTACCTGATATTGATGTTTCCATATCAAATTTAATAAAAGCCTTAACTTCATCTAGAATATTTAATCTATTTACATGTTCATATATGTACCCATCATCTTTAATGTTTTTTAAAAGTAATAGAATCTGTGAAGTGTCAGCATTTATTTCTTTCATAGCATCAAGGTATATCTCAAAATGTGACGTGTAACCAATACCTTCTATATAATCACTCTCTTCAGATAATACTATTTCATTTATAAAATTAGTAAGCCCGTTTCTGGTATTATCTGTCGGTGTCCACGGAAGCGTCGTCGTTGATAAATTAAATTGTATAGATTTTAAGATACTCATAAAGCCCCATACTGAAAATATATGAGATTCCATAAAGTACCTTACTTGTTGAATATTAAGTCTTGTACAAAAAAGTTTGTGGTTATAAATTTTGTATTTTAATTCGTCTATTCTTTTTTTTAGATCTTCAAGATTATCCATATTCTTTTTGGGCCCGGCAGGACTCGAACCTGCGACCAATGGATTATGAGTCCACTGCTCTAACCAACTGAGCTACAGGCCCGATGTAATTTTAATTATAAAATCATATTTTTCTTTTTTCTAATGTATTTTTGATGATACTCTTCAGCAATCCAAAACTTTTCAGCTCTACTTACTGAGGTAACAATATTACCATTAAACATTTCCTTATTTAAATTTCTTTTAACAGCATCTGCTATCAGATATTGATCATCATCTAAACAAAAAATTTCTGATCTATACTGAGTACCTATATCTGGTCCTTGTCTATTCAATGTTGTTGGATCATGAATACTGAAAAATATTATAACAAGCTCTTTAAATGAAATCTTATCTGAATCAAAACTTATTCTGACAGCTTCTGCATGTTCTGTTGTGCCTGAACATACATCTTGATAACTAGGATTATTAGTTATACCTCCTGTATATCCAACTTCCGTATTAAGTACACCAGGAGTACTTAAAAACTTCTCTTCAATACCCCAAAAACAACCTGCTGCAAATACTGCTAGATTAGTCATTATCTAGAAAACTCTTGAGGTTTTGTGCTCTAGATGGATGTCTTAGTTTTCTTAAAGCCTTAGCTTCGATTTGTCTTATTCTTTCCCTTGTTACATCAAACTGTTTACCAACTTCTTCTAGTGTATGATCTGTGTTCATGTCAATTCCAAATCTCATTCTCAACACTTTTGCTTCCCTTGGTGTGAGACTAGATAATATGTCACGTGTAGAATCAGATAGCCCATCATTTATAGTTTGATCTAGTGGCTTCTCAGCATTTTCATCCTCGATAAAATCCCCAAGGTGAGAATCTTCATCATCTCCTACTGGTGATTCCATAGAAATTGGTTCTTTTGCAATTTTAAGTACCCTTCTAACTTTTTCCTCGGTCATATCCATGTGTTCAGCTAATTCCTCAGGTGTAGCTTCTTTACCATTTTCCTGAAGCAATTTTCTCTGAATTCTATTTAGTTTATTGATTGTCTCAATCATATGAACAGGTATACGTATTGTTCGCGCTTGATCTGCGATAGAACGTGTGATAGCTTGCCTAATCCACCATGTAGCATAAGTTGAAAATTTATAACCTCTTCTATATTCAAATTTATCTACAGCTTTCATTAGTCCAATGTTACCTTCTTGTATCAAATCTAGGAATTGCAACCCACGGTTGGTATATTTTTTAGCAATAGAAATCACAAGACGAAGGTTTGCCTCAACCATTTCACGTTTAGCATTTCTTTCTTTAATTTCTCCTGATCTCCTATCTTTATTGATTAGTTTTATCTCTTGAATTGTTATTCTTTGACTTGATTCAATTAAACTTAATTTTTTATTGATTTTTGTGAATTCTTTTGTGAAGAGTTCTGCATCTGTTCCTTTTTTTAGGTAATTAGTTTTTATATTTTCCAGAGTATTTATATCTGTTTCATTGTTTTTAAAAATTTTTAGAAATTCTTTTTTAGATAGATTTGTATCTTTCAAACAAAGAGAGAATATATCTTTTTCATATTTAATAATATTTCTAGATATATCTTCTATTCTTGCTGTTAACTTTTCAATAAACAAGCTTGTAAATTTAAACGTAGAAATCTCATTTCTAATTTTATCAAATATTTTTTCTGCTTTATTAGGCTCTTTTTGTGATTTGTACTTTTCGAAGAGTATTTTTATTGTTTCTATTTTTTGGGCTACCAGTTCTCTGTCAGGTGAATTATCTATAATCTCTTCATCATCTGAATCTTCTATTTCTTCTTTGTCATCTGATGAACTTTCTTCGGGTATTTGTTCGGTTTTAAACTCTTCATCTGCTTTTTCTTTTACGTCTAGTATATAATCAGATATCAGGGATTCAATCTCATCTTCATTTTTAAATAATTTCAAGAAAAAGCTTACTGACTCAGGAAACCGCTGTATGGCTTTGTATATTAATTTCTGTCCTTCCTCTATCTTCTTTGCAATTACAATTTCACCAGCTCTGTTTAAAAGTTCAACTGTTCCCATTTCTCTCATGTACATCCTGACAGGATCTGATGTCCTTCCAAACTCTTCATCAAGGTTTGACAGCACTTCAACCGCTTCTTGCTCTGTAATTTCATTATCATCATCATCCGTAATTTCTTCGTCTCCGATGACAACTTCTGTCTCTATATCTTTGTTACTCTCAACAACTTTTATTTTGAGGTCTGTGATAAGTTTTATGATTCCATCAATCTGATCAGCATCATAAAGATTGGTAGGTAAAAGATCATTTATTTCTCCAATTGTTAGGAATCCCTGTTTTCTTCCCTTCTCTATGAGATCTTTTATTTCTTTTTGTTTAGTTTTAGATAAATTATTGCTTGGCATTGATATATTCTTCTTCGAAAGTGAGCTATTATATCACTAATAATATTGTAAATAATAATAAATTATGATTTCCAGTTAATATTGGGGTCATTTTTGTAGATTTCAAGATATTTCATGACCGAAACTTATACGCCTGAGTGTGATTATAATATGCAAGCGCCTAGCTTTGAGCTCAAGGGGGTAGACGAACAGCTCTATAGTCTAGAGTCATGTAGAGGTAAAAAGGCAACTTTAGTAATGTTCATCTGTAACCACTGCCCTTATGTACAATCAATTCTTGAACAATTAGTTGTCGAGGCAAGCGTCTTACAAAAAAAAGGTGTTGGTTGTGTAGCAATCAATTCTAATGATTATGATACATATCCAGACGACTCTTTTGAAAACATGCAAATAATTTCAAAAAAACTGGGTTTTAGTTTTCCTTACTTACTTGATAAATCTCAGTCGGTAGCCAGAAGTTATAAATCTGTGTGTACTCCAGACTTTTTTGGCTTTGATGAAAATCTTAGGTTACAATATCGCGGAAGATTTGATGATAGAAAGATGTCTAAACAAATGTCAGCTAACTCGAGTGAAATGTTTAAAGGTATGATAGAGATAGCTAGAACCGGAATCGGGCCTGCAAAACAAATTCCCAGCGTCGGGTGTTCAATTAAGTGGAGATGAAATGAATAATCGTACACTAGCAAATGCAATTAGATTTCTCAGTATCGATGCTGTAAATAAGGCCAATTCAGGGCACCCAGGTGCCCCAATGGGCATGGCGGATATTGCTACAATATTATGGAGAGAATTTCTCAAGCATAATCCAAAGAACCCAAACTGGTTCAACAGAGATAGGTTTGTTCTCTCCAACGGTCATGGATCTATGCTGTTATATTCATTACTACATTTGACTGGTTACAGATTATCCATTGAAGACATAAAGAATTTCAGACAGATTAATTCTCTAACACCTGGGCATCCTGAGTGTGATATTACAGACGGGGTAGAGACAACGACAGGTCCACTGGGTCAAGGCCTAGCTAATGCAGTAGGTATGGCTATTGCAGAAAAGAATTTGGCAGCAGAATATAACAAGGTAGGACATAATCTAATAGATCATTTCACATACGTATTTGCTGGCGATGGATGTTTAATGGAAGGTGTTTCTCATGAAGCATGCTCACTTGCAGGGACATTAAAACTAAATAAACTAATTATGTTTTATGATATGAATAGCATATCTATAGACGGGAATGTCAATGGCTGGTTCACAGAA
The DNA here is from genome assembly GCA_029979505.1 of bacterium. GTDB lineage: Bacteria > Pseudomonadota > Gammaproteobacteria > CACLCV01. The sequence continues at coordinate 17,464 of JAPOHH010000005.1, read as the reverse complement.
GATATATCAGGTAGATTTAAGAGTTATGGATGGAATGTTATAAAAAATGTAAATGGACATGACTTTAAAAGCATTAGGGATTCGATTAGGAATGCAAGAAATGAATCAAGTAAACCAACTATAATCTGTTGCAAAACAGTTATAGGCTATGGTTCACCTAAATACCAAGGAACAAGTGCTTCACATGGAGCTCCAATCGGTAGTGACGAAGCTGATGTAGTAAGAAAAAGGTTGGGATGGAAGAGTAAACCATTTGTTATTCCAAAGGAAATTTATAAAAATTGGGACGCTTCTCTTAGGGGAATGAAACTGGAGAGCGAGTGGTTCAAAAAAGTAGAGAAATATAAAAGGCATCATAAAAAAGATTATCTAGAACTTATGAGAAGAATTAAGGGCAAGTTGCCCAATAAAGTAATTTCTAGTTTAGATAAATGTATGTCTAAAAACCATAAATCAATGGCGACAAGAAAATCATCACAAGTCGTTATGACAACTTTTGGAAAGTACATGCCAGAACTAATTGGTGGCTCAGCAGATCTAAAAGGGTCAAATCTTTCATACTATGATGATATGAATACATTCTGTCCTGATAACACTTCTGGTAAATATATCTACTATGGTGTTAGAGAGTTTGGTATGTCAGCAATATCTAATGGAATAAATTTACATGGAGCAATGAGACCTTTTGCTAGTACATTTCTAATTTTTTCTGAGTATACAAAGAACGCAATAAGAATGTCATCCTTGATGAAGTTGCCAATCATTTATATATTTACACATGACTCTATAGGCCTTGGTGAAGATGGACCTACTCATCAAGCTGTTGAACAAGTAACTTCCCTTAGACTTGTTCCAAATTTAGACGTTTGGAGACCAGCCGATACTCAAGAGACAACAGCAGCATGGAAACATGCATTACTAAGTGAAGAAACACCATCAGCATTTGCTTTAACTAGACAAACGCTTGAAGAATTACCCAAAACAAAATCACAAATAATAAACATGAATAAAGGCGGATACATAATTTATGGTAAGAGTAACTCTCCAGACGGTATTATTCTCGCATCTGGTTCCGAGGTATCGTTAGCAGTTAAGGCAGCTCAAGAACTTAGTAATAAAAACATAGATATTCAAGTTGTATCTATGCCATGTCAGGAATTATTTGATAGACAAAAAGAGTCCTACAAAAATAAATGTATACCCAAAAACTTTGATAATATACTCGCTATTGAGGCAGCCAAAGGTGACAGTTGGTATAAATATATTGGTAAAAAAGGTTCTATGATAACCATGGAAACATTTGGATTATCCGGTACAGGCAATGATGTTATGAAGCATTTTGGTTTTACAATTAGCAATGTGAAAAAACAGATACAAAAATTAATAAAAAAAAATAGGTGATTAAATGACTATAAGAGTAGCAATAAATGGTTTTGGCAGGATAGGAAGAAACATACTAAGGGCCAAATATGAGAATGATAAATACGGAGATGTACAGATTGTTGCTATTAATGATCTTGGCGATAGTCAAATAAATGCACATCTACTAGTGCATGATACTGTCCATGGAAAGTTTAATACATCTGTAGAAGTAAAAGACGATAAGATTATTATAGATAATTCAGATGAAATTTTGGTTACGTCTGAAAGAGACCCTAAGAATCTTCCTTGGGGAAAACTTAAAGTTGATGTTGTTTATGAATGTACAGGCATCTTTGTAACAAAAGATAAAGCCGGAGGTCACATAGAAGCAGGCGCTAAGAAAGTTATTATATCTGCACCAGGTAAAGAAGTTGACAATACTGTTGTTTATGGCGTTAACCATGATACCTTGACAAATAATCATGAGGTAATTTCTAATGCATCATGTACTACAAATTGTCTTGCAACTGTTATTAAAAATATTCATAAAAATTTAGATATTACAAATGGGTTAATGACAACTATTCATGCATATACGAATGACCAGGTTTTAACAGATGTATATCATACCGATTTAAGACGGGCTCGCTCAGCAACTCAGTCAATGATACCAACAAAAACTGGAGCTGCAGCTGCAGTAGGTTTAGTAATGCCTGAACTGAACGGTAAACTGGATGGTTTTGCAATACGAGTTCCAACTACAAATGTTTCTGTTGTTGACTTATGCTTTAATACTAGTAAATCAACATCTGTAGATGAATTAAATAATCTTGTATTAGAATCTTCCAATTCTGATATGAAAGATATTGTAGGTTATAATAATCTGCCATTAGTATCTGTGGATTTTAATCATTCTTCTTATTCATCTGTGTTTGACGAGAGTCTGACAAGAGCATCAGAAGATAAACTTTATAAAATATGTGCCTGGTATGATAATGAATGGGGATTTTCGAACAGAATGTTAGATGTGACAATGCATTGGGTTAAATAAGTGACTCTTGATTCAATATCTTCACAAAGAGTTCTCATTAGATTTGATTTTAATGTTCCAATGAATCAAGGAAAGATAGTAAATGATTTTAGAATTAAACAGTCACTTGAAACTATCAAAGTCCTTTTAAAAAATAAAAATAAATTAATTATTATGTCTCATCTAGGTAGACCGAAGGAAGGGGAATATAGTGAAGCTAACTCACTTAAACCAATAGCAATTTATTTATCAGAGTTATTATCAATTGATGTTCAGTTGATTAATACATTAGACGAAGAAATTTCCTTTAATAATTATGAAATTTGTTTGCTGGAAAATACAAGATTTAATATTGGTGAAAAATCATGTGATGAATTGTTGTCAAAAAAATATGCATCCCTAGCAGATGTATTTATCTTTGATGCATTTGGGGTCGCGCATAGAAAAGAGAGCTCTACATATGGAGTAAGTGAATATCTAAAAACTTATCCAGGCATGAATATTAAACATGAGATTTCTACAATTGATAGACTTATTAAAGAAGATTCTCGACCAATGACAATTATAATTTCCGGTGCAAAGGTTTCAACAAAATTAGTTGTTATAAAAAAACTATTAAATAAATGTGATTACATGATTTTAGGGGGTGGCATTTTAAATACTTTTTTAAAAGCCAAAGGATATGAGATTGGAAAGTCACTATATGAAAAGGACTTGGTTGATGAAGCAGAGAATATATTAAACTCTGAGCTAGCATCTAGAATAATTATTCCATCTGATTTACTTTGTGAATCTAAAAACATAACAAAAAATATAGACATTGGAAGTATTGACAAAGAAGATTGTATTTACGACGTTGGTGAAACTAGTCTAAATGAGATAAAAGAACTTATAAATAAATCAGCATCTGTTTTTTGGAATGGCCCCCTTGGTTTTGTTGAAAAGAAGCCATTCGACAACGGAACTATTGAAGTAGCACAGACTATTGCAAAGCATAATTGTTTTTCTATTATAGGAGGTGGTGATACACTACCTATCATCGAAAACTTAAATTTACAAGACCAATATAGTTGTCTTTCAACAGGCGGAGGATCGCTTCTAACTTACCTGGAGGGAGAATCTCTCCCAATACTTGATAAGCTGAATTTATAATATGAAAAAAAGAACTAAAATAATAGCATCGCTTGGCCCCTCTTCTTCAAATGGAGCAAAATTAGAAAAAATGATGCTTGCAGGAGCAGATGTATTCAGGATTAATCTTTCTCATACAAAAATTGAAGAAGCTAAAAATATTATTGAGCTAGTAAGGAATAAAGAGCAAAAGTTAGGAAGGCCAGTAGCTGTAATGCTTGATCTTCAGGGACAAAAAGTAAGAATCAAAGGTTTTTCAAAAAAACCATATATTACGTTAAGAACTGGAGATAAATTTATCATTGATTCATCTTTGCAAGATAATGGTACTCAAAAAAAAGTTGGTGTGACTTTCAAAGACCTTTATAAAAATGTTAAACAAGGCGATGAACTTTTATTGAGCGATGCTTTAATTAAATTAAAAGTTGAAAGCGTAATATCTAAAAAAATTCACACTATAGTTGATCGTGGTGGAAAGCTTAAGCCTTATCAAGGCTTAAATAAAAAAGGAGGAGGTCTATCACTATCAGGGATAACAGCTAAAGATAAGTCTGATTTAAGAAAATCTCTATCTTATGAATACGATTATTTAGCTGTATCTTTTGTTAAAGATGAGAAAGATATTCAAGAGATAAAAAAAATAATTAAAAATAAAGATATACGAATAATTTCAAAGATTGAAAGAAATGAGGCCTTAAAAAATATAGACAAGATAACTAAAGAATCTGATGGTCTTCTCGTAGCTAGAGGTGATTTAGGTGTTGAAATAGGCATTGAACAATTGCCAGCAGCACAAAAATTTTTGATAAGAAAAGCGATATCATTTGATAAGTTAGTTATTGTCGCGACTCAAATGATGGAATCAATGATTTCTAATAGAGTCCCTACACGTGCAGAAGTGTTTGATGTTGCTAATGCCGTCAGTTCAGGTGTAGATGCGATAATGTTCTCTGCTGAAACAGCTATCGGTAAATATCCATCTGAAGTTATTGGTGAGGCTAGTAGAATATGTGTTGAATCAGAGGGTGCCTATATTCGACCTCTATCTGTAGATAGAGTGGTGCCAAAAACATTGCCTGTTGATCAGGTGATTGCATTATCAGCGGTCTACAGTGCTAAACTAACTAAAGTCGTAGCTATTGCCGCATTAACTGAAACTGGCTCAACTGCATTGTGGATGTCTAGAGTCCAGTCAAATATTCCTATATATGCAATGACGCAAAATATAAAAACTAGTAGAAGAATATGTTTATACAAAGGTGTACAGTCAATAAAACTTGATAAATTAGAGGAAAATCATGCTCAAGCTAATTTACAGGTTATAGGACTTATGAAAGAAATTGGCACAGTTAGAAAAGGTGATTATGTAATCATCACAAAAGGAGATTTACTAGGTACCAGTGGTGGAACAAATGCAATGAAAGTTGTTGAAGTTGGTAATATGTTAGAGATTAATGAATAGGAGAGAAAGTGTGGATAAGAATATTTTACAAGAAACAGCAAAAAAAATGATGGCTCGTCCTAAAGGTATACTTGCCATGGATGAGAGTAGTCCAACTATTGCTAAACGTCTTGCATCCATCAATGTTGAGAATAATGAAACTAATAGAAGAAGATACAGAGAATTGATTGTTACATCGCCTGATCTTTCGAAATACATAAGCGGAGCAATATTATTTGAAGAAACATTTAATCAGAAGATGAATGACGGAACTCTTTTTAGAGACTATTTAAACTCCATAGGTATTCTTCCAGGGATTAAAGTTGATAAAGGGGCAAAAGATTTATCATGCCATCCTAATGAAAAAATTACAGAGGGATTAGACGGACTTAGAGAGAGACTTGCAAAGTATTATGATGATGGCGCAAAGTTTTGTAAGTGGAGAGCTGTAATAACTATAGGTAAAGACATACCGACAAATGGTTGTATAGAATCAAATATGAATGCACTAGCAAGATATGCATCTTTATGTCAAGAGAATAACCTTGTCCCGATTGTTGAGCCCGAAGTACTTATCAATGGTCCGCATTCTATTGAAGATTGTGATAAGGTAACAAGATTAACTCTTGATTCACTTTTTAGAAATTTAGACATGTTGAATGTTTACCTGCCAGGTACTGTTCTTAAGCCTAGTATGGTGATTTCTGGAGAGGATAATTCTTCTAGAGCTAATAAAGAGCAAGTTGCAAAGATGACAATTGATTGTCTAAAAGAATGTGTCCCAAATAATACATCTGGAATAGCATTTTTATCAGGTGGCCAATCTGACACTGAAGCAGAAGAACATCTTAATATCATGAATAAAAACAATGAACTTCCTTGGAGAGTAACATTTTCATATGCTAGAGCCATTCAAGCTGCTGCATTGTCTGCATGGTTGGGAAAAGATGAAAATTTAAACAAATCACAGAGCATATTGATTGAAAGAGCCAGTCGATGTTCTATGTCATCTGTAGGAGATCTATAATAGTTTACTAATTATGCTCTCAATCATTGTGATTGAAGTGGTATTTGTGTAATTTACTATTGGAATTTTAGTAAACTTCTTAATTTCATTTAGGTTATCCATTTTATTTTTGTTTTTTGTGTTCAAAACTAATAAATCTAAACGCACCTTATATTTTTCGAATGCTAAAATATTTGATATCGCTGAGCTGATACATCCCAACTCATCTTTAATGACTAAAATATTTATTGATCTTACTATTTTCATGAAATCAATATTTAAACCATCTAAAGCTAATGGCGAAAAAGCTCCACCTGCTCCTTCTATCAAAACTGGTGAATCATAGCGTAGCGATTTTAGTTTTTTTAAGTAATCTTTCATATAAATTTTTTTGTTTGCATCTCTAATAGCTAAACAAGGAGATACAGGAGGTATAAATCTATATGGGTTTAGTTCTTCTAAAGTTTGATAATTTTTTAATACGTCATGATAAATTGTTGAATCTGCAGGTATAAGCATTTTTTTGATTTTTTTACACCCAGTTTCAATAGGTTTAAACGCTAAAAATCCATGCTTCTTATGTAATATTTTTATTAACTTTGTTCCAATATACGTCTTGCCTACATCTGTGTTTGTACCTGTTATGAAAATATACTTACTCATCGATTAGCATTAGGTAAACTTTTTCATACCGAGATATAATAATATTTTTTATTTTTTCTGGAATAGTTATTTGAGTTTCATTCCATTTAATTTCTTTTAAATAATTTCTGAAAAATTGTTTATCAAAGAATTCTACGTCTTGATTACTAATATCTTTTGCTAAGCAGTATCTTGAACAGTCAGGTGTAAATATTTCATCAATTAAAATGACATCACCATTATTATCACAACCAAATTCAAATTTTGTATCTATGAGACATAATCCTTTTCTTAGCGCATATTCATGTGCAAATTTATACAGTTCAACACTCTTATTTTTTATATAACTTGCTTTTTCTTCACCAATTATATTCATCATTTCATCAAATGTAATATTTTCATCTTTTTCACCAACTTCTGCTTTTGTTGAAGGAGTAAATATTGGAGTTTCAAGCTTATCATTAAGTTTAAGACCATCTTCCATTTTAATATTAGAGACCATGCCGTCCTTAACATACTGATTGTATGCAGATCCAGATATGTATCCTCTGACTATTGCCTCTATTCTTATTGGCTTACATTTTTTTACAACAAGACAAGACTCTGATATTTCAGGATTAACACTAGTAAGCATCGAGTCATCTAGAATATGGTTTTTAATTATATGTTTGGTCTTATCAAACCAAAACTTTGCTATTTTAGTAAGTAACTTTCCTTTAGATGGAATTTCATCATCGAACACAAAATCAAAAGCAGATATTTTATCTGATGTTTTAATGATTAGTTTATCTTCAGAGTAGTTGAATATTTCCCTGATTTTCCCGGAGAATAAAGGTTTATTCTCCAGGAAGAAGTTTTCATTTTGAACCATTAATTTTTAAGCTCATTCATATAATTTGAAAATCTATCTTTGTTTGTTGCAAACTTTTTCTCTTCAGCAATTGCAAAATCTGTAGAAGCGGATAGATTGTCTAAGTTTTTTCCAACTGATATAACGCCTACCATACCAAGGATATAGTGAGGAGTACATTTATAACCATATACACCTTCTTTGGTAAAGGTAATCTTAAGCTCTTCGTTGATTTTACCATTCCATTTAAGAGCTGGGTCTGCACTCATTTGTTCAATAGATGCAGTATTGTGACCAGGATTTGTTGCCTTCCATGTAACTGTATCTCCCGGATTAATTTTAAGAACAGCAGGCTTAAAAACCATCATTTGACCATTTGATGAACTAAGCATTTCTATTGTATGATCTGCTGCATTAACTGGAATACTTATAATAAATATTACAAGCATAAGTAACTTTCTTGTTATTTCCATGATTTCTCCTTATAAAGTTCCATATTAATTTTGTAAGCATATTTTATCATAAAAAAATAATTTTAATTAAGCCAATGAATGACTTATACTGACTTCAACCACCGATATTAAATGAAAGATTATATAATAGCCCCATCAATTTTATCTGCAGATTTTGCAAATCTAGGAAAAGATGTATCTGATGTCGTTGAAGCAGGAGCTGATTTCATTCATTTTGATGTAATGGACAATCACTATGTTCCTAATTTGACTATTGGTCCATTAGTTTGCGATGCTCTTCGAGCGTACGGAATAAAGTCAACTATTGATGTACACTTGATGGTAAGTCCTGTAGATGAAATTATCCCTCAGTTTGCTAAAGCCGGAGCAAATTATATTACTTTTCATCCAGAGGCAACAAGACATGTCGACAGAACAATCAAGCTAATTAAAGACCAAGGATGTATGCCAGGGGTTGTTCTTAATCCAGCAACAAGTGTGTCTGTACTTGAATATTGTCTTGAGCAAATAGATATGGTTTTGCTTATGTCTGTGAATCCTGGTTTTGCTGGCCAGAAATTTATTGATTCAACCTATGAAAAAATTATAGAGGTGAGAGAATTAATTGATGCTGTTAATCCTAACATACGATTAGAAGTTGACGGTGGTATAAATCTGAATAATATAGCAAAAGTAGCTGAGTGTGGTGCAGATACTTTTGTAGCTGGATCTGCAATATTTAAATCAGAAGATTACAAAAAAACTATTTCTCAAATGAGAAAACTTATTTCTCAATCTTAATCAAGGTAAATGGAATTTTCAGATTTTTTAAAAAAGGTTAAAGACGGCTTCACACTCATACCTATCATCAAAGAAATAGATTCAAATGAATATGACGCTATTAATGTTTATAGCCAACATTTTGATGAGACGAAATCATTTTTTTTTGAGTCACTTGAAGGTGATAAAAATTGGAGTCGGTATACAATAATTGGATGTTCATCCGGAGATTATATTAATGTTTATGGTAACAATATAAAGCAGTATCGTAACTTTCTATTGGAGAGAGAACATACAAACTCAAATCCTTTTGGGTGGATAGAGGAGCACTTCTCTTCATATAAAGTTTTTATTCCTCATAATCTTCCATCATTTTGTGGCGGGTTAGTAGGACACTTCTCTTTTGAATCAATATGTTATTTTGAAGATAAGGTTATAAAGAGTGCGCAAGAGAATGACATTAATGCTCCAGATATATCTTTGATAATATGTAAAGATTTTATCGTATTTGACAAAGTAAATAGTAAGGTTTTTATTGTAGTTTTTTCAAATAATACAAAAGAAGATTACGAATACAGTATCAAGAAAATCGATGAGTACTCATTGAAGTTAAACAAAAAACTGAATAAGAAGGTAACAAATAAAAATCGATATAGTATGGATATACAGTATGACTTTGAAAAAAAAGATTTTATGTCTGCTGTAGATAAAATTAAAAATTATATAAATAATGGCGATGTAATGCAGGTCGTTCTCTCACAAAGAATAACTATAGATTTTAAAGAGGAGCCGATTGAGTTTTATAAAGAACTCAGAAAAATAAACCCATCACCCTATATGTATTATCTAAATATGGGAGATTATACTGTGGTTGGATCTTCTCCAGAAATACTTGCAAGGTTAGAAAATGACAATGTTACTGTTAGACCCATTGCTGGAACACGTCCAAGAGGAATTAACAAGCAACAGGATGATAATTATGAAATTGATTTATTAGATGATAAAAAAGAGCTGGCTGAACATTTGATGCTAATTGATTTAGGAAGAAACGACATTGGAAGGATATGTAAAGCTGGATCAATAAAAATTACAGATAAGATGATTATAGAAAAATACTCTCATGTTATGCATATGGTTTCTAATGTAGAGGGTAAAATCAATCCAAATCTTACAATGTTTGATGTACTAAGAGCAACATTTCCTGCAGGAACCGTGTCGGGTGCGCCAAAAATCCGAGCACTACAAATTATTTTTGAGCTTGAGAATATAAAAAGAGGAATATATGCTGGAGCAATTGGATATTTAGGTTGGAATGGTAATATGGATACTGCTATAGCTATAAGAACATGCGTAATCAAATCTGATAAACTACATATCCAGTGTGGAGCAGGTATTGTTTACGATTCTATACCTGAACTAGAGTGGGATGAAACAATTAATAAAGGCAAAGCTATAATTAGAGCATTAGAGAAACTTAGAGAAAAAGAATGATTTTGATGATAGATAATTATGACTCATTTACATTTAATATTGTTCAGTATTTAGGGGAATTAGGTGCTGATGTATTAGTAAAAAGAAATGACAAAATAACTTTAGATGAAATAGATAAAATTAATCCAGAAAAAATTGTTATATCACCAGGGCCTTGCACACCAAATGAAGCAGGTATATCTATCGAAGTAGTTAAAAAGTATTATAAAGTGAAACCAATTCTAGGTGTCTGCTTAGGCCACCAAACAATTGGACAAGCATTTGGTGGCAAAATTGTTTCGGCAAAAAATATCATGCATGGTAAAACATCAAAAATAACTCATGACGCAGACTACTTATTCAATAACATACCTCAGCAATTTACAGCAACAAGATATCATTCATTAGTTATTCAAGAAGAGTCGTTTCCTGATTCACTTGTGATAACAGCAAGAACAGATGATAGTAATTTAGATGCTGAAATTATGGGATTGCGACATAAAGAATATAATCTATTTGGTGTACAATTCCATCCGGAATCAATTTTAACAGAATTTGGACATAAGCTTTTAGAGAATTTTTTAAATGTATAATATTGAAAATATACAAACAAGTTTAAAAAAAGGAAAAGATTTATCTGTTGATGAAGCATGCTTTGTTTCTGAAAAAATGTTTGAAGGTTCTTTAGATGATAATCAAATAAAAGAAATACTTCTTATGTTAAATAAGAAAAAAATTTGTTCACAAGAATTAATTGGTTTCGCCACAGCTATGAGGAAGATTTCTACCAAAGTTGACGTTAATGATAAAGTTATTGACAGCTGTGGAACAGGCGGTGATGGAATAGGCACATTTAACATTTCTACCTGCGCATCATTTATTGCAGCTGCATGTGATGTCAAAGTAGCAAAACATGGAAACAAGGCTATTACAAGTTCATCAGGAAGTGCTGATTTGCTTCATGATGCTGGAGCTAAAATTGACTTGGAACCTGAACAAGTAAGTAAATGTATTTCGCATATTAACTTTGGATTTATGTTTGCACCGCTTCACCATGCGGCTATGAAGAATGTTGCTAACTCTAGAAAAAGTCTTGCTCCAGAAAAAACAATTTTTAATATGTTGGGTCCTATTACTAATCCAGCAAATGCAAAAATTCAATTAATAGGCACTTACAATAATGATGCAATGAATTTGATTGCTAGTGCACTTTTGGAGTTAGGAACAACAAGAGCGTTGATTATAAATTCTAGAGATGGTTTGGACGAAGCAAGTATATACGATATAACGGATGTCTTGGAGATTAAAAATAATAATATTACCAGTTATACTATAGATCCAACTAAATATGATTTAGCTGGAGATGACATTGATACTATCAAAACTAATAATGAAAGGAGTAGTCTTGATATTATTTATTCCGTCATTAACAATATAAATTCCGACTCAAGAAAAATATCAATTCTTAATGCGGCGCTTCTTGTCATGTTATATAAAGAAATTGACCTTAAAGATGCTATTACACAATGTAAAGACTCCTTAGAAAATTATCTCGTTAGAGATAAATTTAATCAATACATAGATTTTACTAATCAGGTCTCAAAAGATGCTAAATGAGATAATTAAAAGTAAATTGATTGAAGTTGAAAAACTAAAAACTGAGCTTGATATTTCGAATCTAAAATTTGAAAGAAAAACAACAAGCTTTTATAAGAACTTACTTAAAAATCAAAATAATAAAAAAAATTCTATTATTGCTGAAGTTAAAAGAAAATCACCAAGTAAAGGAGTTTTAAATGATAATCTAAATGTAACTGAAATTGTTAGACGTTATGAAGCCGGCGGAGCTTCTTGTGTATCAGTGTTAACAGAAAAAAATTACTTTAATGGATCTAATGATGATTTACTATCAGCTAAGAGTTTAATTAACATACCAATACTCAGAAAAGATTTCATATTAGACCCTATTCAGATTTACGAAAGTAAGATGCTTGGAGCAGATTGCATTCTATTAATAGTATCTGCTTTATCACCTGCCATGTATAAACAACTTGCTGATCTAGCATACGAACTTAACTTAGATGTTCTTACAGAAGTTCATGATGAGAATGAACTTGAATTTGCTCTATCATACAAAGCCAAATTAATTGGAATCAATAATAGAAATTTAAAAACCTTTGACGTAGACATAAATACGAGCGAAAAACTATCTAAATTTGTGAATGACGATAATATAGTTTTAGTGAGTGAAAGTGGTATTCATAGTAGAGAAGATATTATAAAGCTTAATAATGCTGGAATATTTACATTTTTAATTGGTGAGCATTTGGTAAAATCTAAAAATATAATGAATGAAATAGAGGTTTTAATAAATGGAGAATAACTTAGGTATGAGACACCTAGCTCTCAAAGTCAAAAATTTTGAGGAATGTTTTAATTTCTATACTCAAATTCTTGGTATGAAAGTTGACTGGAGACCTGATGATAATAATGCTTACCTAACAAATGGCTCTGATAATTTAGCACTCCATTATGATAGTACTGTATCTGATGATGTAAATGATTCTCGACTGGATCATTTCGGCATATTTGTGAAGAGCGAGAGTGATATTGATATTTATTTGAATCATATGAAGGACAATAATATAAAAATTCATAAAGAAAAAAAAATACATAGAGATGGCTCTATTAGCTTTTATGTAAAGGATCCAGATGGTAATATTCTGCAAATATTGTGGCATCCTACATTAAGCAATGAAACCTAATATAACAAATACAAGTCAATCACTAATTCTAAATTCTTATTATGGCTATTCTTGTAATGATAAGAATAGGTTACATAAAAATAGAGAGATAGAACAAAGATATTGTGTTCATGACCTCATGGATATTATTAATGGCATATCAAAAACTCTAAATACAAAAATTTTGCATACATCGCAACACTCCTTTAATCCTAGTGGCACGAGCTTGAGTTCAATAATAGAATCTGATGATGTCATTTTTGGCGCATCAGGTGTAGCTCATTTAAATGAGAGTCACATAAGTTTTCATTCATATTTTGAAAATTCTATAAATAATATCATTATTCTAAGGTTGGAACTTCATGTGTCATCATGTAGTAGAAAAAATGTTTATTCAATTTTAGATAATCTAGTGAATAATAATTTGTTTAATAATTATGATGCATTAACGTTAGACTTTTTTCATAGAGGTATAAATTTAGAACAACTTGAAGGTGATCAACAAATACTAAACTTATTCTTCAAAAATCACCTCAAAGATTTTGATTTGGAAGCAGATGATTCTTTTGAATCATTCAAGCACTATAAATTAATTAAGAAAAAAGAAAAAATAAATGTACCAGAATTTGCCAGTTACCTTTCTCAGTACCTAGTCTAGATATAGTAACTGATTTTTTTCATCACCTTTGAAGTCAATGACATAAGACTTTTACTAAATTTACTCAACTCAGTCGACCCATGATTTTTAGCTGTATTTTTATGCTTTATCTCATCCATTTTAATTTCTTCAAGAATTGTCTTACTCTCTAAGTCCTTATAAGGAAGTTTCTTCGAGTACTCATCAAGATGATCTTCAACTTGGTTTTCAGTTTCATAAATAAACCCATATGACTTATCTTTTTCTAATGTACCTACATATGCTCCGAGTAAAAATGAGGATAGGTACCATAATGAATTTAGCTTACTTGGTCTACCAGACAATTCTGATAATCTTTGGTTTAGTGAGACTAAATGATCCTTCTCCTCTTCACACATATTATTAATTATTTCAATCATCGCATCATCCTTAGTTGTCAATGCTTGCCCTCGATATAGTGCTTGGGCACAAACTTCACCCATGTGATTTACCCTCATGACCCTTTGTGATTTTATCTTATCGCAATCAGTTAGCTGATTATCTTCGCCATCTGTGTTGTTTGATTCAAAAAGTATATTCAATGCATAGTCGATTTCTTTTAATATGACGTCCAAATTAGGCATATATAGGGCTCCATTTACTATATTCTTAAATAATTACTTGTATAGATTTCGTTAAATGAGTAAAATCTCTATCCGTGAGTATAAATGATAGTAATAAAGAATGGTATGTAATTGATGCGACAGATGTTGTTCTTGGCAGATTAGCATCAAAGGTTGCTCATATGCTCAAAGGTAAACACAAGCCTCAATATCAACCTCATACAGATGAGGGTGATTATATAATCGTGATTAATGCAAAAAAGATAAGAGTTACTGGCAACAAACTCTCTGATAAAATCTATTATAAGCACACTGGTTATGTTGGTAACATGAAGAAGACCCCTCTTGGTAAAATGTTAGACAAGAAGCCTGATTTTGTAATTAAAAATGCAGTAAAGGGAATGCTTCCAAAAAATCCTTTAGGCAGATCCATGATTAAAAAACTAAAAATCTACGATAATGAGAATCATGGACATAGTGCGCAGAAACCAATGGCTTTAGAGATATAAAGAGATATGCATAAAACATACGGAACAGGAAGAAGGAAAACATCAAGCGCTAGAGTATATCTTTCTAGCGGAACAGGTGAAATAAAAATCAATACACAAGGTGTTGATGAATTCACAAAATCTGCAACTCTGACTGCTAATCTTCTAGCACCATTAACCAAAACCCAAATGCAAGATAAAGTTAACCTTACTATATCTGTGAATGGAGGAGGAAAAAGTGGACAGGTAGGAGCTATTGTACATGGCCTCACAAGAGCGCTCGTGAAATATCAAAATGATTTGCTCCCTACTCTAAAAAGAGAAGGATTTGTTACTAGAGATGACCGTAAAGTAGAACGTAAGAAAGTTGGTTTGAGAAAAGCAAGAAAAGCCACACAATTCTCTAAACGATAGGTTCAGATATATCCACTCCATTATCACCTGCACTTAATAGCATGTCTGCGTGATTTAGTGCAAATATCCCATTAGTAACCACACCAGGAATATTATTGATTTCTTTTTCTAATTTTAAAGGTTCAGAAATCATGAAATTGTGAACATCTAAAATAATATTTCCATTATCAGTAGTAAAATTTTGTCTCAAGACAGGCCTACCTCCCATCCTTATCAGCTCTAATGCTACTGCACTTTGGGCCAACGGGATTACTTCGATAGGTAAGGGATAATTTCCTAAAATATTAACTTTCTTTGAGTCGTCTACTATACAGATAAACCTTTTAGAACTATGAGCAAGAATTTTTTCTCTAGTTAATGCGCCACCTCCACCTTTAATCATTTGTAAATATCCATTTATCTCATCAGCGCCATCTATGTATGTAGATAACTTTCCGACACTTTTTAGCTCAGATACTTCGAAACCATTAGCCTTAAGCAGTTCAGTTGATTTTATTGAGCTTGAAACAACTTTACTAATTTTATTCTTCATTTTAGGTAGGTGGTCTATGAGAATATTTACTGTTGATCCGGAACCTATTCCTAATATTTCATCGTTACCAATTAAATCTAGAACAGATTCAGCAACTCTATGTTTCTTAGTATTTTGATCCATTTTTAAAAAAATATTATTTTTATAGTATACACTATAAGACACAAGCATATGAAAGATAACTACATCAAGAATTGTTATAAAAAAATACTTGAAGCAACAACTGTTTATGATGTTGCAATCAAGAGTCCTACACAGTTTGCACCTAAATTATCATCAAGACTAAAAAATAAGATATTCATTAAAAGAGAGGATTTACAACCTGTTTTCTCATTTAAACTTAGAGGGGCATACAATAAAATATCTAAGTTAAATAATCCTAAACATATTGTTGCTGCATCTGCTGGTAATCATGCTCAAGGTGTAGCAATGACATGCAAAAAACTCAAAATTAGCACATCTATTGTGATGCCCTCTACAACACCCTCTATTAAAATCAATGCTGTACGTAAACTTGGTGCAAAAGTTATACTGTTTGGTGATACATATGATGAAGCATATGACTATGCGATAAAATATTCTCAAAAGAATGCCTATGAATTTGTTCATCCATATGATGACATAGATGTCATAGCTGGTCAGGGTACAGTTGGCGTAGAACTTCTTGATCAGTTAAAAGAACATCCTGATTATGTTTTTATACCTGTTGGTGGAGGCGGATTGTTAGCAGGTATGAGTGTTTATTTGAAAGAAATTAATCCTAAAATAAAGATAATTGCAGTTGAAGCCTCAGACTCTGCATGTTTCAATCTAGCATATAAATGTGGCAAGCCTACCTCATTAAAACATGTTGGTATATTCGCAGATGGAGTGGCAGTTAAGAAAATAGGTTCTAAAACATTTAAGCTCACTAAAGACATTGTTGATTATAGCCTAACTGTTACTACTGATGAAATATGCTCTGCTATTAAAGATCTTTATGATGAAACACGTGTAATTGCAGAGCCAGCAGGAGCTTTATCTCTTGCAGGTATGAAGAAATATTTAATTAATCATAATATACAAGGAAAGAGCATAGCCACAATACTCTGTGGTGCAAATATGAATTTTGATAGATTAAGACATGTTGCAGAAAGAGCAGATATAGGAGAAAGTAGTGAAATTATACTAGGAGTTACTATTAATGAAAAACCAGGTAGCTTTAAGAAATTTTGTTCTATTATCGGTAAACGCTCAATTACTGAATTTAACTATAGGTATTCTAATGATAAAAATGCACAGGTCTTTGTTGGTATAAAGACCACGAAGGGAGATCAAGAAAGAAAAGATATAATTTCAAAATTAAAAAAATCAAAATATAAGTGTCATGATTTTACAGATAATGAAATGGCAAAAACACATATTAGATACATGGTTGGTGGAGCAAGTAATAATGCTAAAGATGAGCGTATTTATAGATTTATGTTTCCTGAAAAACCGGGAGAGCTTCTGAACTTTTTAAATGCAATCGGTTCAACATGGAACATTAGTTTATTTCACTACAGAAACCATGGCGCAGACTTTGGAAGGGTATTGATTGGTTTACAGGCAAAGGAGAGTGAATTAAGCAGCCTAGAACGGCATTTTAGCACCCTTAAGTATGAATTCCATAATGAATCTAGCAATATTGCATATCGGCAGTTTTTGAAATAAAAAAGGCCCTTTTCAGGGCCTTTTCCATAACTAGTTTATAAATTAACGTCTAGTTTTACGCTTAGCAGTCTTTTTCTTAGCTACTTTACGCTTAGCAGTCTTTTTCTTAGCTACTTTACGCTTAGCAGTTTTTTTCTTAGCTACTTTACGCTTAGCAGTTTTTTTCTTAGCTACTTTACGCTTAGCAGTTT
>JAPOHH010000006.1 GCA_029979505.1 bacterium | reverse complement strand
CACAGAAGTATTACTGGAGAAGATACAGTTAATTTCGATCCATTGCTAAGAACTATTCATGCCATAGCAATAGGTATGAAAAATACTGGCTAATAATCTTTATAAATTCATATTGAAATGTGGAATGTATTCATACAATTACTGTTAAATTTCAGGCTATAAATGCGATAATGATATAAATATAATATAGGTTCTATAAATGAGTGAGCAAGATAATCAACTGTCCGATATGAATAGTGAATGTGGTTCATCTGAACCTTATGCATTACAAGTAACCGATAACAGTATGGAGCCAGAATTTCCTAAGGATTGTATTGTGATAGTGGATCCATCAGGTAGTTGCTTAAATGGACAGTATATATTTGTTGAATATGACGGAGTGAGATGGTTTAGGAAATTTGAAATAATTGATGAAGAAAAATACTTGATCCCAATAAATAATGATTATCCCGAGATAAAACTTGATAATTCTTATGATGTTATTGGTATAATTGTCCAAAAAAATGTGAAAAGGAAAGTAACACACTATAATTAATATGAAAAAAATAACTATATATAGTACAAGAATCTGTCCTTATTGTTTAAGAGCCAAAAATTTTTTCAATAAAAAAAATCTGGCATTTACAGAGATAATGATTGACCAGGATCCCAATCAAATGAAAGAAATGATTGAGAAATCAGGACGACAATCAGTGCCTCAGATATTTATTGGAGATTATCATGTTGGAGGATTCGATGATCTAATAGAACATGACATGGACGGCAAGCTCTCTGGTCTTTTAGAATAATGGATTTAAGAGAAAATAGAGCCATGGAACTTGAAAGCGGTATTGCTGCTTTTGAGACAAAAAACTTTGCTCATGCTACAAAACTTTTATCCCCTATAGCGGAAGAGGGTAATTCAGAAGCCATGTATCGTATGGCAATAATGCTACAAAATGGTCTTGGATGTCTAGCTAATGAGGATAAAGCTTTTCTGTATATGACTAAAGCTGCTGAGAACGGACTACCTATTGCAATGCATGCATTAGGATTTATGTATTTCGAAGGAGAGTGTACAGAAAAAAATCCTGAGTTATGCATACACTGGTTTGAACGTGCAGCCAGTAAAGGCATGATGGGATCCGCAACAACACTTGGAATGATTTACGAAGAAGGAAAAATTGTTGAACAAGATTTAAATAAAGCTGAAGAATGGTATCGTAAAGCAGGCATTAAAAAATAACTGATGAAATATTTTCCATTCTTCTTGCAACTAGATAAACTTCCATGTTTAGTAGTTGGAGGAGGATCGGTTGCAGAGAGAAAACTTGATCTTCTCGTGAAAGCAGATGCTGAAATAACTATAGTTTCTGTAGAATTTACAGATTATATTTTAGAACTGTCAAAAAAACATAATATTAAGTGTATTAGTGAGGAATACTCTGAAAAGTTTTTAATTGAGAATAAGTATAAGTTTGTTATTGCAGCTACAGATAACGTTTCACTAAATGAACAAGTCGCAAATGATTGTCATAAACATAATATAATTATTAATGTTGTTGACCAGCCAAAAATTTGTGACTTTATATTTCCATCTATACTAGAAAGAGGCGATATAACTGTTGCCGTATCAACCGGAGGAGCATCTCCAGTTTTAGCTCGAGTTCTTAGGACTAAACTAGAAACTATGGTTCCTGCAAGTTATGGAAAACTTGCAGAGATAGTGGCTAATAACAGAATAAAAGTTAGAGAAAAGATGAAGAAATTTTCTTCTAACAAAATATTTTGGGAACAAATGCTAAATGGTAAATTTTTAGAACTGGTCTTAGCAGGAAAAATAGAACTGGCTAAAAACTTTCTTAATGAACAAATTGAAAACTTTAATGAGGATGATGCTAATAAAGGTGAAGTGTATTTGGTCGGAGCTGGTCCTGGTGATCCAGACTTATTAACCTTTAGAGCGTTAAGATTGATGCAACAAGCAGATATTGCTCTTTATGATAGATTGGTCCATCCATCTATAGTAGATCTAATTAGAAGAGATGCTACTAAAATATATGTAGGTAAAGAAAGAGATAACCATGTTGTGAGGCAAGAAGAAATAAATCAACTTCTTGTAAAATATGCTAAGCAAGGTAAAAAAGTTTTAAGACTTAAAGGTGGTGACCCCTTTATTTTTGGTAGAGGCGGTGAAGAGATTGAGACATTAGCTGATGAAAAAATATCTTTTCAAGTTGTACCTGGAATCACCAGTGCTAGTGGGTGTTCAACATATAGTGGCATACCCTTAACCCATAGAGACTATGCACAAAGTTGTGTTTTTGTTACAGGACATTTAAAGGAGGGAAAGCTTGATCTTAATTGGGAAAAATTGACTCAGCCTAATCAAACTATTGTGTTCTACATGGGGCTTGTCTCTATAGATATAATATGTAGAGAATTGATTAAAAACGGTCTTGATAATGAAACTCCATGTGCTCTTGTACAACAAGGAACTACTAATACACAAAAAGAATATATTTCTTCACTTAAGGACATGCCTGATTTGGTGAAATTGGAAAAACCTAAGGCCCCTACTATCTTTATTATCGGTGGTGTAGTCAAATTAAGAGATAAATTAAAATGGTACAGTGCTAGCGCTGAAGACTAAAATTGATTGGTATTCTTAAATCTATATTTTTCTTGCCCATGGATTCGGGTATCGGTGGAAAGGGAGAGGACTTCATGACAATTTTTTGTGCTTCCCTGTCAAGTAATCTATAACCAGAGGTTATAAGACTTAAATTAGCAACTTCTCCATTTTTTAGTATAGTAAATTCTACAATTGGCGTTCCTTCTTGTCGACGCTGTAAAGACAATAGAGGATATTTTTTATTAGAATCTAAAATATTTCTTATGACACCATAGTAAGATTGATAAATTTTTTCAGCTTTGTCACCCTGCAATCTATTATCAAATATAGCTTGTTGTTCTTGTTCTTTATCTTTGATTGTTTCTTTTTCATTATTTATTAGTGATTTTTCATCTTTAACCTGGTCTAAACTATCTTTTATTAATACCATCTGAATTTGCATACCTTGCTCGCCTATTTGACTTATATCTTGTTGAACATATGTACTTTTAAAAGATAACAGGAATATTGCATGAATTATTACTGATATAAAAATATATTTATTTAATTGATCAGTATGCATTTCTATTTGATAGTAGTTTTATATTTTTGATATTATTTTGATAAAGATTTGTTAATAATATATTTATATCTTTTACAGGCAATGAGTGATCTGCAATTAAAATAACATCTTTATTATTTGTTTCATTAAAATAAGAGTTTATTGTATCAATACTAGCAACCTTATCATTTAGATAATATTTTCTGTTCTCATCTATATAAATTTTAGTTGATTCTTTATTTTCAAAACTACTTAACTCAGCAGAGGGTAGTTCAATATTATCCCTTACAATTCTTTGTTCAATTACTCCAGCAATCATAAAAAATATAAGTAATAGAAATATTATATTAACTAGAGGTAGAAGTCCGTCATCATCATATTCTTTTTTTTTGTTACTTTTCAGTTTCATTATCTTTCAAACCAATATTAATATTATTAAGTTCATTATTTTTCAGATAAGCCATAAGGTACATAAACCTCTGATATGTAACATCATCCTTAGATGAAAGAATTATTGAATATTTTTCATTCTCTCTAACAGCATGTTTAATCATAGTCACTAGCTCATTATCATCATAAACTTTTCCATCACTAATGACTGTTTGATCTTGATTGATTAACAATCTAATTACTTTTATATCTTCTTCGGAGGTTGAGTTCGATTCCTTTGTCGTGTCCATATCTATTTCCCCCACTTTGTTAAAATTAGTAGCTAACATGAAGAATATAAGGAGTATGAAGACAATATCTATAACAGGCGTGAGGCTTATCTTAGTCATTTCGTTACTCTAAATTAAAACAATCATGTTTTAAATACATTATAGATAATAATTATATGAGAATCATTATCATTGACTATTGCAAATGAGAATCATTATCATTATAATGCATGTAATTTAATATGGATATGAGAAAAATATGAAAAAAACAGCCATTCTTATTGCTTTATTAAGCAGTAGTGCAATAGCAGATGATTTAGAACCACTAAGTATCTTTGGTGGCCAACAAGAATCTGAAATTGCTGGTTCTTCATCATTTATAGATGATGTCGAACTTAAAAAGTCAGGCTATACAGATACTGAGAGAATAATGGGTCGAGTGCCTGGCGTATTCTCACAAACTGAAGATGGTCTTGGACTTAGAACAAATATAGGTATGAGAGGAGCAAATCCAAACCGTACTACAAAAATTAACATTACAGAGGATGGGATCTTGCAGGGACCTGCGGTTTATTCAAATCCATCTATGTACTTCTTTCCTGATGCAGGTGATGCAGAAGGTATAGAGGTTCTTAAAGGTGCTACAGCTATTGGTAACGGACCAAGAACAACATCAGGTGCGATTAACTATATCTCAAGAAGTACACCAACAGAAGGTAGCAAAGGTTATTTCAACCAAACTTTTGGTGATGAATCATACCTTAGAAATCATTTCTATTATGGGGCTACTATGGGCAACCTGTCTTATGTTTTTGAAACTCATAAAACAGCTTATGATGGACACAAAGAAATTGATGCAGGTGCCGGTAATGATACTAATTCTGGTTTTAGAAAAAATTCAGATTTATTCAAAATTAGATATACCATGCCAAGTTCTTTCATGGAATTTTCTAGTCAGAATACTTCTGAAACATCACATGCATCATACATTGGTGTAACAAGAACAGATTTTCTTGCTAACCCATATAGAAGATATGCAATTTCTTCTAGAGATAAAATGGATAATGATTATCACAGATATATCTTTACGTATGGACTGGACATAAGTCCAACAACAAACTTGGTCGCTAAAGTATATAAAGCTAAATACAGCCGTAACTGGAAAAAAGTTGGTGAAATAAGTGTTGCTACTGATGGTTCAGATTACTCAAATGGAGCGACAACTGTAAAATTGTCTGCAATTGACTGGGCTACTGATTGTGTCCATGCATCGAATACACTAGTTAGAGCATGTAACATTGTAACTAATCAAGCAGCTATGCTTACAGGCGAAAAAATCAAACGTTCACTTGGACATAGAGACTATGGTATGTATGGTTATGACTTACGTCTTAATACAATCATGGGTGCACATGACATTACATTTGGACTTAGAAGTCACAGAGATTATCGTGACAGACTAGATAGTGGTATTTCTGAGTATTATACACTCGGATCAAATAACACTATGTCATTGGTATCATCTGATTACGTAAACTCAGGTAATGCTAATGATGATTATGCGTCTGCAGTGTCTGTAAGTCTTGTAGACCGCATTACACATGGTAACTTTGTTACAACACTTGGTTTAAGACATGAAGATGTAGAATACTGGGAATACAACTATAGTGTTGCAGGAGACTCTCGTACAGCTGAAAACAGTGAAACTATGCTTGCTGCAAGTACAGTATATAACATGGGCAATGGTGCATCTGCATTTATAGGATATAGCCAAGGTTATATGCCTTCAGGTAATGGAGGAGCAAAACCAGAAGAATCTGACAATTATGAAATAGGTTATCGTTCAATGGGTGCTAATAGTCAAATGGAAATTATTGGATTCCATGTAGATTATGAGAACCTAAATGAGACATGTAATATTGCATCAGGTTGTGCTGACGCATCTCAGGACGCAAAAAGTGCTGGTGAAGCTCATGTAACAGGTATTGAATTCTTATACAGAGTCAACAACTTATTTGCGGCTCCTCAAATGAAAGGTGCTGAAGCTGCTGGGTCTGGGATCAGATATCCAATGGCTATATCTGTAACGCTTCAGGAAGCAGAACATGATGTAACTACGAACAGTGGTGAGTTTGTGGACGGAGCTAGAATAGCGTACACACCAGAGGAGATCTATTATGTTTCTCTTGGTGCTGAGACAAATAACTGGGATATGCAGTTATCTGCAAAATACAACGATGAAGTCTATAACAAAGGTTCAAGTAGCTCTGATAAAACAGAAAGCGCTTGGATATATGACTTTAGAAGTGGTATGAGTCTAGACTCAATGGGCTATACAGGAGCACGAGCATTCTTAAACATTGATAATTTATTTGATAAAGAATACATTGCTTCTGCACACAACTATGGCTTTAGAGCTAACAAACCACAGACTGTGATGGCAGGCATATCACTAGACTTTTAAGCAAAAAATATTTTATATCGTTCTCCGATGATATGAATGAGCCTGGTCGGATTCCCTGCGACCAGGCTTTAGATCGAAGATACTCAGCTTCCTTATTTCCCTATTCTGAGTATCTTCTCTTTTAAATTAATTAAATATTTGATACTTTATCTTTGGGGTATTTAAAAATTAAAAACTTATTCAAAATATTTCTAGTTCTTCTTGTAGCTTTGCAACCACTGCATAGCTATACGATTATTGGACTCAATAAAGTAAATGATGGAAATGGATTTGAGCATCTACATGCCGAACTATGTGGTAGCAAATATTCAGGATCAATCTCTCATGCTCAAAAGATATCTAATTTACTAGATAAAATAAACACAGCTATTTTAAGTGATATGCAAGTTGATTGTGTATGTTGTGAATCTGTAGATACAGCCTCAATAGACTTAATTATCTCTCCATCAAACATTACTTTAGTATTAAATCAAAAACCTTCAATCAACTATTTTTTTTACGCTCCTAACGTAAAATCGTTAACACCATATACAAATCAAGTTAGAGCTCCTCCAATCGTATAATTATTTATTTTTTAATTTAACGATTAATCTGGAGGAAAAATGAACAGATTATTATTTTTCGTCTTCAGCATTACACTTATAACGAATGTTTCAGCTGAAGAATTAACCGATATACAAATAAGTAGTCCTGTAATGGATAAAGCTACTATAAGCAATGAGGCTATTGAAGAAGTCGACACAAGAAATGCAGTTGATGGCGGTGACTTGCTTAAAAATATTAATGGCGTAAATACTATTAGAAGAGGTGGACATGGACTTGATGCAGTAATCCGTGGACAAAGTGATCAACGTTTAAATACATTTTTAGATGGCGCTATGGTCTATGGGGCTTGTTCTGCAAAAATGGATCCAGCTAGTACTTATGCTAATGTTAATAACTATGACTCTGTCACAGTTATAAAAGGGACACAATCTGTCTTATTTGGAGCAGGAGGTCCTGGAGGTGTAGTAAGTTTTAAACGTGTCACAAACCCAGTCACTAAACCTGAATTTAGAATTGGACAGAACTTTGATTCTAATGCAGGTGCTTATACAACAAGCGGGAATATGATATTTCCATTATCATCATCTTCATATTTAAGACTTAACGGTTCAGCTACAAATGCTGGCAATTATGAAACAGGCACTGGAATTAAACCCTTAACTGAATATTCGACAACTGATTACACAATCATACTCGGTACCCTTTTATCAGATGGTTCTAAAATAGAGTTAAATTATTCTAATAACCGACAAGATAAAGTTGGATATCCAGGATTAATGATGGATATTGTTTACAGTTAT
This sequence comes from bacterium, assembly GCA_029979505.1. GTDB lineage: Bacteria > Pseudomonadota > Gammaproteobacteria > CACLCV01. Next base: position 62,280 of record JAPOHH010000006.1, on the reverse strand, counting down.
ACTGATATGTACACGTTTAAGTATCATAGGGTTACACCTATTGGTATTTTTTCGAATATGAATCTCGAATTGTTTAATACAGATATTGATCATCTTATGGACAATAGAACATTGAGAAGTGGCGGTACGGCTATGGCCACACCGACATCATCCGATACATATGGCGGAAGGATTATTGGAACTATCGGTACTAATATTAGAGCTGGTTTGGACTATGAGCATAATACAAAAAATGCTGAACAAACTATGGGTGGTACATTGAATACATATTTATGGCCTGATGTAGAAACTGAAAAATTAGGACTATTCTTCGAAAAAGATATGAATAATATTTCTTATGGACTTAGATATGATCAAGTAGAGTTAGACCCCACAAGAGCTAATGTTGATACTGGGGGAGGTATGATGCAACATTCGGCAAACACTGTATATGCAGTAGCAGCCAATGGCGGTTATGCAGCTGCAACCAAAAGAGATTTTGATAATATAAGCGGTTTCCTGAGGTTCAGCAATCTTATTGGTGGATCTTCATATCTTAATGTAAGTATTAATGAAAGAGCGCCAGATGCCACAGAGCTTTTTAATGCGAAACAAAATAGCAGCGCAATGATGAGACATGTTGGTAACCCACATTTATCTTCTGAGCGTCACATGACTATAGAACTAGGGCATGAAGGTATGTTCCTTGGAAATCATATTACAGGCTCAGTTTTTTATAATGATGTAGATGATTATGTCACAACTCATAGAGTAGCTGATGCAGCTATGGGCACAAGAACATACAAGAACGTTGATGCCACATTATATGGCTATGAAATCACTGCACACCGTATGATGTTAGGCATTGATACTACATTGAATCTTAATTACACCCGAGGTGAAGATGATACACAAAATAGACCACTGCCACAGATTATGCCTCTAGCAGGTGATTTAACCTTTGAGATTAAATCAGCAAAAAGTAATTATGGTTTGAGGATTAATTTCGCTGATTCACAGGATCGATTTGATTCAAAAGTCTTAGATGTTGCTGGTGGCACAGGTGGATATACAGTTTATGATATATTCGCAGGATTTGAACCCTCACCAAATCTTCGCTTTACTGTAGGTATGAGTAATATAACTGATAAAAGATATGCGACTCATTTGAATACCACTAATAATTTAGATTCAGCTGCAGATAGAACAGATGAGCCAGGTAGAAGCTTATTTGGCTCTATAAATTATGAGTTCTAAATAAATATTTAGTCTAACAGAGTGAAATCTCTGTTAGACTATGTTTCTGTAATAAAAAATATGGAATTTGCTTCACTTCTAATTAAAGGCGGACCTGTAGTCTACATTTTACTTGGACTTTCCGTATATGTATTATCTATTGTAATTTATAAATTACATATCTTGTTTAAAGTAAATTTCTTTACTAAGGATGTGACTGATTCTAGTGTGAGTATGTGGCTAAATAATAATAAAGAGGAAGCCTATGCAAACATATCTAAAGACACACATCCTCAGAAAGAGGTTGTATCTTTCACTATGTACCACCTGCTTAAAAATAACATTGATGGTGACAAAGAGAGATACCTTAGAGAAGAAGTATCAAGATTAAGCCAAGAGCGCTTGGAGTACTATGATTCAAATTTAGATACACTCAAGGTCATTGCAATGGTAGCTCCATTGTTGGGTTTACTTGGGACAGTTTTTGGGATGATTGATGCATTTCAACAAATGGAGATGGCTGGAAACAATATTAACCCTTCAACTTTGTCAGGAGGTATCTGGGAAGCTTTACTAACTACTGCCGTAGGATTGTCCGTTGCTATACCTACTGTTCTTTTTGAAAGTTATTTCCGCGCTACAAACGAAAGATTAAAAATTAATATTGAACACTCGGTAACTAAGCTTTTAACAGCGCACATGAATTAAGCACAACAACCTTTATTAAACTTTTTCAATCTCCAGTAATTATAAGGCCATGGTGTCAGGAAACCCGCAATCAACATCAAAGGCATAACCATTAGATTTATTTTAGCTCCACCAGTAACTAAGTAATCCACTAGGTTCATTGCTATCTCCATGCTAATCATAGAGATGAGACTCATACCAATAGCTGTTCTGAAAGCACTTTTCAGATCCATCTGCTTTAGCATAATTATTGTTTCTAAAATAATACTGGTTAGAATTCCATTAGTCATCGCTAGTAACATTATTGACAGTGTACTCCAGGGAATCTGATTAACTTGAAAGTAATATATTGTTCCCATATCACCTATACTACAACCTATCAAGCACCACATTGTATTGTAAGCAGATTGTTTCCATGTACTAATACAATTCCAATCAATAGTTTTGTCTAATACGGCAAACATTATATTTCTATACAAATGTTATTATTTTTAATTATAGTTGGGTAGGTCTTTATTGGTTCATCTGCAGGTTCGTTAAGAGCTTTACCTGTTTCTAAATCAAAGTAACTGCCATGCAATGAACACTTTATAGTTTTATCTTTAAGACACCCTAGAATTAGTTCTGAATTCTCATGACTGCACATATTATCTACAGCAAAGTAGTCTTCATTAACTTTTGCCACTAGGTAAGAATGATTTTCATGAATAATTTCCAGCATATTATTCTCGTTAAAATCATCTTTAGAACATAAAGTGATAATCATAATTTCATCCTGTTGGCAGCTGACCCGCTATCTAATACTTTAAGTACTTCCCTCGAGCATTCAGAGATATTATTACCCGTCATTCTTTGAAGAATAATTGTAGCACCAAGATGTATGCATGATTTCATAGCTCCATTTTTACCCGTCAATGCCTCTATTCCCTGTTTAGCAGAAGCCTTAGCAACATCTAGAGCAGATACTTTTGTTTCAATCTTATCTGTCGTTTCTTTTTTCTTTAAATTATTGGGTAAATCTACGGCTCTCGATAGCTCGACTATATCCAGTTCTTCTGGTCTAATCTCAAAAATTTGATTATCTGAAGAAGAGTCATAAAAATGAACTTTTCCTGTTTGTCTCAGTGAAGGTATGATTCCACCTTCAGTACCTCTGATTACACTTGATGAATTAAATTTAGCATTTCTTGATAATTCTAAATAAATTGGAGGATATGGTTTATGAACAAAACCTGTAAAAAATGCATCATTTTTTGACTGAATAGGCTTTACTAAAACTTCGACAGTTGTGATTACAGGTCTTTTTATAATTTTTTCTCTTAATCCCATAAGACCATGAAGCCTTGGATTGAATACTGCCTGATCCGCATAGGCCCATCCTATTCCTTTATTCTCAAGGCGTTGTGCTATCTCTTCTTGTGTATTCATTGGGTTGTACCCAAGCTCTTTTAGAGTCAAGTGATGAGTGCATCCATACTTTGGCCCTACAGTTAAAACACCATGGGATAATATCGGGTATCCTAATTCTGACAATACAGGTAGTAAAAATAACGATGAGGGTAGATTTCTAGAAAAGCCATCATATGGATCTGCAATATTTATAAGCCTATCAGTATTAATATTAACAGTGTTTGTAGTGTCTATAATTGCATCATGAACACCTAGATTTTCGTCCATAGTTTCTCTTTTCATTCGGAGTGCGATTAAAAATATGGCTGCTTGTATAGGATCAATTTCTCCATTGAGAATATCTAGCATTGTTTGTTTAGCTTCTTCTCTTGAAATATTTTTACTTAGCTCTGGTCCAGTAGCTATCCTCTGAATGACTGATTTCATATTTTGTTGAGGATTTAATTTATTATCATTCATTTAAAGACTATCCATGTTGTTGCGATATATTTCGAACCTCGTTTAAGTGTAACACCACGATGCTCATGCGTCCAAAACGGTGGAAAGATTATAAGCTTTCCTTGTTGTGGTTTAATTTTAACTTTTTGATGTAGGAACTCTGTTTCACCACCAGGGCCTTCAACATCGTTCAGGTACCATATAGCTACAAGTTGTCTATCACTCATTTGATGACTTCCAGTATCAATGTGCCAATGAAAATATTCTCCTTCATCAGTTCTTTGAATCGCGTATCCAATGTCTTTAAATTTTCCGTTAAAGTAATCAAATTCTTTTTTCATTTTAGATAATGCCTTTGACAAGCTTACAAAAAATAGCTCATCTATATCTTTCCATGAATCTTTTCCACTAATTACCATATCTGTTGATTTTTTTACTGTATCATTTTGTTCAAAATTTGGTCCAACTCTTCCTCTATAGTGATCATCTTTAGATTGCTCAAATCTTTCTATAATTTCATTACACTTTTGGGGAGAAATCTCATTGTCAAATTCATAAATGAAACTACCGGGTGCACTTTCAATTAATCTTTTTTCTATTTTAATTTTATTACTCATATTATTTATATTACATTGTAAATGTTATCATCTGAATATTATGGCAATAAGAATTAAAAGCAAGTGGTCAAAAACGGTAAAAAGAAGCAAAACTCCAGAGGACTTTGGAAGTGCGCTTTCATATATTTCCTGGAGGCTTTCTTTAGATAAGGCAAAGACACTGCATGGTGAAGATTTTGAATATAAAAATGACCATCAAAGAGTATCAATTATCGTGGAGTACATGTCCTTTCAAGTTCACTTAGTTGACAGATTACTATTTGAAGATAATGCTGATAATCAATTACGATCAGAAGTTATGAACTCTCTAGGGAAACAATCCTCGAGGATAATGCAAGAAAATTGCGAGGACTTATTTGGACCAGGTGATTATAAGAGCGGATATATAAATACACTTAATTTACGGTCATCAGAATATTCAGAATTTGAATTTTCAAGAAAAGGAAGCAACTACTCGCTTTACAGACACTTATCAAAAAAGTGTCAAGATGTAATGGGCTATAGTCAAACTAATAAATGGGTTATGGATCAAATTATTGATATTGATTCAGTAGAAATATTAAAAAAGATATTAGAAGTTTACGATTCTGTTACAAAGACTTAATCTAGCCTTTGAATTTATCGACGTTTTCGAAATTATTATTTTTTCCGTCTTCGTAGCCTGCACTATATGCGTCTGTTATACGTTGTTCTTCGACTTCAGGTGCACCTTGATAGCCCTCTTGCCATCCTAAAACGTATTGATCATTAGCATTCATTTTTTCCAATTCTGTTACTTTATCAAAATATTCTTGGTTCATTATGTTCTTATCGACCCCTTAATTTGATGAGCAATATCTACTAGTCTGTTCGCTAATTTTTCATGCTCTTCTTTATATTCTTTGATTACACCTTTTGGATTATGGTGTATGTCTTTTTCAGTAACACCTTTCTCTCTTTCAAGTTCCATAAAATTTTTTTGTATTTCCAAGAGGCGAGTGATTATCTGTTTTCTCTCTTCTTGCAATTCTTTTTCGTTTTTAGCATCAGTCATTAGTATCCACCTTTTCTCCTACTCTCAGGCAAACCGCCTATTCTCCCAGCTTGTTTACTTGGATTACCAGGGAATAAGTCAAATAATGTTTTTGAGTCAATCTTTTCCCCCCATAACTTTCCCATGTCTTTAATCATATTTCTAGTATTTGGTTGATTTTCTTTATTATTTATAAATTCATCTCTTAAATAATTAATTACATCCCAGTGCCTCTGTTCAAGGACTATACCTTCTTGAGATGCTATAACCTGAGCAACATCCTCAGTCCAGTCCTCAATATTAACTAAAAAACCAGTTTCCGTTGTAGAGACTTCATTTCCATTAACTTCAACTTTCATACATAAAACTCCATAAAGATTTCATCAATATTGGAAAATTCTAATATACTAATAACTATAAGTCTAGTTGGTAATTAGGTAAATATTAGTCCTCTTTGAAGTTACTAACTGCGTCTATTGATTTATGAGGTAGAAAAATTCCACAGCCATATAATCTTTGACCACCAACACCCTCTTCTTGTAACCTAATTGACTCCTCTTTTGACAAATCAGCTATCATTAAAGACCTCGTATGCAAAGTTTCATCACCAAATATGATTCTTTTAGATTGTCCACATAATGCTTTATTGATATGAACATTATGTGCTCCTAATTCTTTTTGAACCTGTTCTAAAAATATATCTTCAGGTAGGTCTTCCTGGCATGAGACGAATCTACAGAACAGATCTCTAACAACTAAGAATACTTTAGTCTTCGACTTACCTATACTAAGGTCATTGCCGAACAATTTAATTTTTTTACCTTCTATGTTTCGTATTTTATCAACTTGTAATTTATTTACTCTTAAACAAAGCTTGGCTCTTTTTGATAAAAAAATATTTTCTCCATCTGCTCTTACCCATCCATTACCAGACATTGGACCATGAAGCGTTTGAATTGCGTTTCTTTTATCATTCACAATATCAGGTATAAGATTGATAATTTCAGAGGAAAGTTCATATGCATGGTCATAAGGAAGTTCTTTGCAATTAACTGAAAATGAAAGGTCAATCATTTCTGATTGTTCTGCAATTGATTTTTTTTCTGTCTTTTCCTGCCACATAGTTATTTTTTTATATAACCACTAAATGCACTTTCAACGCGATCTTCCCAATTTGATGGTGTATCTGGAAATGGAGGTTTCAGGTCAAACCTGATGAAGCGCTCACCACTTGCAGCTTTCTCTTTGATCACTTCAAGAAAATCTTCAAATGTTTCTACATCTTTTCTTTCTATTAATATTGCGCTCAGGTATAACACTACAATCTCTCGTGGGATCTTATTCTAAGAATTTTTCTCATAGTTGGACCGTCTTTAAATGAATTTCTTCCATGTAATATATTATTACTAACAATACCTTCACTTTTCGAAAGTTTATAGGTTAAATGATATTTTTTACAATCCTCTTTTATGATTTTTATCAATTTTGACACAGCAGATTTTGAATTCTTGTTAATTTTAATATTTTCCTTTCTCATTGAGAAATTCATATGTAACTTTTTATACTCATTATTTACATCACAAACATAATTCGAAGTAACTTCCCGTTCAGCAACTTTATCTTTAGGAATAGAAAATGCGTTATTACTCATTAAGCATGAAATATCATCATGCTTAAGTATATATTCTCTGATTGCAAGCTCATGATCTAATAAGAAGTTTTCTCCACCTGATGATGCTGGTTCGACACAGTGAAGTAACCATGAAAAAATTGGTTTACTATCATAGTACCCATCTGTGTGCCAATTTAATGCTTTATTCGTATACGGTATATATCTAATATTATTCTCAGTTTTATCTGCTGAAATCGTGCTAATGTTACTATCGTCTATATTATGAGAATCGAATGTTCTCATACCTAGAGACATTGCAAATTTCATAATATTATCGTCTTCCTTAAGATTACTGTCTGATATGTATATACAACAATTGAATTTTGTTAACTTCTCTTTGATTTGAGATATTTCAGTCTTTGAAACATGGTTAATATCACGCAAATTAACCTTCAAATCATTAATATTTAAAGGGATATTCAGCTCTTTATTAGCTGCCCATTCAATGAAATCCTTTGATTTTGCGCTTAATATCATGATTCTATATAATGGACTTTCATAGTGAATTTTAACACTTGTTTTTTATTTCATATCGGTGCAATATTAACTTCTCATGGACATATTAGAAACTAATGATAAAATAATATACATTGTATACCAACGGATTTCAGGGGATAAATTGTGAAAAAACATGATACACCTATGATTGATGAGCTAGAGAATGGCCCATGGCCGAGTTTCATCAGCGGAATAAAAAGACTCAGAGATACTCATCCTGAGAAAAGAATTAATGAAATGACAAATGACCTTTTAGGTCAACTTGAGCATTCTTATGAAACGCGTAAAGGATATTGGAAAGGTGGTACTGTCAGTGTCTACGGTTATGGTGGTGGTATTATACCTAGATTTTCTGAAGTTGGTGATGCTTTCCCTAAATCAAAAGAATTTCATACATTAAGAGTGCAGCCACCTGCTGGAAACTATTACACAACAGAATCACTGCGTGACTTAGCTGATTCATGGGAAAAGCATGGCTCTGGTCTAGTAACATTCCATGGGCAAACAGGTAACATAATGTTCATCGGATCTACAACAGAATCAACACAACACTTCTTTGATGATATCAATGAAAAAGGCTGGGACTTAGGCGGTGCCGGACCTTGTGTTAGAACTGCAATGTCATGTGTCGGCGCAGGTAGATGTGAAATGTCTAATGTAAATGAACATAAAGCGCACAGATTGCTCGTAAATAACTTCATGGATGATATGCATAGACCAGCACTACCATATAAATTCAAATTTAAAGTATCAGGATGTCCAAATGATTGCATGAACTCTATTGAAAGAGCAGATATGTCTGTCATAGGTACATGGAGAGATAATATCAAGGTTGATCAAGAAGAATTCAAAAAATATGTAGAAATGAAAGGTCGTAAATATGTTATTGATAACATTGTTACAAGATGTCCTACTAATGCCATATCACTTAACGATGATGATTCAATTGATATTGATAATCAAAATTGTGTTAAATGTATGCACTGTCTGAACGTTGTTCCTAAAGCACTTCATCCAGGTGATGATAAAGGCGTGACTATTCTCATTGGTGGAAAAAGGACACTTAAGATTGGTGATTTAATGGGTACAGTTATTGTTCCATTCATGAAACTTGAAAAAGAGGAAGATTGGGAAAGACTTGTGGAAATCGCTGAGGAAACTATAGATTTCTGGGCAGATAATGCATTAGAGCATGAAAGATGCGGTGAAATGATTGAAAGGATTGGACTAGTTAATTTCCTTGAAGGTATTGGCATAGATGTAGATCCAAATATGGTAGCTAATCCAAGGGAAAGTTCTTATGTAAGAACAGATGACTGGGATGATGAAGCAGTAAAATGGTATGAAAAAGCCGATAAGAAAAAGGATTCAGCATAATGAGTGAAAATGCAAAAAAAGAAATGAGAACACCAATTGAAACAGGTGCACCGGATGGATTTCAGTATATGCATCCAACGATGCGTAAAAATTTTGGTCAATGGAAATATCATGAACATCCAAGACCAGGTGTACTAGTACATTACGCTAACAGTGGTGAGGAAATTTGGACTGTTCGAGCAGGTACTCAAAGAATATTAGATGTATTTACACTTAGAACACTATGTGACATAGGCGACGAATATGCAGATGGTTATGTACGATTTACTATCAGAAGCAATATTGAATACATGGTAAAAGATAAATCTAAAGTTGAGCCTTTGATTGAAGCGCTTGAGAAAGAAGGCTTTATCGTAGGAGGCACAAAGAATTCGGTTGCAATGATATCTCATACACAAGGATGGCTGCATTGTGATATTCCAGGTACAGATGCATCTGGTGTAGTAAAAGCAATGATGGATGAACTTATCGACGAGTTTAGAAACAATGAAATGCCAAATAGAGTTCATTTAACCACATCTTGTTGTCAAATTAACTGCGGTGGCCAAGGTGACATTGCTATTAACATCCAACATACAAAACCACCCAAAATTAATCATGATTTAGTATCAAACGTATGTGAGAGACCATCTGTTGTGGCTCGTTGTCCTGTAGCTGCGATTCGACCTGCTATGGTTAACGGTAAACCATCATTAGAAGTTGATGAAAAAAAATGTATATGTTGTGGCGCATGTTTTCCACCATGCCCTCCTATGCAAATTAATGATCCGGAGCACAGTAAACTAGCTATTTGGGTTGGTGGTAATCACTCTAATGCAAGAAGCAAACCATCATTTCAAAAACTTGTAGCTGCTGGTATTCCTAACAATCCACCAAGATGGCCTGAAGCAACAGCTATTGTTAAGCGAATCCTTTCTGCATACAAAGAAGACGCCAGAGACTGGGAGCGCATAAACGATTGGATAGAGAGAATTGGATGGCCTAGATTCTTTGAACTCACAGAGCTACCGTTTACTAAGTATCATATTGATAACTGGCGCGGTGGAAGAAAAACACTTAACTCATCAGCTTACGTACGTTTTTAGTACAAACAGTTTATGAAGTTTGGAGTTTTAATCAATGAAGGCCCCTATCAGCATCAAGCATCTGATTCAGCTTATAAATTTATAGAGGCTGCAATAGCTGAAGGACATGAAATATATCGTGTATTCTTCTATCATGATGGCGTTAATAATGGAACTCGTCTAGCAACTCCACCTCAAGATGACCGTCACATACCAAACAGATGGACTGAATTAGCTGAAAAACATAACCTAGACTTAGTTCTTTGTGTAGCAGCTGCACAAAGACGCGGAATGGTAGATCAAGGTGAAATGGAACGTAATAAAAAAGATGCAAATAATATTGCGGACAAATTTAGAATTTCAGGCTTAGGACAACTTATCGAGGCTGGTATACAAGCTGATCGCATGATTACATTTGGTGATTGATATGGAAGAACAAGAATCAGGCATAATTAAAAAATTTATTTACGTAAACAGGAAAGCTCCTCATGGAACAATATATGCTCATGAAGCTTTAGAGGTAGTACTAATTGCTGCTGCTTTTGAACAAGATGTAGCTTTAGCATTTATAGATGATGGTGTTTATCAGCTAAAAAAAGGACAAAATACTGATGGAATTGCCACTAAAAACTTTAGTAAGACATTTGGCGCACTTGATATGTATGATGTAGAGAAATTGTATGTTGAAAAAGAGTCTTTAGAAGCAAGAGGTCTAAGCGAAGAGGACTTATCTGTTGATGTAGAAATATTGCCTGCATCAGACTTAAAAAATTTATTCAATGAATCAGAGGTATTTTTTAATTTCTAATGTTACATACAATTAATAAATCACCATTTGAAAAAGACAGCTTAACCACCTGTTTACGATATGCTCAAAAAGGAGCATCTATACTTTTTATTGAGGATGCTGTTTATGCCTGCACTAAAGGTACTCAGTTTGAAAAAGATATACACGATCATCAGGGAGATATAAAGTTCTATGTTTTAGGACCTGATTTAGAAGCAAGAGGACTTGATAATTCTAATCTTACTACTAATATAGAAATAGTGGATTATAAAGGTTTCGTTAAATTAGTAGCGGATAATGAAAAAACACAAAATTGGCTTTAATCTTAATTTAGGAGAAGAAAATGGCATTAGAAGTAAATGGCAGACAAATAGAAGTAGATGAAGAAGGATATCTGTCCAATCTAAATGATTGGGAAAAAGATATTGCTACAGTAATGGCAAAGGAAGATGACATTGAACTAGGTGATGATCACTGGGAAATAATTAACTTCCTGCGTGAATATTACGAAGAATATCAAATAGCACCAGCAGTAAGAGTGCTTACAAAAGCTGTTGGTAAAAAACTTGGTAAAGAAAAAGGAAACAGTAAGTATCTATACGAACTATTCCCATATGGTCCAGGCAAACAAGCATGTAAATTTGCAGGTCTTCCTAAACCAACTGGTTGCGTATAATAATAATCACAAGGTCAGGGATAGCCAATGTCATTTGTAACTATATTGTATGCAGCGTTGTTCTACTTCGCTGCTGCAATATTGTTTATTGGGTTGGCCTATAGAATATATGAGTACTCAACCATACCTGCACCTCTAAAAATACCTACACCACCAGCACCAATGACTCAAAAAGGTGTGGCTATTAGAATATTTCGAGAAGTTGTTTTTTTTGAAAGTCTTTTCTCTGCAACTAAATGGACATGGCTCTTTAGTTGGATCTTCCACCTAGCACTTCTATTAGCTGCATTTAGACATTTGAAATATTTTACCGACCCAGTGTGGTTTTGGGTTTCTTTTGAATTAGTGCAAGTTGCTGGGCATTATGCAGCATATCTTATGTTGGCAGGCTTATTAGGTTTATTTGCAAGACGTGTATTCGTTGATAGAGTTAGGTATATCTCTTCACCATCTGATTATTTAATTCTGATTCTAATTATTGCAATAGCTGGTTCCGGTCTTTTAATGAAATGGTATCCATCAGATATCCTAGCAATTAAACTTTTTTTTACTGGATTGTTATCCTTTAATTTTTCTGAACTACCAAGTGATACAGTTTTGTTGATTCATCTATCTTTGGTCATTGCATTAATGATAATCTTTCCTTACAGTAAACTATTACATGCACCTGGATTGTTCTTCAGCCCTACAAGAAATCAGGTTGATAATGCAAGAAGCAAAAGACATGTGGCAGAGTGGGCCAAAAAAATGGAGAGTAAATAAATGGCTAAAAACACATTTGAAACACCTGAAGTAAGGACTTTCCCTGTTATTCCAAAATTGGAAAATAGTGCTACTGCACACCTGTCTCCATTTAAATCAAAAGAGGAATTTCAGACAAGTCTTGGTTACCCTGGAGAATTAGTAGATAACTGGCAAGAAAAAGCTATCGATAAGATGGGTGATTTGTTAGGCAAATACAGATCACTTAGAGTTTATTTAGACTCTTGTATACAGTGTGGCGCATGCACAGATAAGTGTCACTATTACCAAGGAACTAAAGACCCAAAAAATATGCCTGTAGGCAGACAGAATCTAATGCGAAGTGTGTACAGAAGATATTTTACATTACCAGGAAAGTACTTTCCAAAACTTGTTGGTGCAAAGGATTTAACAAAAGAAGTTCTAGCTGACTGGTATTCTTACTATCATCAATGCTCTCAATGCAGAAGGTGCGCAGTTTTTTGTCCTATTGGTATTGATACTGCTGAGGTTTCAATGGCAGCAAGAGAAGTCATGGATTCTATTGGTGTTGGTCAAAAATATTGTAACGAAATAATTAGTAAAGTTCATAAAATTGGAAATAATCTCGGTTTACCAGAACCTGCACTTGCAGATACACTTGAAGGCTTAGAAGAGGATGTTCTTGATGATATCGAAGTTGATGTTAAATTTCCATTAGATGTAAAAGATTCAGAAGTTCTTCTTGTAACTCCATCTGCAGATTTTTTTGCCGAACCACATGTTGACGGGCTTATAGGCTATGCGAAAGTGTTTCACCAAGCAGGAATAAGCTGGACGCTAAGTTCGCATGCTAGTGAAGCTGCAAATTTTGGAATGTTTATAGGAAGTTACGACAACATGAAAAAACTTGCTATGAGGATTAGAGAAGCAGCATTAGAGCTTAATGTAAAAAGGATTGTATTTGGTGAGTGTGGTCATGCATGGAGAGTAGCATATAGCTTTTTAAATACTTTAGCTGGTCCTTTCGATTTCCTAGATCCAAGGTATCCAGTGCCTCAACATATCTGTGAAATCACTAATTCATTAATTGATCAAAATGTCCTACAGTTTGATAAAAGCGCAAATGATGACATGACACTAACTTATCATGACTCTTGTAATGTTGCTCGTGCTTCAAATATGGGAGGAGTAATGGGGGGACAATTTACTATACCCAGAAAAATCATCAAAACTGTTGTTAATAACTTTTACGATATGGATGAGGAGACAATCAGAGAGAAAACATACTGCTGTGGTGGCGGTGGTGGCCTACTGACTGATGATTTGATGGAATTAAGAGTAAAGGGTGCACTACCTAGAATGGAAGCTTTAAAACAACTAATTGATGAGAAAGGCGTCACGCACATGGCAGCTATATGTGCAATTTGTAAGAGTCAATTTAGTAAGGTATTTCAATACTATGATCTGGAATTAGACCAAATTGTTAGCCTTCATCAGCTAGTAAGTAATGCAATAATAATGAACAAAAAAGAGGTTTAGCTCAAAAAATCTTATGCTATACTTTTAAAATTGATGTATTAGAAAAGTATAATAAACTTATATAAAGTGATGAATTAAATGACTAAATTAGAAAAGACAATCAACTTGATGAAAGAGGAAAATACCTATAAAAGGTATAATGAGGGAGATCATACATATAGTGATTTCTCAGAGGCAATCTTTGAGCAGGACCATTCTCATAAATGTCCGACTTATGTCCATAAAACTCCACCATGCCAAGGTAGCTGTCCTTCTGGTGAAGACATCCGAGGATGGCTTCAAATTATAAAAGGTATAGAGCAACCACCACAAGACATGTCAATGTCAGAATATGCATTTAGAAGATCTACAACAGCTAATCCGTTTCCGTCACAAATGGGTAGAGTATGCCCCGCACCTTGCCAGAGTGGATGTAATAGAAATGAAGTTGATGATTATGTAGGAATTAATGCCGTTGAGCAATTCATAGGCGATAAAGCTATTGAAGAAGGTTATTCATTTGATGAAGCACCTAAACTTAATAAAGAGAGAGTAGCGATAATAGGTGGTGGACCTGCAGGTTTATCTGCAGCTTATCAACTAAGAAAAATGGGTTACGCCTCAACAGTCTTTGAAGAAAGAAAAGAACTTGGAGGTATGATGCGCTACGGTATCCCTGGATACAGAACTCCTAGAGATTTACTTGATAAAGAAATAGAACGAATCTTAAATTTAGGAGATATCGAAGTTGTATTAGGAAAGCGTGTTGGAAAAGATTTACCTTTAGATGATATAGAGAAATCTCATGATGCAGTTCTTTGGACAATAGGATGCTGGAACGGGAAAGCAATACCTGTAGAAGGTGGTGACGCTACCAATTGCATAACAGGTGTAGACTTCCTTGAAGCATTTTGTGATGGAAGACTTAAGGTGGGTTCAAAAAAAGTAATTTGCGTTGGAGGTGGAGATACATCTATTGATGTAGTCTCAGTCGCACGACGTCTAGGCCACATCTCTAAAATGAATGAACAAGATACTCCAGAAAACATTGTTCATGGTTATGTAGCTCAAGATGTATCAGAATCTGCTGCGAAAGAAGGTGCAGATGTTACCTTGACATCATTGTTTGCTAAAGAAGAAATGACTGCTGCAGAGCAAGAGGTAAATGACGCTATGCACGAAGGAGTAACAATTCTTAATGGTGTTATGCCAGTTAAAATTGAAAAAAATGACGATAACAAAGCAGTAGCGATGATTGTTGCAGAATGCACATTTGATGAAAATAATATTCCAGTTCCTGTAGAAGGGACTGAGAAAAGAATTGAAGCTGACTTGATTGTAGCTGCTATTGGTCAGTCACCTGACATTGAAGGTATAGATGAGCTTGGTAATGAAAGAGGGTTTTTTGAAGTCGACGATTATTACAGACATAAAACAAAAGAAGGTCATTTTGTTGCAGGTGATATTATCAGACCACACTTACTCACAACAGCGATAGGGCAAGGATCTATAGTCTCGCAAACAATCAAAAGCTATTTCGAAAATAATGATTTTAAAAGGAGACCAAAAGTTGATGTACATCATTTTAATCTTCTAGATAAATTGAGAGAAACTGATTTAGAGCCAGAGCCTTATACAGCACCTATAGACCCTGATTTATACAGAGGCTCAGATACAAGCAAGAATGTGTTGCATAATTATGAAGACCGTTCTGCACAAGAAATTATTCCATCAACTGAATTATTCTTAGGTCATTTTAAACACGAAGATAGACTTAAACGTGGAGAGGATGTACCTAGTGGAGATGAGGTCATTGATAATTACAAAGATAGAATAATAGGACTTACAGAAGAAGAGGCAATTAAGGAGGCTTCTAGATGTATGAGTTGTGGCATGTGTTTTGAATGTGATAATTGTGTAATTTACTGCCCACAAGATGCTGTCTTCAGAGTTAAAAAAGACGAAGCAACATTAGGCAGGTATGTAGATACAGATTACAACAAATGTATTGGCTGTCATATTTGTGCTGATGTATGTCCAACTGGTTATATTAAAATGGGGCTCGGCGAATAAAAAACTCGCCTTTTAATCAGGGGAAAATAATTGAAACACCTCAAAATATCTTTTCTGATATTTATCTTAATGGCAGGTATACTCGGCGTAGAAGCGCATGATGGTAATCCACATGTATCTCCAGGGAAGTCTAAAGCAGATTCTCAAGAAGCATGTGTTGAACCAACTGATCTAATGCGAAAAGAGCATTATATGTTCTTACTGCATCAAAGAGATGAAACTGTAATAGATGGTGTAAGGACAAAACAGCATAGTTTAGCAAATTGTGTAGATTGTCATGTTTCATATGATAATCAAGGTAAAGCAATACCTATTAATGCTGAAGGACAATTTTGCCAGGAATGCCATGTAAAAACAGCTACAAATATCACATGTTTTTCATGTCATGCTGCAGAACCTCGTTATCCTAAACATAAAAATATAACTAGTAGTTCTGTTAAAGAAATAAATGAATTAGCTAATAACATTACATATGATAAATAGAAGAAAATTTCTTGTGAAATCTGCTACTGCTTTAGCTATAACTTTTGTCGTGCCATCTATAATCTCGAATAAAGCACATGCTAAAAAACCACTAGCAGAAAAAGTATCAGATAAACAAAGTTGGGGTATTCACATAGACACATCAAAATGTATAGACGGATGTACTGCATGTGTAGATGCATGTAATGAAGAAAATGGTTTAACAGGTTTTGGAAGACCAGAAACTGATTCACAATGGATACGAAAAGTTACAGTCAAAAGTAACACTACTGATAAAATTACCACCATGCCTCTAATGTGTCAGCATTGTGAAAACCCACCATGCTGCGATGTTTGTCCAACAGGTGCTTCATTTAAAAGAATAGACGGTATAGTAATGGTGAATCAACATACATGTATCGGTTGCAGATATTGTATGATGGCTTGTCCTTTTAAGGCTCGTTCTTTTGTCCATGAAACACTAACACAACAAAATACAAATGCGCCTAGAGGTAAGGGCTGTGTTGAGAGTTGCAATTTATGTGTTAACAGAATTGATCATGGATCAGAAACAACTGCGTGTGAGGATGCTTGTAATAATTTAGGACACTCTGCTATTACATTTGGAGATTTAAATGATAAAAACAGTAAAATATCATTAGCCATGAATTCTAATAATCCCAGAAGGCTTAGGAACGATCTAAATCTTGACCAAAAAGTCTTTTATTCAAATATATGAACTATACTCTAGAAAAACTTAAAACATGTAGATATCTGTATTGGGGAACTTTCCTTTTTTTAGGATTTCTTGTATTACTTGGATTGGCATCATCAGCTTACATGGAACATGAAGGTCACTATGTAACCGGAATGAATAATCAGATTGTATGGGGCTTACCTCATATATTTGCAGTAACATTAATAGTCATAGCATCCGGTGTTCTTAATATAGCATCTATGTCGTCTGCATTTGATAAAAAACTATATAAGCCACTAGCGCCATTGTCTGCTCTTTTCGCAATAGCTTTTCTAGTTTCTGGGTTGATTATATTAGTCCTTGATTTGGGAAGACCAGACAGGTTAATAGTTGCAATGACAACTTATAATTTTAAGTCAATATTTGCTTGGAATATCTTTTTGTACTCAGGTTTTTTTGTAATCTTATCTATATATATTTGGACTATGCTGGACTTCAATGTAAGTAAATTTTCATCAGTAGTTGGTAAACTTGCCTTTGGATGGAGAATTATATTGACCACAGGTACTGGATCAATATTTGGTTTTCTTGTTGCAAGGGAAGCTTATTCTACAGCAGTTTTAGCTCCTTTATTTATAATAATGTCACTATTATATGGCACAGCGGTATTTTATTTATTATTACGAATAATATCGAAAATGCAAAACATAACTATCCCGTCAGAAATTACCGTCAATATACGTAAACTAATAATAATATTTTTACTAGCTAACATCTATTTTCTTATCTTATACCATATAACCAATTTATATATATCCAAGCAGATTGCTATAGAAAAATTTATACTGCTCGATGGCGGTGGTTATACAACTATGTTTTGGTTAGGCCAGGTTGGTTTTGGTTTATTAATTCCACTGTTTTTTGAATTAACTAATAAAGACAATAGAGATTTCCCCTTAACGTTAACATCTATAATGGTAATAGTAGGCGGCTTCTTTGCTGTAGCAGTTATTATTATTGGTGGCCAAGCATTTCCTCTCAATATATTTCCTGATCATACTATTATTGAATCATCATTCTTTGATAATAATATACATGGATATACTCCATCTATTTATGAGTTTGGGCTTGGTATTGGTGGTACATCTCTAGCATTGATTATCATACTAATATTAATAACCAATTTGAAATTTATACCTGCAAAAAAATAGCACATACTATTTAAATGAAATCTACTCTGATATCATCGACAAAAAAGTCATCTGGCAAAACAATTGTATCAATTGGTTTAGCTGGACTAGCCAGGGAACTTGGATATACAACACAAACATTTAAAAAAGGTCCTGATTTTATAGATCCGTCGTGGTTAGCAGCAGCTTCAAAAACGCCTTGTTATAATCTAGATTTCAACACAATGAATAATAAAGAGTTGTTATTAAATTATCGTAATAAATCAAGAAATATTGATTTTTCATTGATAGAAGGAACAAAAGGGCTGTTTGATGGTGTATCTACTTCAGGTCAAGATAGTAATGCTGAAATGGCAAAGATACTAAATGTAGAAATAATTTTAGTTATTGATTGTAACGGCATGACGCGTGGAATTGCTCCATTATTGTTAGGTTATAGTAAATTTGATGAAAAGTTAAAAATTAAGAATATTATCCTTAATAATGTTTCCACATCTAGGCATGAAATAAAACTTATATCAGCAGTGAAAGAATATACAAATCTTAAAATTATTGGGTCAATACCTCTAATTAAGAACATGATTAATGAAAGACATTTAGGATTAATACCAGCATTCCAACATCCTAATAAAGGAAAAATAATTAGAAATCTTACAACAATGATTAAAAATAATATTGATTATAAAAAAATATATCCAAAACATAAAAATGAAACAATAAAAGTTTCGCCACATAAAATTCCATTAAAAAACAAGCATAGTATGACGATTGGAGTCGCTAAGGATTCTGCATTTGGTTTCTATTATGAGGATGATCTCGAAAATATTCGTGCATTAGGTCACAAAGTAAAATTCATCAATCTCATAAAAGATAAAAGTTTGCCAAAAATTAATGCCCTATTTATAGGAGGAGGCTTTCCTGAAACTGAAGCAAAGAAACTCGAGTCCAATATTAATATGAGAAAGTTTATAAAAAAACTAATTGAAGATAATTTACCTGTTTATGCAGAATGCGGTGGACTAATGTATCTGTGTAAAAGATTAAAATATGAAAATAATATGAATAAAATGTGTAATGTATTTGATATTGATATTAATATGAATGATAAACCGATTGGTAGAGGTTATACTGTATTACAACCTCAATCTCATCCATGGGGAATTAAAAATAGCAAGATACATGCTCATGAATTTCACTATTCCTCTTTAGTAAACGGAAAAAAGAATTACAATTATGCATTTGATATAAAAAGAGGCTATGGTATAAATGGAAAAGTAGATGGTTTAATCTATAAAAATACTGTCGCATCATTTTCTCATCTTAGATCAACAGATGCGTTTAATTGGGTAGAGTATTTTATTAAATTCGTAGAGAAAGTTAATGGTACAACAAATTTTTGAAATAACAGATCAAGCAGCGAAGCAAATTAAAAAAGCATCAGAAATTTCTGAAAGCTCAGATTGGCCTTTACGTATATCCCTAAGTGTAGATGATAATGGGAAGTTTAACTATCTTATGGGATTTGATCAATCTAAAGAAGAAGATTTACAATTGAAGATAAACGGTATAAATATACTAATTGACCCAAATTCTATGATTAATCTTAAAAATACTAAGCTTGACTATGTTGAACTAGATAGTAATGATAAGCAGTTTATTTTTATAAACCCTAATGACCCTGATTATAAAAAACCAGATGAATCTTTAGATAGTAATACTACTCACGAGTTAAATTAATAATTACTTTCTGAGTGATTTTGGTAGAGAAAAAGTCACTGCCTCCTGTTTGAACTCTATTTGCTCGGTTGACATTTTTGCACCCTCTGCAACTAAATATTTGATTATTGATTGTACTGTGTGCTCAGGTGCTGATGCTCCAGCAGTTATACCAATAACCTTTCTATTTTTTAAACATGAGATATCAAGCTGACTTTCATGATCAATTAGGTAAGCTCTCTTACCATCTTGAATTGCAATCTCTTTAAGTCTTTGTGAATTCGAACTATTTTGTGATCCTACTACTATAAGACAATCACAATAATTTAAGATTCTTTTAACAGCTTCTTGTCTATTTTGCGTAGCGTAACATATATCGTCTTTTCTAGGGCCTATAATGTTTGGATACTTTGTTTGAATGTAATTAATAATATTTTTCGTATCATCTACTGATAAGGTTGTTTGAGTGACGTATGCTATCTTGTCGTTTTTTATGTCTAATTTCTCTGCATCATAAATATTTTCAATGAGATGAATTTTTCCTTTGTGAGAGCTATATTGACCCATAGTACCTTCAACCTCAGGATGCCCATAATGGCCTATTAATATTACATCCGTATTGGTAAGCGCGTATTTATGTATTTCTATATGTACTTTAGTTACAAGAGGACAAGTAGCATCAAAAATTTTCAAATCTTTTCTTTGAGCAATATCACTTACTTCTTTTGATACACCATGCGCACTGTATATCAGTATAGATTTATCTGGTATTTCCTCTATAGACTCTATAAACTCAACACCTTTTTTTGTGAGTTCCTCTATCACATTTTTATTGTGCACAACCTCATGTTTTACATATATTTTTTCATCAAACATTTCTATTGCTCTATTGACTATACCTATGGCTCGTTCCACACCTGCACAAAAACCTCTAGGTTCAGTTAGTAATAATTGACAATTTTTAAGAATCATTGAATATCTCTAAAATTTCTACTTCGAATATAATATCTTTATTACACAAAGGATGATTCATATCAATTATAATTTCATCATTTAGTACTTCTATCACAGTTATAAAATAGGATTTGCCATCTTCGATTGTTTCTATAATGTCACCTGGTTTAATATTTTTATTATTCTTAAAAGTTTTTAGAGATGTCTTAGTAACTTTTTTTTCATCGAATATTCCAAAAACCTCTTTAGAATCAAATTTATATTTTTTCTTTTCCCCACATTTCATATTGTATAAAGACGCTTCTATTATTTGAGGTAAGTTACATTGTCCAATTATTATCTCTATAGGTGATTTATCAAATGTTGTTTCAAATAAAACTCCGTTACCTTTTAATGAATAATTTAAAATAACTCTACTGTTATACTTAATTATGTTCATTTCTAGTTTTGTAAAAGTGAATAATCATGAAAATTGCACCAAAAGAAATAGATAAATCAGCAATATTAAATATTGCTGGAAAGTATATATCATCATAGTGAATGATTATAAAATCTGTGACCGAAAAGTTATCTAATCTATCGAAGAAATTCCCCCAACCACCACCTAATATTAAAGACAAAGAAATAATATATATAAAGTCATTAGACAGGTTTTTGTACAGCTCTATACATATATACATTAATATAAAAAATATCAGAGACGATAATAGCCATAAATAACTATCTTCAATGTCATTAAATAAGCTAAAGGCAATACCATAATTGTTTAAAGTTTGAAAAGTCACAAATGAATTAATAGTATGAGTTCCGGTTAATGTCAGAGCATACTGTTTAGATAAATAATCAACTACAAATATTCCTAGAATAATGAAAAGAGCAATTAAACCTCTTATGCGAATTTTCTGCATTCTCCGTCACCATACACATTGTCGGAACATCTTTTACATATTGTGGGATGGTCTTCAATCGTTCCTACGGTTTCATTTAAATGCCAGCACCTTTCACATTTTTCATTTTGTGATTTTGATATGGATATTGATAGTTTATATGAATCTTTATCCATTGAGTAGCTATCGTTGTCATTACCTAATCTGAGTGTACATTCTGAAACAATAAATACAAATTTTAACTCATCAGAAATACTGTTCAATTTTGTATATAGTTGATCGTTACAAAGTATATCTAATTTACATTCAAGAGAAGAACCAACCGTATTGTTATTTCTAGCATCCTCAATCATTCTAGATACAAGTGGTTTAATTGAATATAAACTATCATAAACTTCTACTTCGTGATTTTTTAGACAAAGATCAACATCAAACCATTCTGTGAGATAAATACTATCTTTACTATTAGGCATCTTCGAATATATTTCTTCAGCTGTAAATGTCAGAATCGGTGCAATCCAAGAATTCAGATAACTCATTAGTATGTGACAAGTTTTTTGAGCTGATTTTCTTGGTATGCCATCACTTTTTGATGTGTATAGTCTATCTTTGATAATATCAAGATAATAGCCTCCTAGCTCTAGGGTGCAAAAGTTTAAAATATCTTGTATCAATTTATGAAATTTGAATTCTTTATAATCATTTTGTATTTGTATATCGAGCTTTTTTGCTTTATGGATTATCCATTTATCGATTTGCACCATATCATCAAAACTAATTCCTTTTTCATCATAGTCACTTATATTTGACAGAAGAAACTTAGATGTATTTCTTATTCTTCTATATGATTCAGAGACTCTATTAACAATTTCATCTGAAATTGTCATTTCTTTTGAGTAATCTGTCATAGCAACCCAAAGCCTTAAAATATCTGCACCTTTATCTTTAATAATCTTTTGGGGTGAGATTATATTACCAATAGATTTAGACATTTTCTGACCATCCTTATCTACAACAAATCCATGCGTCAGAACATTTTTATATGGTGATTTTTTATACATAGCGTGAGATGTTATTAAAGATGATTGAAACCATCCTCTATGTTGATCTGACCCCTCAAGATATAAATCAGCCGTTTCCATTATGCCTCTTTTTTTAAGAACTGACTGATGTGTCACGCCAGAATCAAACCATACATCTAAGGTGTCTTTTACTTCGCTATAGCTTTCAATATCTTTAACTAATAATTTTTTATCATAATCAATCCAAGCTTCTATGTTACCTTCTTTGATTATCTTTGATGCTTCATCCAGAATTAATTGTGTATCAGGATGTAATTTATTAGTTTCTTTATGAAGGAATAGAGGTAAGGGCACTCCCCAGTTTCTCTGCCTCGATAAACACCAGTCAGGCCTTCCTTCAATCATATTAAATATTCTATCTTGTCCCCAAGAAGGCATCCAGTTAACGTTAGGTATTCCATTCTTCATAGAATCTCTTAGACCAGAATTATCCATACTCATAAACCATTGTGGCGTTGCTCTAAATATCAACGGAGTTTTATATCTCCAGCAGTGAGGATAAGAATGTTCGTATTTTTCAGAAAATAATAAACTATTATTTTCTTTTAGTAGTTCTACTATTTCATCATTGCAGTCTCTGATTTTCTTTCCACCAAAAATAGGTAATGAATCATGAAATATACCGTAGTCATTTACAGGATTATAAATTTCAAGATTGTGTTTTAAGCCTGCAAGATAGTCATCTGTGCCATGCCCAGGTGCGATGTGCACTGCACCTGTTCCATTTTCATCTGTAACATGATCTGCAATTATTGCCGGTACTTTAAAATCATAAAATGGATGTTGAAGATTTAATTTTGAAAAATCTTCATTATTAAAGTCACATATTATTTCATAATTAGTAATACTTGCTTTATCCATAACAGATGTAATTAAATTTTTTGCTAATATGAGATACTTATCCTCAAGTCTCACAAACGAATATTCAATTGAAGAACTTAATGCAACAGCTCTATTTGCAGGTAGTGTCCATGGAGTGGTAGTCCATATTGGGATGTATACATCAATATTACTATCTATTTCTTTGTATATTGATATATCTTTTTTGTTGAGAACTTTAAAATTAACACAAACAGCATGAGATATAATATCTTTATATTCAACTTCCGCCTCTGCTAATGCTGAGGAGGACTCAATGCACCAATGTACAGGCTTAGAACCATAGTAGATATGTCCATTTTTAATCATTCTAGATAAACTACTTACAATTTCTGATTCTATATCTTTATCCATACTTGTATATGGGTTATCCCACAAACCAAATATTCCCAATCTGATAAAATCCTCTTTTTGTTTTTTTATTTGTTTTTCAGCAAATTCTCTACAAGCTGCAATGAAAGCTTTTGGGTTATCTCTAAATTTGGATTTACCAAATTTCTTTTCAACTTGTAATTCAATAGGTAGACCATGACAGTCCCATCCCGGAATAAAAGGAACATGATAACCAGACATCATCTTGGATTTAATTATAAAATCTTTAAGAATCTTATTTACAGCATGTCCTATATGAATATCACCATTTGCATATGGTGGACCATCATGTAATATGTACGATTTTTTGTTTTCTGATTCCTCTAAATTTCTCTGATACACTGACATTTCACTCCATTTCTTGAGTATTTCAGGTTCTCTTTGTGGCAGATTCCCTTTCATAGGAAAATCAGTTTTCGGTAGGTTTAATGTCTCTTTATATTCCATAATTTTTGCTATTGATTATTGCATATTTATGATCTTCATTCATTTGTTTAATTAGAGCATCTTCATCAGAGAATTTAATTTGTCTTCTCATTAACTCCAGGAATGAGACTTCAATTTTGCTTCCGTAAATATCTTCATTAAAATCTAATATGAAGACTTCCAATAATTTTTTTGTTCCATTAAATGTAGGTTTATTCCCCACAGATGATAATGCATAATATTTTTTGTTATCTAGAGAAACTTGAGAGAAATATATGCCATCTAGTGGGTAGTCATAATCTAAAGAGATATTCGCAGTTGGGTAACCTAGCTTTCGGCCTAATTTTTCTCCATGAGTTACAGTTCCCTCAATTATATATTTCCTTCCTAAACAGTTTTCAACATCAATAAACTTACCATCATTTATTAGTTTTCTAATTCTAGTACTGCTTATGTTCTTATTTTCATATTGCTCTAATTTAGGGATAATTAGATGAAAATCATTTGAATGCTCATACTCACGAAGCTTTTCTATATTTCCTTTTCTACCTTTACCAAATTTAAAATTATCACCTATAACTAAATATTTTGTATTTAGCTGTTTAAGAAGAATTTCCTCACAAAAATAAGTTGCTGAAAAATCTTTCATCAAATGGAAATCAATTGATAGTAATGTATCAATATCAAATGAGTTTATATATTTATATTTAAGAGGATTGCTATAAAGTCTTTGAAATTTATGATGGTTAAATATTTCTTCAGGCAATATATCAAAAGTAAATACTAGAGATTCGAACTCATTTTTAGATGCTATATCGCAAGCTTTATTTATAAGAGATTGATGTCCTTTATGCACGCCATCAAAATTACCGATTGTTACAACTTTTGGAGCGCTAGATAGATCATCGATTTTATTTTTTATATTCATATTCTGTAGCTTTTAAATGTGACACCCATAGCAATTAGTGATAAAAAATAAATTACAGCACCCATAATTAAATTTAAAACTAGATAGAAAATTCTATCATAAAAGCTTATATAATTTTCGAATGGCATGGTGTATCCATATAAAAATAAAACTGCGAGCATAAATGATGTCGCTATAATCACTTTTAACGTAGAGAAATTTAAAAATAAATTATCTTTTATTATCTCAATTCTCCTAAGTTTAAATACCATCAATACTACTTGTAGCCATGCAGATAATGATGTTGCCAATGCAACTAAAGCATGAGCACCTTCGAATGGTGATTCCATATAATAATAGAGCACTGTAAGGTTAGCGATAATGTTTACACTTATACCTATGAGTGAATAAATTACAGGAGTTTTAGTATCTTGTCTTGAATAAAAAGCTGTAACTAATATTTTCAAAAAGAAGAATGCGGGTAAACCAAGACTATATGTTATTAAACTTAGAACTGTCATTCCAACATCAAACATATCAAAACTTCCATACATATATAATGAAGACACGATAGAACCAGAGAGAACTATTAGCCCAATCATAGAAGGTATAGCAATTGCTGTTGCTAATTTAATTGACTTTGTTAGTGTAGCTGAATATGCACATGGTTCATTTTTTTGAAAGTGCTCAGATAAAACAGGAAGTATTACAATTGATATAGCTATTCCGAAAACTGCCAGAGGCAACTCTATCAGCCTGTCAGAAAAATATAGCCAACTAATGCTTCCAGTAACTAATAAAGACGCTACAATTGTATCTATTAAAAGGTTTATTTGTACTGCAGCTGTTCCAAGAATTGCTGGGCCCATTAATTTTATAATTTTTATAGATCCATGATTATAAAAATTAATTTTCGGCATATTGAGAAATCCTAGTTTATACATTAAAGGGAGTTGTATTAATAACTGAACTATACCTGCTACGAGAACGCCATATGAAAGTGACAATATAGGGATAACAAATAAAGTTGAAGAAAATATTGTAAAAATAATTAAGCTTAAGTTTAAAAAGACAGGTGTTATGCCAGATAAAATGAAACGATTATAAGAATTGAAAATTCCTGCGCACATTGCTGTTAGGGAAATGAATAATAAGTAAGGAAATGTTATAAAAAGCATTTCTGCTGTTAAGTTTATTTTTTCATTGTCACCCACGAAACCTGGAGCGAAAATGTATGCTAACTCATGTGAAAAATACATACCTAGAGATGTAATAATAACCAAAACAAAAAATAAATTCCCGAAGACATTTTGTACAAAATTAATAAGCAAGTTTTGTTTTTTTATACGATATTCTTGTAATACTGGAATAAATGCTTGAGAAAATGCTCCTTCAGCGAATAGTCTACGAAAAAAATTTGGTATCTTAAATGCAACAAAAAATGCATCAGTACTCGAATTTGCTCCAAAATAGCTTGCAAATAAAACATCCCTTATAAAGCCACTCATACGCGAAATTAGAGTAGTCAAGCCAAAATGACTAGACGATTTTATGATTGACCTTGTTTTTTCTGATTCTTTTGCCATAAAGGATGTATTATATTGACAGTAGCTCACTTGACTGAGATAATCTTCACTTATTTTACCTATTATTGGAGAAAATTACATTGGCAAATACAGTACAAGCTAGAAAAAGAGTACGACAAGCTGCTAAAGCAAGAATAAGCAATGCCGCTAAAAAATCTGAATTTAGAACAAGCATTAAAAAGGTGCTTAGCTCAATTTCTGATAAAAATGCAGAGCAATCAAAAAAAGATTATATTACAGCAGTGTCATGTATCGATAAACTTGCTGCAAAAGGGCTTATTCATAAAAACAAAGCTGCAAGGCATAAATCAAGATTAAATAGTAAGATTAAGTCTCTATAAAAATTAAGTTATCCGCGTGAATTACTTCTTTAGTATATTTATCATGATATTCGGATTTAATGTCGACAGAACTTTTACCCTTCAATAAAAGAATCTCATTAGAACTGTAATTGGCAATACCCTTTGCTACACAATTATGATGTTTATCTAAACAGTCTATCACATCCCCTTTGTCAAACGATCCGATTATATCTATGATGCCTACGAAAAGTAGACTATTACTATTGCTTAAAGCTTTACAAGCTCCATTATCAATTATTATTGAACCTTCATTTTCTGTTGTATCAAGCCATTGTTTCTTTGAACTGATTATTTTTTTTTCTGGTATAAATAGTGTACCAAAGTTATTCTCATTGAATATATCTTGAACAATTCCTTTCTGAAATCCATTTGCAATAAGTGTGAGTGTACCGGAAAGTGCTGCCCTTCTTACAGCTTGAATTTTTGTTGAAAAACCACCTGTTCCAATAACACTATTAGTACTAAAGTCAGAGTCATAATTTTTAAGATCATTCACATTTAATTTTTTAATTAATTTAGCATCTGCAAAATTATCTGGATTCTTATCAAACATACCATCTTGGTCTGTGAGTATAATTAACAAGTCTGCGTTAATAAGATTTGCAATCATTGATGCTAGATTATCATTGTCACCTAACTTTATCTCCTCTGTAGATACAACGTCATTTTCATTTATTATTGGTATTATTTCATTTGAGAGTAGTTCTTCTATAGTACCTTTAATGTTTAAGTAACTTACACGATCATTGATATCGTTGTGAGTAATTAGAAGCTGAGCTGTATTAATATTATTATTAGAGAATATCTTCTCATAAGAAAGCATTAACTTCTGTTGCCCAACTGCTGCAAGAGCCTGTAATTTTTTTATGTCATTTGGTTTTTCATTTATATTAAGTATTTTCATACCCTCACTGATTGCACCAGAAGTTACTAAAACAATATCTTTTTCTTTCTTGGCTAGGCGACTTAATTCATTACAAATATCAGATAGGTAATCTTCTTCATTAGAATTATTGATTACTGAGCTACCAATTTTAACTATAACTTTTTTAGATTTCTTTAATTCTATTTTCATATTTTAAATACTCATATATGTTATCTGTAAGTTCTTTGATACCTGCTTTATTAACTGTTGATATAAAGTAAACGTGAAAATCAGTTTCTTTAAATCTATTTTTAAGATCAGATAACTTTTCTTCGTCCAGAAGATCTATTTTATTTATAACAATCCATTTATCTTTTTTTATTAATTCTTCATCAAAACTATTTAATTCATTTTTAATCTTATCGATTTCTTTAATAATATCTTCATATGTTTTAAATGAACAATCAATTAGATTCAAAAGCATTTTTGTTCTACTAATATGTTTTAAAAACCTTATTCCTAATCCAACCCCTTTCGATGCGCCTTCAATAATTCCAGGAATATCTGCTACAACAAATTTTTCATAGTCTGAATAAAGCACTACACCTAAATTAGGTGTTAACGTAGTAAATTCATAATCTGCAACTTTTGGTTTGGCCATACTTACAGACTTCAGAAAAGAACTTTTACCTGCATTTGGCAAGCCAACGAGTCCAACATCAGCAAGAACTTTCAGAATTATTTTTATCTCTTTAAATTCTCCCTCTTTGCCATTTGTTTTCTTTCTAGGTGCTCTATTAGTAGATGTTTTAAATCTAACATTTCCATAGCCATGTTCTCCACCTTTAACTATTGTGAATGACTTAGATTCATCATCAAGGTCATATAACTCCTCATCACTTTCATTGTCATAAATTACACATCCAAGTGGAAGATTTATTATTAAATCTTCACCATTTCTTCCATGTTTATTTTTGCTACCCCCAGATTTACCATTTTCTGCTTTGTATAAACTTTTATTTCTAAAATCTGCAAGTGTATTAAGAGTATCTGTTCCTTTTATTATTACAGAACCACCATCTCCTCCATCTCCACCATCAGGACCTCCAAATGGAATATATTTCTCCCTTCTAAAGCTGAGACAGCCTGATCCGCCATTACCGGCTCTAACTGTAATAACAGTCTCGTCAATGAATTTCATGATCTGGAGTTTTTAGTGTTTTGTTGGAAGAACACTAACAAATTTATGTTTGTTAGGACCTTTTTTATGGAAATGGACATAACCATCGCTAGTCGCAAAAAGAGTATGGTCTCTACCACAGCCAACATTGTCACCAGCTTTAACAGGCGTTCCTCTTTGTCTCAAAATAATGTTGCCTGCATGTACAAATTCACTGCCGTATTTTTTGACACCAAGTCTCTTAGACTCAGAATCTCTACCGTTTTTTGTACTACCACCTGCTTTCTTATGTGCCATTTTACTTAATCGACTCTATTTTAATTTCTGAGAAACCTTGTCTGTGACCTTGCGTTCTCATGTAGTGTTTTCTTCTCTTAAATTTTACTATTCTTATTTTAGGATATCTACCGTGTTTTTGAATAGTTGCTTTAATTTTTAATGATTCAAGAGCCTTCTTTTCAATTAGAGAATCTTTATCATCGAATGCCATAATTACATTATCAAGCTCAATTTCAGTACCTTCTGGCTTAGAAATTAAATCAACGCGGATTACGTCACCTTCAGTTACGTTATATTGATGTCCACCTTGTTTAATAATTGCGTTCATATTGCTTTAAGTTGTGTGATTCTACCTTGATTTTTTTAAATAATAAACCATTTTATGGGTATTTAGGTTATCTAAATATGATATATTTCGAGACAATGCTTGATTTTGATGAAATTAGTAAATCCCTAGCCTCTGATTTAGACAATCTAAACCGTTTTCTCAAAAATGCTACTAAAACCGATGTCCCTCTGATAAATATGCTCTCGGAACACATGATAGAAAGTGGAGGAAAAAGGATTAGACCAATAATATTGATTTTGATGTCTAGAATGTTAGGTAATGATAAGCATATTCTTCAAGCAGGAGCAATATTAGAGCTAATACATGCTGCTACACTTCTTCATGATGATGTAGTGGACCAATCAGATATCAGACACAACATAAAAACTGCCAATAAACTATGGGGTAATGATAGTGCAGTATTAGTTGGAGATTTTTTATATTCTCGTGCTTTTGAATTAATTGTCGAAGTCAATGAGGAAAATATATATAAAATTCTTGCAGAAACTACTAATAAAATTTCACAAGGCGAAGTAATGCAATTAATGATAAAAGATAAAATAATGGATAATGAAAAAAAATATCTTGACATAATATACTTAAAAACTGGCAAGTTATTTGAGGCGTCAGCACTCGTTGCCGCAGAACTAGCAGGAGCAGAACATTTAGATACTGCAAGTAGTTTTGGTAAAAATTTTGGTATTGCCTATCAACTCAGGAATGATTATCTGGATTATTTTGGTGATCAGAATAAAACTGGTAAAAATATTGCTGAGGATTTATCTGAGGGCAAATCAACCTTGCCACTAATTCATAGTTTTAATGCGTCTAATAATCAAGATAAGGAAATTCTGAAAAATATTTTTAATAATAAAATCATTTCAGAATCAGAAAAATTACTAGAGATTTTTAAAAAAAATAAATCTGATATTTACACGCAGCGCCAGATTGATAAATATTCAAATAAAGCAATGAAGTCTTTAGACAATTTTGAAGGTTTAGCTAAGAACATGCTAGCAGGCTTGACTAAGTTTTGTGCTCTTAGAACTAGATAGATGGAAAAGGATATTTCCCTTTAATGATTTCAGATAAAGTTTTACCTTCTGAATAACCGTCCATGAATTTCTTCCCAAAGAATAATTTAAGCATCCAATAACTTAGTCTTTGTTTTTTGTATAGAATTTTTGAACCACGATTGTATAGAGATAATTCTTTTTTCATACCAACAAGAAAGTTAGTGTATTTATTGAATACCTCATCATGAGTTGCGCTTGATACGATTGCATCACCAAGATACTTTGCAGATACTACAGCATTATAAATACCTTCTCCTAATAAAGTTTCTGCTAATCCAGCAGCATCTCCTACTAAATATATTTTTTTTGAACTCGGAATATAATCAAGGCCTTCGGTACCAATGGGGAAACCAGTAATATCCCGTATTTCATCTGTACCTAGTTCTTCTTGAGCAAATTTGAATAAATCTTTTTTTTTCGGTTTTGGTTGAGATGGATCATAAACCAGGTTGCCTATTCCTATATTATAATGATCATTTTTAGGGAAAACCCAACCATAGCCAAGTTTATTAAATACAAACTTTGTTGGTATATTAGCCTTACAAGCCTTTTTATCAATAAGTCCTTCAAATGCAAATACTGGGTTCTTAAAATTAAGATTAGTTGTCAATCTTCTCACGGTACTGTTAGCACCATCAGCACCTATTAAAAAATTACAATTAATATCTTGTTTATTAGTTTTTACGTTAATTTTATTATTCAAATCATCTACGCTTATAATTTTATTATTCAAATATTTTGCACCTTTACTTGTCACATAATCAAAAAAATAATTATCAAAATCTTCTCGAACAACCATTTTACAAGCACCCTCAATATGATTTAGATCGACAGTCTTTCCATTAGTGAATTTAAAAAGCATCTTTTCAGAATCATGTTGTTTGAGATGATTTATGTTAAATGGTAGTAAATTTACAGTCTTGGGAGTTAGACCGCCTGCACAAGGCTTATGTCTGGGAAAATTATGTTTGTCAATCAGCAAGACATCTTTACCTGCTTCTATTAATGTATTGGCAAGCATACACCCTGAAGGTCCTGCACCTACGATTAAAATATCTGTTTTTATAGTATCTATGCTCATAATTTGTGCATTATGTTTATAATTAATGCATTTTTTTAAAAAAATAAAAACTAATCTAAATTAAAGTAATGCAGATAGTCATTATTTACAAACTATTTTCGTATTTAACTTAATAGCACCATTTTGGCACAATTATTGCATCCAAATATGTAACTAATGAGGAAATTTCAATGAATATTAAGAATATATTTTTTTATGCCGTGGTGTTTTTGGGTATAACTTTACAATCCCAAAATGTGTATGCTGAAGAAGTTATATCTAACGCAAATACTGCTTGGATACTCACATCGACAGCATTAGTTTTATTTATGACATTACCGGGTCTAGCTTTTTTTTATGGTGGATTAGTACGTAGTAAAAATGTATTGTCTGTTTTGATGCAATGCTTTAGCTTGGCATGTTTAGTAAGTGTAATGTGGGTAGCTTTTTTGTACAGTCTTGCATTTGGAGATGGCGGATCAATGAATTCATATATTGGTGGGCTAAACAATTCATTTTTAGCTGGTCTATCAATAAACTCACTATCTGGGGATATACCTGAAACAGTATTTGTAATGTTTCAACTTACATTTGCAATCATTACTCCTGCATTAATTGTTGGTGGTTTCGCTGAAAGAATGAAATTTTCTTCAATGTTTCTTTTCAGTTTAATTTGGATGATATTAGTTTATGCTCCAATTTGCCATATGGTATGGGGCGGAGGATTTTTAGGTGAAATGGGTGTGATGGATTTTGCTGGTGGCACAGTTGTACATATTAATGCTGGTGTTGCTGCACTCATACTTGCAATTTATCTAGGCAATAGAAATGGGTTTCAATCAGTACCAATGCCACCTCATAATTTAAGTATGACAGTTGCTGGAGCTTCTATGTTATGGGTAGGCTGGTTTGGATTTAATGCTGGTTCAGCTCTAGCAGCAGATCAATCTGCAGGCATGGCTATGCTCGTAACACATATAGGTGCCGCTTCTGGATCACTCGCTTGGATGTTTAGAGAATGGATCAAAGTTGGTAAACCAAGTGTATTAGGAATTGTTACTGGTATGGTCGCCGGTCTTGGTACTATCACACCGGCTTCAGGGTTTGTTGGTCCAATGGGAGCGCTAGCTATTGGTATTCTCGCTGGTTTAATCTGTTATGAAGCAACTCAATATATCAAAAACAAACTAAAGATTGACGATTCATTGGATGTATTCCCAGTACATGGAGTTGGGGGTATTTTAGGCACACTACTTACAGCTGTATTTGCGTCATCACAATTCGGTGGATTGGGTCTAGAAAATTCCATTTCTGATCAATTTATGATTCAGCTTTTTGGAGTTATATTTACAATTATATGGTGTGGTATTTTTACAATCGTAGCAATTAAAATTGCAGAAATATTTACTGGTGATATAAGAGTAAGTTCTGAAAATGAAGAGACAGGTATTGATATATCAGACCATGGAGAGTCAAGCTATAATTAAATTACTTCATTTTAATAACAAGCACATTCGATACTTCAATGTGCTTGTTTAAGCTTTTATTACCTAACAACTCGTATTACTTTAGAATTTATCGCTGTATCTTGTAAAGAAATTACACGGTAACCATAAGATACATTCTTATCTATATCAAACTCATCTGAATATGGTTTAAATTGATAGCAGGTAGATGGTGTTGAATAAAATTCAATATTATTTTTTTTTAAATAAGAATCTTGATGTACGTGTCCGCAGAATATTTGAAAATTTAATTTTTTATAAGATAGAAGCGTTTCAATCAAAAATTCACTATTTTCACAAATATGTTCGTCAATCCATTTTGAACCAACTGGTACTAATGGATGGTGAGTAAATAAAATGATTTGATTAGTCGTTTTTAGATTGTTTAATTCCTGCATTAGATTTTTTATATCAGATTCTTGAAGTTTACCATGAACTCTACCAGGTACATGTGTATCAAAGTTGTAAGCCAATATCTTTATATCTGATAAATCTATATTTTCAATTGATATCTGTTCATCTAATATCATCTCCATCTTTTTAAGGTCATCATGATTACCTGGCAGCAGAGATACTTTAAAAGGATACTTTCCTAATAAGTTCTTTATGTGTAAATAAGATTCTAGTGAATAATCGCTTGATAAATCGCCAGTTATAACAAGATTTTTAATATTTTTATGGTTAGATTCTATTGCTGAGAGAGTATCAATTAAGCTCTGATAAGCCACACAGCTATGCTTTTTCTGAGTAATATCTTTAGAAATATGAAGATCAGTTATATGAGCTATATCCATAAACTATTTTATAGCACATAGCTCTTAATTTTCTTAAAAAATGTGATATATTACAGACCTGATTATGAAAAAAGATATACACCCAGACTACAAACCAGTTATATTTCATGATGTAACTTGTAATAAAAGTTTTTTACTTTCATCCACAGTTAAAACAACTGAGACGATGAAATATGAAGACGGAAACGAATATCCAGTCTATAAAGTAGAAACATCCTCAGAATCACATCCTTTTTATACCGGCAAAGGTAGAATAGAAACAAAAGAGGGTCGTGTTGCTAAATTCAAGAAAAAATACTCTAAAAAGTAAACCCTACTATTACTAAAATTATTTTAAAAATAATGTTGACATAACTGTTTTGCTATAATATTGTTATGGACAGAAAGTAGACAAAGTATAAATATATTAGACAAAACTTATATATTAATACACTAATCTACTAATAAATTGACAAAATGCGGACAAAGGAGGCAATAATGTCAACAATATTTGCAAACATTAAGTATTTGCTTGCACCATCACTAATTTTGGTAACATTTTTTGGTGTACTTGCAGGTGGATTACTTTCTTGGATCGGAGTAGCGCTTTTAGGCGTAGGTGTAGTAGTTGATACTATATTACGTAAGCAAGCATCAAGTGCAATGCACAAAGATGACGGCACAACTAAAGCATCTCCAACATTCCAAAACATGGTAATGTATCTAATGTTACCAGTATTCGTATTATTACAACTTG
Organism: bacterium; assembly: GCA_029979505.1. Lineage (GTDB taxonomy): Bacteria > Pseudomonadota > Gammaproteobacteria > CACLCV01. Next base: position 27,170 of record JAPOHH010000006.1, on the reverse strand, counting down.
CACTAGCATGGAGAATAAGCGGATTTATGTCAGGAGTACCTGTAGAAGTAACATCAACATGGTTTAATCTAATCCCTGTATACAGCGGAATTACCTCATTAGATTTAATCGGTGCTGTGCTTTCAACTGGTATCTTTGCTGGTATAGGTATCATTTATGGACATGAGCTATCACATTGCAAAGGCTTTGCATTCATTATTTCAAGAATGACAATGGGTCTTTCAGGATCAGCACATTTCTGCTACGCACACGTATACAACCATCACTTAGAGCTTGCAAGTGAAGATGATCCTGCAACTGCACCACGCGGTCGTACTATTTATGGTCATTATTTACTTTCATACCTAGGACAATCAAAATTTGTGTTTAACATGGAAAAAGAAAGACTTTCAAGAATGGGAGTACCTTTCATTTCATGGCAAAACCGTTGGATTCGTGGTTATATGATGTCAGTACCATCAGCTGTATTATTCTTCATGGCTGGCGGATGGATTGGTATAGCAGCACTTGCTACTGTATGGGTAATTTCAAACTTCGAACTTGAAGCATTGAACTATCTAGAGCATTACGGTTTAGTACGTGTGAAAGACCAACCAATTGACTATCGTCATAACTGGGACAACAACACATTATTTACAAGCTGGTTCTTCATCGAAATTGGTCGTCAAGCTGACCACCATGACCGTGGAGAAACACATTTCTGGGAACTTGAAAACGTAGGTGCACCTAACACAGGTTGGGGATACTTTACAATTTTCGCTCTTGCATTAGTACCACCACTATGGCACTGGTACATGCGCAAAAGACTAGCAACATGGGATGCTAAATTTGCGACTGCAGAAGAGAAAGCAATTTCTGATAGAATCAACAAAGAAGTTGGTTACGAAGGAACTTCATTCAAGGACGATGAACTTTCTTTCCCAATAGAAAATTAATATAGGAAATATCAAGGATCAAAAGGACTTGATGCACCCCCTCAACTGAGGGGGTGTTTTTTTAGTAATGGAAACATATAGTTTTAGTAATATTATCAAGTTCTAGCTTACAACTAATACATTTATATCTTAAGCCAACGGTCGTAAGTGTTTTTACTATGATTAAGTTAGCAAGACTACCTTTAATATTGCTAGGTAAATCAATCTGTAATTGACCATGTTTATATGAAACATTATACGGTTGTATTTTAATTTTGCTATTACATAAAACAGACCTAAGTTCACTGTGGATATCAACAGCGGGTATACCTTTAAAAACTTTACCTGATTTATAAAATTTAGCTTTAATTGATCCCGAATATGCACCAATCTTTGCCGAACTTAATGGATTATCAAGTTCAATATTTGTTTCATGATTACTCATTTATTTCTCCTCTTTAGTGTTTATACTGATCAGTATTGGCACACAATCTAGAGTTCAAATGCCAAAAAAAAACCATCACGCAAAAGCTAATGATGGTTACCGATCGCTTTAGCTCTTTTACGCCTGCAAGCTGATTTCAAATAGGCGTAACCTATTCAAACACTCCGTCTGTTATCTGTCAACATTTTTTTTGAAGGGATACATTATATTTTCGATTAATTTGAGTTCTATTTCTCTGTTTTCTAAACCCATATGTAATCTTTCTTCATCTTTCGCATCTACATATGATAAAAATAATTTATCCCAAATTGTCAGGATACTTGAGTAATTTGCCTCTCTTGAACTACGGGCAGTTGTATGATGATTGGTATGATATATAGGTGTCACAAGAATTCTAGACAGTACTTTTTCAACTTTAGAAGGCAGCAATATATTACTGTGGTGGAATTGAATCGATAGCACTAAAAGTATTTCATAAAAAAGATATTCAGCCAGTGTAATACCAAATATGTATATTATTACCGCTTTGTATATAGTAGATAATATTAACTCTCCTATATGAAAACGGACCGATGTTCCAACATCCATATGCGTATCCACATGATGAACATAATGAAACTTCCAGAGAAATTGGTTTGTATGATTTAATCTATGCCACCAATATAATGACAAGTCTAAAATAATAAAGCTTAATAGAAATTTAATAGAATTTTGTTCTGTAATTATAAATAACAAACCATATTGTGACTCGGTTATTAGAATTAATACAGGCATTAAAATAAAAATAATTGGTATTCGCATAAGCGCAGTATTGAAAACAGCTATAACCGAATGAAATAATAACCTTTTATATCTTGGTGTATTCCATTCTCTATTTGGGTGATATGTTTCGATAAGAAGAAATATAATAAATCCAAGTACGAAAAAAGATACTTTTAATGTTGTTAATGTCTCAATAGTCATACTTGATTATATCATTTTACCAGACATTACTGATATACTTACTTTATGACAAATTCAGATAGACATCGTCTTAGTTTGATAATAGCGACACTTGGTCCATCGACTGATAATGAAAAAGAATTAATAACTATGTTAATGGCCGGTATTGCTCGCCAGTGGACAGATGGTGTTGACATAGCACGTGTCCTTTTTAGTGATGGTAGTGATGTCGCAAAAAATAGAATAGATTTATTTAGAGAACAGTCTAAGAAAAGAAATTTGTCTACATCAGTCTACTTAGACACAGATGATAAAATTACAGATGATTATATTAATTTTGGTAATGAAGTTTTACCTGAAATAATGACATTTGATATTTCTAATGGGATTGATTTTTTTAAAAGTATTAAATCTAAATTAAATAATAGTATAAAAATTTGTGTAAGAGTTAAAAATGGTCATGAAACTAGTGACTTAGATGACTTTTTCGCAGAGTGTGATTACTCTATGATTGAATTAGATTCAAAAGTTATCCACGATGATAACATTGTTAAGAGATCTAAAGAAAATAACTGTGAGCCTATTTACCTAGCACTGATTCCAACTCTTATGAAAGGACAGGTTCAATCTAGAGATGAAAATTTTGAGATTGGCCACACCCTTGAGGAAGGATTTGATTTGATAGCGCTCTATCAAGAAACAGCTCATGGACCTTATCCTGCAAGATCAGTTAAATGTATAGATGAAATAAGCGTAGAATCAGAAAAACTTAGAGTTAACCCGTTTCAGGATGCTTTAGACAAATTTCTATCATTTTTCAAAAAAAAATAATTACCCTGGGGGCCAACCAAGTGTCCTATTAGCCAAAATGTGAATATGAAGATGAAAGACTGTTTGTCCAGCTTCACTACCATTGTTAATGACTAATCTATAATCAGACACATTGATACTCTGCATTTGTTTTTTTATAGTTAACAAAAGATGACTTATTATGACGTTATCTTTATCATTCAAATCTGACACACCTATTATTTCTTTTTTTGGTATCGCCAAGTAATGTAAAGGTGCTTGAGGACTTATATCCTCAATTATTATACATATTTCATCTTCAAAAATTATATTAGATGGAATCTCTCTATTAATTATTTTTGTAAAAATTGTTCCAGACATTATTTAGGTGGTTGATAAGGATTTTGCATAAACTGCGTTTTATATTTCTCTAATTCTGTATGTGGCATTGGTACATTCTCATCTTTATTTTCACTTGTTTTATTTTCTGCAATCTTTTTTAACAGCTCATTATTTTCTTGCTGTAATTTAATAAGTTTTTTCATGAATACTAAACCATTAATTAATGTCAAGACAATCATTACGAATAGTAAAAATGCAACTAGTTTCATGATAACTCCTTAAGTTTATCTATAACTTCATCTACATGACCTTTAACCTTAACAGCTCGCCAAGAGTGTAAAATTTTTCCATCCTCATTTATTATAAATGTTGATCTATCAACGCCCATATATTTTCTTCCATATAAACTTTTTTCTTTAATTACATCTAAGCTATTACATAATTTTTCTTCTGTATCAGATATTAATGGAAACTTGAAATTATGTTTATTTATAAATTTCTCATGTGAACTTAATTTGTCTCTAGACACACCAACCACGTTTGCTTTAAGACGTTTAATTTTTTGTAGGTTTTCATTAAATTCAATACTTTCGGTAGTACATCCAGGCGTCATATCCTTCGGATAAAAATATAGAACTAATTTTTTATCAAGAAAGTCATATAACTTTTTCTTTTTATCATCAGTACACTCGATATCCATATCTTTAACTTTTGTATTTATCTTGCCATGTGCCATGTTAGTCCTCTTTTGATATATTTCTTGCCTTGTCTATGAGCATAATAGGTATGCCATCTACTATAGGATAGGCTAAATTAGATTCTTTGCATACTAGTTCATTATTATTTTCGTTATACTCTAGCTTTCCGCCCGACTTGGGACAAACAAGTATTTTTAATAATTGATTATTCATACTAAAAAAATATATTTCATATTGATTAAATATCAAGTGAAATTAGTGATTTTATATGCAATAATCTATCTCGATGAGATTTGTTAACTTACTAGTTTTATTGTGCTTTAGTTTGTCATCCATGGCATTCATGAGCGGCATTGATCCAAGTCGAGACACACAAGGCGAACTTGAAATCATAGGTGCTACAATACCACTTGCACCTGCGAGTGCTTCTGTAAATGCAGGATACGTCAAATTTACTAACACTTCTGAAAAAGACGTTGAATTCCATAATTTTACTAGTCCTGTTTATGACAGCGTAGAAATGCATATTACTGAGACTAAATCAGGTTCTGCTAAAATGAAACAAGTGTCGAAAATATTAGTTCCAGCGAACTCAAGTGTAGAACTAAAGCCGGGTGGGGCTCATTTAATGCTAATAGGCCCGCGTCGTGACGTGCAAGCAGGAGAGAAAATTCTTATGATTGCTCAAGATTCTCTGGAAAGAAGGTTTATGCTCAAGTTTACAGTAGTTGACATGAGACAAGAAACATCTCATAAAGATCATAATCATAACCACAATCACGATCATAATCACAGCCATTAACATTACCTAATCTTGTTTTTTTAAAATTAGTCCTTACATTTATTGCATGGATATAAATAATATTAATTTTACAGATAAAGTTAGGGAAATATTTACTATTTCTCAAGGAAAAGTTCAAAACAATAAAAACTTACATATTGATACTGCTCATATTCTTGAATCAATTGTTGAGACTTCATGTCTAGGAAAATCACTACTTGTAAAACTTGGTTTGGATATGAATAAACTAAAAAAAGCTATTAGAAATAAAATTAAACTATTTCCTACATCAAGCACTAATATTGATAAAACAGAACTGACAGTTAATTTGTCAAATATATTAAAAAACGCACAAAATAAAGCCTATGAATTAGGTGACAAATTTGTCGCAACTGATTTAATCATATTAGCCATATTAGAAAATAAAGATGAATCAAATTTTATTCATGAAAAGCTTGATGTAGATATTAGTGAGTTACAGAAAATAATTTCATTAGATAGAGAAAATAATAAAATTGATACATCATCATCTGAAGATATTAAAAATTCATTGTCAGAATATTTAATTAATGTCACAGAAAGAGCAAATCAAGGCAAGCTTGATCCAGTAATAGGAAGAGACACAGAAATTAGAAGAACTATTCAAGTACTTCAAAGGAGAACTAAGAATAATCCTATACTTATAGGTGATCCTGGAGTTGGTAAAACAGCTATTATAGAGGGTTTAGCTCAAAGAATTATTAATAATGAAGTTCCATCTGGTTTGAAGAATAAGACAATTATGCAATTAGATCTTGCTGCAATGTTAGCAGGATCAAAATTTAGAGGTGACTTTGAAGAGAGGTTAAAAACTGTAATCAAAGAAATTGAACAAAATAATGATCAATATATATTATTTATTGATGAAATTCATACTATGGTTGGAGCAGGTAAGGCTGAGGGGTCTATGGATGCTGGAAACATGTTAAAACCTGCATTAGCTCGAGGTGAATTGCATTGTATAGGAGCTACTACACTTGATGAGTTTAGAGAAAACATTGAAAAAGATCCTGCTCTAGAAAGACGATTTCAAAAAGTTTTAATCGAGCAACCATCTGAAGAGGATACAGTTGCTATTTTGAGAGGAATAAAAGATAAGTATGAAATTCATCATGGAGTATCTATTTTAGACTCATCAATTATCGCTGCAGTAAGATTATCAACTAAATATATTCCCGACAGAAACTTACCAGATAAAGCAATTGACCTTATTGATGAAGCAGCTAGTTTAATTAGGATTGAAATTGATTCTAAACCTGAAGACTTAGATGAACTAGAAAGAAAAATAATTACTTTGAAAATAGAAGAAAAAGCTCTAGATAAAAACGCTGATGAAGCGACTGAAGCAAAAGAAAAAATAAAGGACAAATTAGAAAAATTAGAATCAAAATATCAACAGTTAGAGAAAGTTTGGACTAAAGACAAGGAAATTCTTACAACTGCTAATGAATTAAAAACTCAACTAGAGATAGCTAGACGTGAACTAGATACAGCTAAAAGAAACTCAGATTTAATGAAAATGGCAGAACTAAAACATGGAGTAATACCAACAATAGAAAATAAAATTAAAGATTCAGATAAAACTGATTATCAAAGTTTGAATATGCTTCGTAATAAAGTTACTGAAGAAATAGTTGCTACAGTAGTCTCAAGATGGACAGGTATTCCAGTATCTACAATGATGATGTCTGAGAAGACAAAATTATTAAATCTTGAGAATAAATTAGCACTTTCAATTATAGGTCAAGACAGTGCTGTGAGTTCAGTGAGTAATGCAATTAGAAGATCGCGTGCTGGAATATCAGATCCCCATAGACCTAATGGCGTATTTTTATTTCTAGGTCCTACTGGAGTTGGAAAAACAGAACTTACAAAAGAATTATCGTCAGCGTTATTTGATAATCATGATTCTCTTGTCAGATTTGATATGTCAGAGTTTTCAGAAAAACATAACGTTTCAAGACTCATTGGATCACCTCCTGGCTATATTGGATATGAACAAGGTGGAGCACTAACAGAGATTATAAGAAGAAAACCCTATTCTGTAATACTTCTCGATGAAATTGAAAAAGCTCATCCTGAGATATTAAATATACTTCTACAAGTGTTTGATGATGGACGATTAACGGATGGACAGGGTAGAGTAGTTGATTTTAAAAATACTATTATCATTATGACATCTAATCTTGGGGCAGAGCACTTTACTCAATCAAAAATTAATATCAAAGACAAAATTAAAGATGTTATAGAGGCTAGTTTCAAACCTGAATTTATAAACAGAATAGATGATATAATTGCTTTTAACCAATTGTCAAAAGATGATCTAAACAAAATAACTCTAAGACAACTCCATGAGCTTTCTACTAGAATAAGAAATGAATTAAATATTCATATCACATTTGACCAATCAGTTATAAATAATATTTCTAAAATCGGAGACAATAATATATACGGTGCAAGACCTATAAAAAGAAGGATTCAAACACTTATAGAAAATAAATTATCAAGATTTATTATCTCAGATGAGATTGTTAAGGGATGTAGTTATGTTTTTTCTTTCAAGGATGAAAAACTTATATTTTCTCAAGATTACAATCAGCTTCAATCAAATCCATCTTCTTGAACTCTTCATATATAAAATATAGTGCTCACCAAATTTTTTTCTTAAATAAGTTTCTTCATTTTTAACTATATGAAAATGTAAGATACAGAATGTTATTATTGAAAATAAGCTAATATGAATGAAGCTTAGTAAAGCGCCTATACCTAATTGAAAACATATCAGTGACAGATACATTGGATTTCTAATATGTTTGAAAATTCCACTCGTAATAAGTTTATTTGATTTATTAGTTGGATTTGGATCTTCTTGATGGTGTTTAAATAGCTTAACTGAAAAATAAATAAGCATAAAAGATGATAATATCAATGCTATGCCTAATTCTCTCGATCTTAAATAGTCAAGAAAGTTCGGAAGAGAATATAATTGAGATACATACAGATTATATATTCCAATTCCAAATCCTAAATTCATTGAAAAAAGCATTATCAATGGAGGAAATGTTTTTATTTTAGGAGCATCAATAAGTTGTTTTGGGAAAAAAGCGATGTGGGTGAAGATTATAAAAAACAACATAGCTATAAAAGCTAATGAACCTTTTTGGAATGCATACTCAATTTGAATCTGGTTATCACTAAGATACCACATAAAAAAATCAAAATAATGATATAAGAAATTATAGAATAATATAAAAGTACTAATTTTTATTAACATAACGACTAAGAAGCAGATAATCATCAATATTAAGATTTTCTGCTCTTTTTTTAGCATCAATTTGGATAATATCAAAATCTTTTTCATTAAAATATTCATTAAGCGAGCTTCTAATCATTTTTCTTCTCCCTTCAAAAGCCTTTTTTACAATATTATAAAATATTTTCTCATGATAATTATCATCAAAAATAAATTCTTTAGGTAATAATCTTATGAATGATGATTTTACTTTTGGCTTAGGCATAAAAACATTTTCTGAAATATCAAACAGCTTGGTAGTATAAAAGTAGGCTTGTGTCATCACACTTAGTCTTCCATAAGTTTTAGTATTAGGATTTGAGATTATTCGGTCTACAACTTCTTTTTGTAACATAAAATGTATATCTGTAATATTTCTAATTTTACATATCATGAAAATTATTTCTGTTGATATGTTGTAAGGAAGATTACCTATCACCCTTAACTTCTCCTGTATAGATGAAAAGTCAAATCCTAAAATATCACAATTTATAATTGTTCCGTTTGGGTTTTCATCGAAAAGAAAATTAAGTTCGTTTAATAAGTCCTTATCTTTTTCTATAAGATAAAACTTTCTTATTAATGGAATAATTGCTTTAGACAATGCGCCATCACCAGGTCCTATTTCTAAAACTATATCATTCTGATGTGGTGCAATATATTTTACTAATTTATTTATTATGTTCTGATCTACCAAGAAGTGTTGGCCGAGTTTCTTTTTATGATGCACTTTTTATAATATCTCTAGCAACTTTAAGTGCTTGAACAAAGCTTGAAATATTGACTGTACCTTTGCCAACAAGTTCTGTAGCTGTGCCGTGATCAACAGATACTCGTGTAATAGGAAGACCAAGTGTTACATTTGTAGTTTTACTAAAATCATCATATTTTATTACAGGTAATCCCTGGTCATGATACATTGTATGTATTACATCATATTGGCTAATAAACTTTTCAATAAAAGCTGTATCTGCAGGAACAGGACCGTCAATATCAATTCCTGACTTCCTTAACAATTTCACTGCAGGCTTGATAATATCAATCTCCTCATTGCCTAGAATGCCATCCTCACCAGCATGTGGATTCAGACCACAGACTAGTATTCTAGGTTTTTTATATCCAAATTTATTTTTCATATCATCATTTATGATTGTAACTTTCTCGATAATATTTTTCTGAGTGATATTCTTCGAAACCTTATGAAGAGGAATATGTATAGTCTGTAAAGTTACTTTCAATCTATCATTCATCAGCATCATTATTGATTTTGATTTACATATCTTAGCAAGAAACTCTGTATGCCCGGAAATCTTGAATCCGCCTTTATTAAGAATGTACTTGGATATTGGACCTGTAACCATAGCACCAAAATTTTTATTCAAACATCCTTTTGCTGCTTCTTCAATTGCATTTATGACAAAAGGAGCATTCTCAGGATTCATATATCCTGGTTTATTTTTTTTTATTAACTTAATGGGTAGGACATTCAGTATACCTTTCTTTCTTAAGGGGCTATCATTTATGTCTTTAAGTTCATTGATAGTAATTTTTATATTAAGATTTTTAGAGCTTTCAATTAGCAGTTTAGGATCTGTTAAAATGATATGGTGGCTCTTTATATGCTTTTCGGCCATCATAACCGCTATGTCGGGGCCAATACCTCCAGGATCGCCAAGTGTGATTGCAATATTTTTACTCATTCTACAATTTCGATGTATGCTTGATCTTTCAATTTTGTCAACCATTCCCTTTTTGCAACTTTGACCTTCCTTTCTTTAAGTACACTAACAGCTTTATTTCTAATTAAATTATCTGTAATATTTCTAGTTCTTTTGTCTTCCAAATACAAAATATGCCATCCATATTGAGTTTTGAATGGTTCGCTAATTTCTCCTATTGCTATAGTCGCCATTACAGATCCAAATTTTGGTACAACTAATTTTTTTTCTATCCATCCCAATGAGCCGCCTTTTATCGCAGAAGCAGAATCCAGGGAGTGTTTTCTAGCATAACCAGAGAAATCATTATTTTTTATTGCTTGATTCTTAATTTCATAGAGTTTATTTTTTATATATTCATTATCTTCCATCGGATTAGTTTTCAATAATATATGACTTACTTTGTATTCTTCTACTAAAATATCATCACTGTCTACCTTTAATAAGACATATCCTTTTCCAGTCCTAAAAAAATTACTAAACTTTTTTGCATCTAGAATTTTTAAGTTGCTTTGATATATATCAGGGAGATTTTTTAGTAAAACATCCTTCATATTATTAATAACTATTTTATAATTTGGATATCTTTTCTCAGTATCTGCATAACCATTAACTTTTAGGCTTCTAACAATAATATCTATCTTTGCAGAATCTATTCTATTATCTTCATCTTCTATGAGATATTCGGTAAGGTTGATTTTAGCATCTATCTCATTTGTCCGATTATTATTCTTCAAGTAACTTTTTAGTTCTTCTTCAGATATATATGCTCTGCTAGTGAATTGAGTTCTAAATAGTTCTTGAATTTGTATTTTTTTTCTAAGATTATCCAGATATTTTGGGTAGCTTATATTTTGTGCTTCCACCGCATCTTTAAGTTGAAGCACTGTTAAGTTCTGACTTTGAGCAATCTGTTTTACTGCATTTCTCAAATCTATATCTGAGATATTTATTCCTAATCTGTTTGCAGCCTGTTCTAATAAAGATTCCTCTATCAATTTACCTAATACATCATTTCTTAGTTTAGTTAACTGTAGTTTATTCATATTCTGTGAATTTATGGAATCAAGCTTCTCAGCAAGTTCTGACTCAAGAACTACATTATCGTTTACAATTGCAATAATCTTATCCTCATATGAGAAAGACTCAATGCTTAGAGTAAGCATAAATAATAATGTTACCAACACACTTTTATTCATATTTGGTTTTATCCTCATAGCCAGGTATACCCTCTCTGAGAAGCGACGCTGTGCTGTTGTTTGTTGTTGTTAATCCTTTTGGTAAAAATTCAAAATATAAAATATTATCTTTTTTTGTACCAGTCCAGTAGTCTCTCGCAACTATTTTCATAGCATAGCAGCAGCTATTCATTTCAATACCAAACATGGTATCAATTAAATCTTCTGCATTGGCTCTATTATTTGAGAATGAATAATTAAATTTTCCAACAACCGATAAGTTCCTATTAAAAGAATAAACACCAGATAAATCTATTTCTTCTTCATCACCTCTAATAAATCTATAATCAGCGTTAAAGATTTTATTTCTAAAGCCTGTGCTGTTGTTGTAACGGTATCTAAATGCACTCCTCATTCCATGTCCGGCATGAGGATTAAAAACAGAACCAAGTGATAGAAGACTTTTTTCACTAATTTGTGCACTAACTAAACCAATTATATTTGATGCGTCAGAGTGTTTTTTGGTTCCAGATGTTAAATGAACATCTCGATCGTCAAAGTATAATATCTGTCCGATTGTACCAGTAAAAAGTTCATTACCAGAGTCTTCATCAATTATTCTGTGCGTTAAAGCTAAAGCTAATTGTTTAGCATCGTTAAGCCTGTCTTCCCCGTAAAACTGATTCTCAGAAAATAGTGAATATTTAAATTCTTTTAGTCCACTATCAAAAATAGGATTATTGTCTTGATTCCCCACAGGAACATATAATAGATATGCTTCTGGTTCCATTGTATATAATCTGTCTCCAATCTGTTTATCAAAATATAATTTACCTCTCAGACTAGCAATTGGTGTAGTTTTAGATGATGAACTATTCGAGCTATTATTTAGACTGTAATCAATATATCTAATTCCTAGTTTAGGATGCAACTCCCAACCTTCTCTAATTATAGGCATTTGCAAACTTGGATAAAGTACATACCTACTTCCCTCAACTTTTGAATTATCTTTATGCTTAAATTCATCAAATCTGGTTTTGATGCTATATATATATCTTTCATTAGTCTCAATATTATTATAGTTAAGCAGTATTGATGGACTGGTTTCATACTGTTCTGAAACTCCCGATTGCGATGGCTGATATGTAACCGAAGATATTTCATAATTCAGTTTGTTATTATTTAGATATTTTGCTCCGAATATTCTTAGGTCTCTTTTTACGCTTGATTGACTTGCCGTACTCAAAGAATTCCCAAAGTCATCGAAATAATCTATATCTGACACTCGGCTATATGAAATATTAGTATTCAATGTCATTCCATTAGTTGATTGTCCTGATCTATTTAAGGTATCTATTAAACTCCTTTTATCATTCAGTGAATATAAATATCTGTCATCACCAAATTCATCATCATTTTCTAAATGTGTAAAATTGATCAGCGATGAGCCTTTGGAACCTAGGTATCTAAATTCATTATCAATAAAAATCCCACGATCACTCAGTGATTTTACTTCAACAGTTAAGTCATAATTTTTTGCAAGGTTAAAATAATATGGAACGGAAAAATATGTTCCACTATCTCCAGCGGATCCAAAAGAGGGTGTTAATATACCGGATTGTCTATCATCTGATAACGGAAAACTTATAAATGGTGAGTAGAATACAGGAACATTTTTATATTTAAGCAACATATTATAAGAATGACCCCTGTCTATATCATTGTACAGTGTTGTAGTTGTTGATGTAAGCTCCCAGTCTGGATCAGCGATACTACATGAAGTAAATGTTCCATCTTTCAAAATTATATCTTTGTTACCTTTAATAAGAATATCATCCGCATTACCCGAGCCACTTTTATCAGATAAGTAATATTTAGCCTTAGAAAAGTTAATTTCATTTTTACTGCTTAAGTAGTTTGCGTTTTTTGAATAAACTGATATGTCTTGTTCGAAATATTTTACATTTCCAGATGCTGATAGATTTTTATTAGATGTATTATAAATTATTGTATCAGCTCTTAAGAGATCCTTTTCTCTTTCCGCTTCAGCATTTCCTTCTGCTTTAAATTCACTTTCAATTTGACTCTGATTATCAGCTCTTATTTCTAGCGTTGTATCATCACTATCATACAATGTTCTTACATCCGCAAATGTTTGGAAATCATTAACATTACAGACATCTGCTACATTTTTTGATGTCATATTATTCTCTACAGTTAATACTATAGGTTTGATATCATCCTCAGCATTTAACTCTTGCACATAGATAGGTCCATTGTTTAGTGATGGTGCTTCAGTAATTTTCAATCCAACTTTTTTATAGATTTCATTTTGAACTAGAACTTCATAAACCTTTTCATTTTTAAAATGAATAGTAAGTTTCCTTACTTCTTTTTGATTTGTGTTGTTAAAATATAGATAATTCCACTGATCAGATAAAAAAGGACTTGATAAAGATGGTTTACCAAGTAGGTATAGAACTTGCTCTTTAGACAAGCCTGTGTCGATTTTATTCAGCTTATCATCACTTATTAGCTTGCCTTGTTCGATAGCTATAACAAATGGCTTTACACTGTGTTCAGTGAGAGTTTTTTCTACATATGATGATATTGAACTAAAAAAACCATTTGTGCTTGCACTAGTATTTATGGATGCTAGTGCAAGAATTAAAAAAGGTAGTACTTTAAGATAACTGATTAACTTCATTGTGCTGAATTATAACATCTTCTGACTACATCAGTCACATATTCAACTTTTGATAATTGATATAATCTCGTCAGTTAATCTTTGTGGACCATCTTCACCACCTATAATTCTATGTAATATCCCTTTTTCTTCATAAAAATTAATGATTGGCTCAGTTTGTTCGCCATATACTTTTAGTCTGTTTGTAACAGTTTCCTCATTATCGTCAGCTCTTTTAACATAAACTCCCGCATCTTCACATGTATCACCTTCTTTGATATCCGAGAAGTATTCATTTTCTATTTTACCGCACTTGTTACATGTGACTCTTCCAACACATCTTTTTATTATAAGATCCGTCGGTACATCTATTAAAAATACATATTCTAGAGAAACATTCAAATTAGTTAATAACGTATCTAGACTAGATGCCTGTGATAAATTTCTTGGGAAACCATCTAAAATAAAGCCATTTTTACATTCATCTGATGTTATTTTTTTAGAAACTAATTCTAATACAACTTCATCGCTGACAAACTTTCCTGATGACATTATTTTTTTTAACTCTTCACCCATGTCGGAGCCCGAGGCTGTCTCTGCTCGGAGTAAATCACCTGTTGAAATTTGAGGAATATTAAACTCGGTCTCAATTTTTTTTGATTGGGTTCCTTTGCCTGATCCGGGCGCACCTAAAAAAAGTACATTCATTCTCGTTCTCCTATTTTATTTAAAGTAATGGCGCTATGACAAGACTTACAATCGCCATAACATTAATAAGTATATTCATTGATGGTCCTGAAGTATCTTTTAAAGGATCACCCACTGTATCTCCAACTACTGTTGCTTTGTGTGTATCAGATCCTTTACCTCCATGATTACCTTTCTCAACGTATTTTTTTGCATTGTCCCAAGCACCTCCGGCATTAGACATTGTAAGAGCTAGGAGTATGCAGCTTACTAGTCCGCCACCAAGAAGACCTCCTAACATTTCCGGACCAAACACAAGTCCTACAATAACTGGGGAGAAAACAGCAATAGCTCCAGGAAGTACCATTTTTTTCAATGCAGCTTCTGTAGCTATCTCTACACATTTTTGATTATCTGGTTTACCGGTACCTTCAAGTAAGCCAGGAATTTCTCTAAACTGTCTTCTAATTTCATTGATCATTGTGTACGCTGCATCGCCGACAGCTGTTATGGTGAGTGATCCTACTAGAAATGGAATCATACCCCCAATAAATAAGCCTATGAGTACATTTGTATCAGTGAGCAATAATTCTATTGGTTCTTTTCCTGATAGTGTGTGACTATGATTAACCTCTTGAACGAATGCAGTTATTATAGCCAAAGCAGCTAGTGCGGCTGCCCCTATAGCAAAACCCTTTCCAATGGCAGCTGTTGTATTTCCTACTTCATCAAGGCTGTCAGTGATTTTTCTAGTATTTTCTCCAAGTGCGCCCATTTCAGCTATTCCGCCTGCGTTGTCTGCGATAGGACCATAGGCATCAATAGCCATAGTTATTCCTACAGTCGCCAACATCCCTACTGCAGCTATTCCAACACCATATAATCCAGCAAAATGATTTGATAAGAAAATAATAATAACAAGAGTTAGTATTGGAATCACAACAGATTGAAGGCCGATTGATAAGCCTGTTGTAATAACAGTTGCAGATCCGGTTTGACCTTGTTCTGCAATTTTTCTAACCGGTGCACCACCAGTATAATATTCTGTTACTAGACCAATTATAATTCCACCAACTGTTCCGGATAAAACTGCATAGAATGCATTTGCTGTAACACCAAGTGAAATAATCAGAAAGTAAGCTAATATGATAAATGAAATTGCAGCAGCAAAAGTTCCACCTCTTAGTGAATTTGCTATATTTGTCTCATCACTACCTTGTCTAGTAGCTAATGACTTTATTATGAGAATACCTATTATCGAGCATATCAATCCCAATGATGCTAGAGATAAGGGAAGAAACATCAGCGTTTCTCTTGTTCCTAGCTGAACTAAATCTGCCTGAACCATTGTTGATGCAATAGCTATTGTTGCAATAATAGCACCGCAATATGATTCGAAAATATCAGAACCCATTCCGGCTACATCACCAACATTATCTCCTACGTTATCTGCAATAACACCAGGGTTTCTAGGATCATCCTCCGGGATATTTTTTTCAACTTTACCTACTAAATCAGCACCAACATCAGCTGATTTTGTAAAGATACCTCCACCTACTCTTGAAAATAATGCAACTGTAGATGCTCCCATACCAAAGCCATGTATGGTAGAAGCAGTTTCAGGATCAGAGCCATATAATATATATAGAAGTCCAAGACCAAGTAGTCCCATAGCTGCTACTGTTAGTCCCATAATTGAGCCTCCAAAGAAAGCTACCGATAGACTATCACTTACACCTGAATTTTGTGCGGCAGTTGCTGTTCTAACATTTGCTTTAGTTGCAGTGTACATACCTATAAACCCAGTAATTGATGAACTTAAAGCACCAACAATAAATGCAATTGTGCTGTCTAAACCAAGTCCTATATATATGCCAAATATCAAGATTATTGAAAACATGAATAAAATAGAGTATTCCTTCTTCATAAATGCCATTGCACCTAAGTGAATTTCATCCGAAATATCAGTTAAATTTTTATCACCAGCTGGGTATTTCTTTACTACTGCGTATAGTATGTAGGCCGTTAGAAGACCTAAAAATCCAAGTATTATTGGTATTAAATCCATATTAAATCACCGTTTCTCTATTTTTAGTTTTTCTTTTAATTTTCTTACTTATAATACATATATGGTAAGTAAGTATCGAAATGAGACTATCAGAAAAAAGAGAAGGTTTGAAGAAAAAACTGGCTGGGAAGAAATTAATAATCCCATTGAAGACAGAGCCTCACATAAAGTTAGAGCATTATTCGCAGTTGCAATCGTATCAATCATTGCACTGTTTTACTTAAGTCATATCTATAACATACAAATTACAAATCATGAACTTTACACTGTAAAGGCAGAGGATAATAGAATACGCATCAGACCAATAGAACCCATCCGTGGAAATATCTATGATAGAAATGGCATCATTTTAGCAGAGAGCTTTGATACATTTGATATTATTGCAAAGAAAGAAAATATTAAATCATCTGAAAAATTTTTAATGAATGTTAACAAGGTTTTTACATTAAATACAAAGCAAATCAATCAAATAAAATCTCAATTTTCAAACAAAAAATTAAAAGAAATAACCTTAAAAAAGAACACTACAATTGAGGAATTTACAAAATTATCTGTTGATCAATATTTACTCCCAGAGATGGAATTAATAATAAAATCAAATAGAAGATATATATATCCTGAGGCCACATCTCATTTGCTTGGATATACTGGCAAGTTATCTGATAAAGATTTTGATTCAGTTATTGAACTAAAAGATGGTATGACCAGTGTTGGTAAAATTGGTATTGAAAGATTTTATCAAAATCTTTTATCTGGATCTCCTGGATATGAAAAATTAGAAACAAATGCAAACAATGAAATTATCAGAGTTTTAGAAAAAAAACCTGCTCTGAAAGGTCAAGATGTTTTTCTTACTGTTGATGTGAAACTTCAAAACTTTTCCTATGGGTTATTAAAAGATAAAAAAGGCAGCATAATTGTTATGAATCCAAAAAATGGAGATGTTTTAACATTCGTTAGTCATCCAGGATATGATAATAATTTGTTTGCAAGAGGAATATCATCAACTGATTATAAAAAACTCTTGAATGATAAAGCCAGGCCGCTTTTTAATAGAGCTCTTATAGGTCAATATCCACCAGGATCTACACTAAAACCGTTTTTTGGTTTAGTAGCATTAGAGGATAACATAATTGACAAGTCAAAGTTTATTGGTTGTTCAGGAGCATACAAATTAAAAAATTATAAAAGACCATTTAAGTGCTGGAAAAAAGATGGACATAAAGATGTAAATTTATCCTCAGCAGTTGCTGGATCATGTGATGTATTTTTCTATCACCTTGCCAAAGTATCAGGAATAGATTTTATGCATGAAAAATTACAAAAATTTGGCTTTGGTGAAAAAACTTTTATTGATTTGTATGGAGAAAAAGAAGGCTTACTCCCATCACGTGAATGGAAAAACAAATACAGACAAGCACCATGGTATCCGGGGGAAACTTTAAACATAGGCATTGGCCAGGGATATTTTCTTGTTACACCATTACAATTAGCTAACGCAACCGCGTTATTAGCAAGCGGAGGCGAAAGCATCACTCCCCACTTATTTCTAATGAGTATGAATAATAAAGAAATAGAACAATATAATTATAATGACAATAAAAATATAATTAATATTGACCATGATAGTTTGCATGTTGTGAATGAATCAATGTGGAGAGTTATTAACGATAAAAAAATTGGAACGGCTTCTCATGTAAAAAAAATTGAAGGGATGGAATATGCAGGTAAAACAGGTACTGCACAAGTTTATAATTTAGACAAAGGAAAAACTGGAAAAGAATCTCTTCAGGATCATGCTTTATTCATAAGTTTTGCCCCTTTTGAGGATCCTGAGATTGTTGTATCAGTTATAGTTGATAACGGAGGAAGCGGATCTGCTGTTGCAGCTCCTATTGCCAGAGATATAATAAATTTCTATTTTAAAAATACAAAAGGACAAGTAGCTATACAATGAGGTATGATTCAACTCAATTTGGTGGTTTTTCATCGCTATTTAAATTGGATGTAAAACTATTCATCCTTGTAATGTCTATAGTCTTTATAGGGTTAATTACTCTGTATAGTGTTTCAAATGGTGATGTTAATTTAGTCATCAAACAAATCGTCAGAGTCTTAATTGGTATGGCTGCAATGGTATTTCTTGCTCAAATTCATCCAGATAACTTTAGACTATTTTCTCCTGCTTTATATGCAACCGGTATACTTTTATTAATTCTTACAATATTTTTTGGAGTGGGAAAATCTGCTGATCGTTGGCTAGACTTTTACTTTTTTAGGTTTCAACCATCTGAATTGATGAAACTCTTTGTACCTCTTATGATTGCATCATTTTATTCAGATAAATCATTACCTCCTAGATTCAAGAATCTTGTAGTTGCTGTTATTATTATTATAGTACCTGCAATTCTAATAGCTAAACAGCCAGACTTAGGAACAGCTATTTTAATTACTAGTTCAGGCATAATTGCTATCTTACTATCAGGCATCAAACTGTCTCATATCTTCTTGGGTTCAGCTTTAGCAATAGGAGCAATACCTCTTCTTTGGTCATTTATGTACGACTACCAGAAAGCAAGGATATTATCTTTCTTTAGTCCTAACCAAGACGTTTTGGGTTCAGGGTATCATTTGGCTCAGTCAAAAATTGCTCTTGGATCAGGAGGGATGTTCGGAAAGGGCTATAATAATGGTACACAATCCAAGTTAGACTTCCTCCCCGAAAATCATACAGACTTCATATTTTCTGCTTTTGGGGAAGAGTTCGGGTTTGTAGGGGTTTTTATATTAATCCTGTTGTACGTCTTAGCTGTTTATAGAGGTATGAGTATATCTATCAAAGCAACAGATAATTTCTCAAGAATATTATCTGGGACTTTAATATTAACTATTTTCTTATATGTACTCGTAAATATAGGTATGGTTGTTGGTATTCTGCCGGTAGTTGGAGCGCCCCTACCATTTATGAGCTATGGTGGTACGTCAATGTTGACCGTATTTGCTGCACTTGGAATTATAATGTCAATTAAATCTCACCAAAGATTAATGAGGAAGTAATGAAGTATGTAATTATATTTTTTACAATATTTGCAAGTTTGCATGTAACTGCAAACAGCTCATATAACACGAAGATAGTAAATGATTTCATTGATGAGATGTATGATAAACATAGTTTTGAAAAGCAAAAACTACAAAAATTATTCAATCAGATAAAAGAAGAAAAAAAACTAAAAAAGTTCTTTAAAAAAGCCCCTGAACGTAGACTCACATGGAATGGATGTGAATCTAAGGAAAAACAATGCATCAATTATAAAGGGCTTTTTGTAAACAAATCAAACATTGAGAATGGTAGATTATTCATTTCGGAAAATTTAAAGCTTTTAAATAAAGCTTCAGATGTTTTTGGGATACCAAAAGAAATTATTACTGCAATCATTGGCATTGAAACTAGATATGGTAAAAATTTAGGTAAGTTTAAAACTTTCGACACACTTGCATCTCTATCTCTGGGTCCAAATAAAGGGAGAAGGCATGAATTTTATAAGAGTGAGCTCGAGAACTTTTTATTATTATGTAGGGAAAATAATTTAGACCCATCTGTCATAAAAGGATCTTATGCTGGAGCACTTGGAAAGCCACAGTTTATATCAAGCTCATATAGAAATTATGCAATTGATTTTGATGGGGATAAGTATGCAGATTTATGGGGTTCTAATGCTGATGTTATTGGAAGTGTGGCTAATTATCTTAAAAAAAATGGATGGAAAAGAAATGGAAAAATACTAACAGATTTAACAAAGGACAATAATCAATCATATCTTGAGAGACTGTCAAAGAGAACTTATAAACCACATATGACTTATAAGAGTTTATATAAAGATAATATCAAGTCTGAAGAAGATATAGATTTTAAGGAAAAACTTTCAGTAATTAAAAGAATAGAGGGAAATGAGAATGTGTATAGCTTTGGGCATAATAATTTTTATACGATTACTAGATATAATAGGAGCAGACTCTATGCTTTGGCTGTTCATACATTAGCTGAGGAAATAAAAATAAGATAAGACTTCAACTTGTTATGATAATATAAATACTATGTTTAAATATTTAAGTTCAATTATACTAAGTCTGTCGGTTGTAGCTATTGCATATGCATCACCTATCCCTCCTGCTCCGAAATTAAATGTAAAGTCTTATGTAATAATGGACTTTGACAGTGGAATGATATTAGCATCATCGAATAAGGATTTAACACTTCCCCCTGCAAGTATCACCAAGATGATGACAGCTTATATTGCATTTACAGAACTTAATGAGAAAAATATTTCTTTAGACGAAGATATTTTAGTAAGCAAAAAAGCATGGAAGACGGGCGGTTCAAAAATGTTTATAGAAGTGGGTAAAAAAATCAAGTTAAGAGACATCTTGCAAGGAGTCATTACTGTATCAGGCAACGATGCCAGCGTAGCACTTGCTGAACATATCTCAGGCGATGAGAAGACATTTGCAACTTATATGAATCAGGTTGCCGAAAATATAGGCCTCGAAAACACGAATTATACAAATGCAACAGGTCTTCCAAATGACAGTCTTTATACGACTGCAGAAGATATAGCAAAATTGTCAAGATCACTAATTATAAATTTTCCTAATTTATACAAACTATATTCAACCAAGTCGTATACTTTTAATGAAATTAAACAATACTCACGGAATAAACTTTTGTTCATTGATGATAATGTTGATGGAATTAAAACAGGGTTTACTAAAGCCGCAGGGTATTGTTTGGCTAGTTCTGCAAAACGTGGTTCCCGCAGATTAATTGCTGTTGTCATGGGGGCACCTAATCCAGATGTAAGAATTCAATCAAGCCGGACATTACTAGAATATGGCTTTAGATTTTTTGAAACTCATAAGCTATTTAAAAAACACGAGACAATATCAAGTGCCAATGTATATGGTGGGGACAAAACTGAAATCAAATTTGGCGTCGATGAAGATAAGTCAATAACTATACCAAGACGCCAAAAGAAAAACTTAAAATATCAATATGTGATAGATAGAAAGTTAACAGCACCAATTAAAAAGAATGAAGCTATCGGATTTCTACATGTAAAAATTAAAGACAAAATTATACAAACCTATGAGTTGTCTGCACTTGAGAATATAAACCAGGGGTCTTTATACAGAAGAACAGTAGATTCTTTATTAATGGATCTATGATGTCTCAGAACGAAACTGTTTATTTAAACGGAAACTATACTCAAAAAGAGAAAGCAAAGCTTTCTGTATTAGACAGGGGATTTTTGTTCGGTGATGGTGTTTATGAACTAATTCCGGTATACAATCAGCATATTTTTTATATCGAAAACCATATTAAGAGATTAAAAAATAGTTTGGACTTAATTCATATTAATCCATCCATCATTGAAGACATAAAAATAATAGACATAATAAAAGAACTTATTATTAAGAATAATTATGTGAACCATTATATTTACATTCATATCTCAAGAGGTGTAGATGAGGCTAGGAATCATATATACACTAAATCATGTAAGCCAACCGTACTCATCATGGGAGAAAATTATACTCCTTTCAGTAAACAAGATATTCAAAAAGGTAAACACGCAATTACAGAGAATGATTATAGATGGCTCAGGTCTAATATTAAGTCTACTTCACTATTAGCTAATGTATTGATTAAGAACAAAGCCTACAACGAAGCAGCATACGAAGCTTTACTGATACGTGACGGTTACCTTACCGAAGGTTCTGCGAGTAATGTTTTTATTGTAAATGATAACGTTATAAAAACACCTCTACTTAGCAATAAGTTACTGCCTGGCATTACACGAAAATTTCTAACTGATTTAATTAAAAAACATAATCTTGAATTTTCTGAATGTGAAATTTCAGAAAAGGACTTGTTTGATTCTGATGAAATATTTTGCTCAAGTTCAACTAATCCTGTTGTTCCAATAACCAAATTGGATAATATGATAGTTTCGGAAGAGGCTGGGCCTATTTCCATGAAAATGTATGATTATACTCAGGATTTTATTAAAGAATTTTACTCATAAAAAAACCGCTAAATCTAGAATTTAGCGGTTTATAATCTTACGTAAAAAAACGTAAATATTTATTTAGGCTGGCATTCGTAAGCTGCTGCTTTCATTTCCATAGCCTTAGCTGTACATGCATCGCGAGATGATACAGGACCAACTTCTTCGAAACGATCGAAATCATTTTCAATTGGGTAAACTTTCACCATATATTCTGATGGAGCAGATGTTCCACCACCGCATGCAGTGATAATTCCTGTAAGTAACAGTACAGATAGAAGTTTAAAATGTCTCATTTGACCCCCTTAGTCGTAATTACATCTTCTACTTTATCATAATTCAAATCATCATTTATATATATTTATGCCTCTAATGGCATATTAATCACTCGTAATAGCTCGTTGTTACCATAACAGATCTAAAATGTGGTAAGTAACTAATAATATATTTTGATATTAACAAAATTTATGACTAAAATATTAGAGGGGTAATGCATTATTAGCATTTGCTTATATTGCACATTTAATTAAATGGAAAAAAAATATGAAAAAAGACAATAAAAAAGTCTCAGATTCTAAGAGAGGTTTCCTTAAAGGTTTAGGCACTGTAGCTGCAGCTACACCTATCATTGGTTCTATGTTTGGTTCTGATGATGCTAAAGCCGCTAAAGCTGATCATACTATGTACTTGAAAGGTACATATTTTGAATCATGTACATGTGATACGATATGTCCATGTCTTCTTCTTTTAGATCCTACGCAAGGTTTCTGCAAAGCTTTCTTAACTTGGAATATTGAAAAAGGCCACGTTGGAAATGTAGATGTGAGCGGCTTGAATGTATCTATGTGGTTGAACGCACCAGAGAATCTTTTAAAGGGACAATTTGAGATGGCAGTGTATATTGACCAGAGAGCAAATAATGCACAATTTAATGCATTAAGAGAAGCTTATCACGGAGCCCACGGCGGACACTTAGGTGTCATCGCTAGTTTAGGTAAAGGTGAGAAAGGTGCTCCTCGTGAATATCTTCCAACTAAAAGAGCAAAAATTACATATATGGTAAATTCTCCTACAAGACATGTGATTGTAGAAGGTATTGCTGAAAATAAAATGGAACAACTTGGAGGCGCGGGCGGTCGTCCAGTCGTAGTACACGACACACCTCTAGCGGTTGCTCCCCCTTACCCAATTACTGTAAGTAAAGCTTCAAAGCTTACATACAATGATCATGGAATTAGCCATTCATGGGAAGGTGGAAACGGCTTAAGTTCACCATTCGTTTACTTTGATGGTGCAAACAAACAAGAAGCTATAGAAGTATAGTTTTGAGCATATATTATATGGCCTGCATTCTTGCAGGCCATATTTTTTTGAGATACCTATGATAGACAAGACTATGCAAGCCCCACTTAAAGATCGAATGATTGTTTATATTGGGGTTACTTTTGTTTTACTGTTTTCTTGGCTTTACATCCTGGGAATGGGATGGCACATGAACACTCTTCCATTTTTAGATAATCCATCGACTATGAGTATGGACATGTCTTCAAACTCCATGGATATGGAGAAAGATAAAATGAATACAGATAATAGCGATATGAATAAATCCATGAACATGGATAAACCTATGGCCATGAATACAGATTCAAATATTATCACAGAGGTATTAACTTGGATGCCCCCAATGGGTAATATGTGGGTCTTTAGTGATTTCTTTCTTTTATTTATGATGTGGTCTGTGATGATGATAGCCATGATGACACCATCAATTCTACCAATGTTATTGTTATATACGACACTTAATGCACGTAAGAAAATGCAAGGCCAGGAATCTGCATCTCCAATGATTCTCCTGTCAGGTTATCTGTCTAGTTGGATTTTGTTTAGTCTATTTATTACATTTCCACAATATTTTCTTCATACCAATGGTTACCTTAATATGATGATGGAACCTATGCACGCATACTTGGCTGCATTTGTCTTGATAATGGCAGGGATTTATCAATTTACACCATATAAAGATGCTTGCTTAAATGTCTGTCAGTCACCTTTGAGTTTTCTAACAAACAATTGGCAAGATGGTAAGCTAGGAGCATTTATTGTTGGGTACAAACATGGGTTTTATTGTGTGGGATGCTGCTGGGCATTAATGCTTACTCTCTTTGCATTAGGTGTAATGAATATACTCTGGGTAATTGTGCTAACAATATTCGTTTTATTTGAGAAACTTTCCTACAATTATCCGTTAGCTTACAGAAGAGTAGTAGGTGCCTTTTTAATTACTTGGGGCTTTGTATTAGTTGCCTGACTTTTTCTAGACGCTCAGGAGTCCCTATATCCATCCATTGGCCATCATAAATAGTAAATCCTATGTCTTTCTCTGCTCTTAAGATATCGCCTAAGTCCTGATTATTATATTTTTTAAAAAGCTCCGTATGATATTTACCAATACCTGTGAAAGTATATTTTATACCTTTAACAATATTATTATTTTCAACTTCAAAATCACCATCTAGATAATCAGGAGTCTCAACCAACACTATATGAGCTAGTTTATGCCCTAAATCTAAGTCTTTAATTATTTTGAGATTAAAATCAGTTATGACATCACTGTTGATAACAATAAATGATTCACTATTGAAATTTTGAGTAATATTTCTAATACCCGAAGCTGTTCCTAGAGGCTCATTTCCTTCATCTACGATGTTAATATCTTGAGTAAGATTTGTTATGTATTGTTTTATAATTTCTTTTTTATAAGCAACATTCACAAAGATACTATCGATAGATATCTTTTCTAACATTTTTATTTTATTTAAAAGCAGCGTTTCACCATGTATTTCTAACATAGGTTTAGGTATGTCTTTAGTAAGCGGCATCATTCTTTTGCCTTTACCAGAGGATAAAATAATCGCTTTCATATATTAATCTTATTACTAACTTTTAAATCACTAAAAATTTCATTTAGTCCTGATAATTCTTCATATTTATCTAGCACTTTTTCAATATAAGTATATGTTCTAGGTATATCCTTTAAATAGCTATTTTTATCATCACGGTAATTTAATCTAGAAAATATACCAACAGCTTTAATATGTCTTTGCAATCCAGTTATTTCAAACCAGTATCTGAAATCTGAAATATTATTTATCGCATTTGATTTCATTCTATTAAAAAAACTTTCCAACATGTCTTCGATTAATCCATCATTCCAATTGATATAACAGTCTTTAAGTAGTGATACTAAATCGTATGTAACAGGTCCAATTACAGCATCTTGATAATCAATAATACCAGGATTATTTGTATCAGTTATTAGTAAATTCCTTGAATGATAATCTCTATGAACAAATGTTTTTGGGATTGATTTTATAATCGAATTAATCTTATTAAATTCTAAAGTAATTTCCTTCTCTAAAGATACATCTAATTCAATCTTGAGATGTTTCTTCAAGAACCATTCAGTAAATAGATTATTTTCATCTTCATAATATTTACCAAAATCTTGTAATCCCGAACAATCAACTTTAGTTTGCATCTTTACAATTGCCTCTAATGCGTCTGTATACAAACAATATACAGTTTCATCATTGAGTTTTTTAGAATATAAATTATCACCAAGATCAGTCATTACAAGAAATCCTTTTTCTCTATCTACTTCAAATATTTCTGGAACATTAAGTTTTACATTTTTAAGCTTTTCAGTTATCAATAAAAAACTTTCAAGATTCTCTTTTTCAGGAGGACAGTCCATTACAGCGTAAGATATATCATTCTTGGTTACTCGATAGTATTGTCTAAAACTTGCATCCGCAGATAGCACAGAAATAGAATCCTTATCAAAACTATTCGAGGCTAGCCATGATGTTAACATTAATTGTCGAGTACTACCCATTTGGCTATATTACTATATAATTTTGAAGATGAAGTCAAAAAATCTCCTTGAAGAATCAATTAAACTTCAACTTGAAGCAAAAGCAATAGGGCTTGACTGGATTGAACTTGATAAAATTATTGATAAGATTCGTGAAGAGACCGATGAGTTAGAAGAAGCTATTATTAGTAAGAATCAACAACATATCATCGAGGAATTTGGTGATTTATTTTTTTCATTAATATCATTATCTAGACATTTAAATATTGATATGAACTTACTCAATGAATCTGCGAATAAAAAATTCAAAGCTAGATTGGATAAAATTAAAGATGAAATGAAAAAAAGAAACATCGAATATGCAGGACCTGCAGAAATGATTGATATTTGGAAAACTATAAAGAAAAAAATTACTTGATTAACTTTTATGTATTTTTTGTTTTTGGCTTATAGGGACAAAACTTTTGTATTTTACATTCATAACACTTTGGTTTTCTAGCTATGCAAGTATATCTTCCTAATATTATCAGCCAGTGATGGGCATGCTTTTTAAATTCATCAGGAATATTTTTAATTAATTTTTTCTCAACAATTTCAACTGTTTTGCCTGGAGCTAAACGAAGTCGATTAGAGACCCTAAAAACATGTGTGT